>CAZRAW010000007.1:0-37750 GCA_964598065.1 uncultured Lentimicrobiaceae bacterium
GGGATAAACTTATACATTTTTTAAAGGCCTTAAATCCGGGGCTAATCCAAGAGCGCCGAACTGCACGCCATTGATGATAATAAAGTTGCAATTTTATAATTAAGGTAACTATTCAGCCGGACAAAAGACAGAATGTAAATGGCTCAGTCAATTATACCGTTACGGAACAGGTTTGCAAAATAGTAGAGGCTTCGTGAGGCGGCATAACTGCTTCTAATAGAAAAATGATTTGCATTTTTAATAAGAAGCAGTATAAATATTGAATGAGAATTAAAAAATCCACGAAGTGGATAAATAATAATAGCCACGTGCAAAGCACGTGGATTTAAATAATATAGAATAATTGGAACCCTGAAATGGGTTCAATAATAGATAGTTGTCATAAATAAATATTGAACCCTTTCAGGGTTCCGGTCTGTTTGGAAAACTACCCTGCACTTTGTGCAGGGCTATTGTTATTAAATCCTTTCAGGATTTTTCTGTTTTTATACAGCTTTATTTATACCGGCTGAATAGGTATATAAAAATGAAAATGGTTTAAATTATCCTGCTAAAGTACTGAACGTTAATGATGTTGACAAATTTAAAATGTGCTGTAACTTTTTTTCATGTACTTAGAAAGCTTTGACATAAAAACCGGGCTCCATAACTAAAGGGTTGTTGCACAAATCCTTGTTGCTAAATTCACTACGCTGGTATCCGAATGGTTTTTCCCGGAAAAAAGAAACCCGGATTATCCGTATTGTTTAATTATATTACTTTTGCAGCGCATTTTTAAAAATGTGAATACATAAAAATTTTTGAATATGGCCAAAAACCTTGTGATTGTCGAGTCCCCTGCCAAAGCCAAAACCATCGAAGGTTTCCTCGGGAAAGATTACACCGTTAAATCCAGCCTCGGACATGTGATGGATTTAGACTCCAAAAAGCTCAGCGTAGATGTGGAAAACGACTTTGAGCCACAGTATGAAGTTAGTCCGGACAAGAAAAAGCTTATCAGTGAGCTGAAAAAGATGGCCAAAGCCGCGGAAACCGTCTGGCTTGCATCGGATGAAGACCGCGAGGGAGAAGCTATTTCGTGGCATCTTTTCAATGCACTTAAGCTGAAAGAAGAAAAAAGCAAACGGATAGTTTTTCACGAAATTACCAAGTCTGCTATCCTGAATGCTATTGAAAATCCAAGAAGTATTGACAGAAATCTTGTTTCGGCACAGCAGGCCCGCCGGGTGCTTGACCGTTTGGTAGGCTATGAGCTCTCTCCTTTGTTGTGGCGAAAAGTGAAACCTTCGCTTTCGGCAGGTCGCGTGCAGTCGGTGGCTGTCCGGCTGATTGTGGAAAGAGAAGAAGAGATTAAAAATTTCAAAACCACCTCGGCTTTTCGTACACTTGCCGAGTTCCGGCTGAGCAACGAAAAAGACACTGCGCGTTTTACTGCGGAATATGCCGAACGTTTCAAAACTTTTGAAGAAGCAAAAAGCTTCATTGAAAAACAGGTTAACGCCACTTTCCAGATTGATGCCGTGGAGAAAAAACCCGGGAAAAAATCACCGGCGCCACCGTTTACCACTTCAACCCTCCAGCAGGAAGCTTCCCGAAAACTGGGATTATCTGTTGCCAATACCATGCGAGTGGCACAGCGACTTTACGAATCGGGGCGTATAACTTACATGAGAACGGATTCTGTGAATTTGTCAGGTCTGGCTATCGGCGCTGCCAAAGCCGAAATTGAATCACTTTTTGGTAACAAGTATGTGAAAATTCGCAAATATACCACACGAAGCAAAGGCGCCCAGGAGGCACACGAAGCCATACGTCCGACTTATCTGAACCAAACTTCCATCAATGGTACACGCGAAGAGCAACGACTCTATGAACTTATCTGGAAAAGAACCATTGCCTCGCAAATGAGCGATGCCGTTCTGGAAAAAACCAACGTAAAAATCAAATCTTCCGGTGCTGACAAAATGTTTGTGGCTAACGGAGAAATCATCAAATTCGATGGCTTTCTGAAAGTATATCGCGAAAGCGTCGATGAAAACGGCGATGAAAAACAAGATGTTTCTCTGTTGCCACCCATGGCCAAAGGAAATCTGCTGACCTTACGGGAGATGAAATCGGTGGAAACTTTTACCAAACATCCTCCCCGTTATACCGAGGCAAGCCTTGTACGAAAAATGGAAGAGTTGGGGATTGGGCGACCATCTACTTATGCCCCGACCATTTCCACTATCCAAAAACGCGAGTATGTGGTGAAAGAAAGCCGACCCGGTGAAAAAAGAGACATCAGAAACATTATTCTGAAAAACGGACAGGTGAAAGAAAAAATTACCAAAGAAAATACAGGCAACGAAAAGACAAAACTCTTCCCTACCGATATTGGCACTTTGGTAAACAAGTTTTTACTTCAACATTTCGATGATATCATCAACTACAATTTTACATCCAATGTGGAAAAAGAATTTGATGAGATAGCCGAAGGTAAAAAAGTGTGGAACAATATTATTAAAGAATTTTATGGCCCTTTTCACCAAAAAGTTCAGGACACCCTGAAAAACTCCGGAAAATACAGCGGAGAGAAACTGCTCGGACAGGATCCCAAAACCGGGAAAAATGTGTACGTTAAAATCGGACGTTATGGTGCTATTGCACAGATTGGCGATACAGATTCGGAAGAAAAGCCACGCTTTGCCGGATTACAAAAAGGGCAAAGCCTCGAGACGATCACTCTAAAAGAAGCACTGAAACTTTTTGAATTTCCCCGCAGTCTCGGTGAATATGAAGAAACAGAAGTTACCGTGGCCATCGGCCGTTTCGGCCCTTACGTAAAACACAACCAGCTTTTTTATTCCATTAAAAAAGAATACAATCCTGCTTCGGTAACCCTCGAAGATGCCATTCAGATTATCGAAGCCAAACGAAAAGCCGAAAAAGAAAAACTCATCAAAAGCTACGACAAAGACCCCGATGTGCAGGTGCTGAACGGCCGCTGGGGACCATATCTTGTTATTAAGAAACAGAATTATAAGATTCCCAAAGATATGGAGGCCGCCTCTTTGACACTCGAAGATTGCTACGCCATTGCCAAAGACCCGAAAAACATGCCAAAGAAAAGATTCGTGAGAAAGAAAAAATAAACACCTCAAAGTTGTTTGAGCCAACATTTATTCCCGTTTACACTTGTCCGCACGGGTTTAATTGCTATTTTAGTCCCACATAAGCATAAGATAATTATGGACATTGAGATTTATTTTGAGCCGATAAGCCTTGACCTTTCAGCATACGCAGAACAAACCGAGAATTTTTTTGTAGGAAACCTGATTGACCCTTTTGTGAAATCCGGGCATTTTCCCGATTTGGAAGGCGTTAAAGTTGCTTTGATAGGTGTAAACGAAGACCGGAAATCATTAAAGAATACCGGTTGCGCCGATGGTTCCGATAAAGTGCGCGAACAGCTTTATCCGCTCTTTTCCCACTGGAACAATGTTAAAATAGCCGACTTGGGAAATATTAAGCAGGGAAACACCATCGATGACACTTATTTTGCCGTAAAAGATGCACTGTCCGTACTCATAAAAAAGGGCGTTTTACCCATCATTATCGGTGGCAGCCAGGATTTAACCTATGCCAACTATCTTGCCTATGAAAATATCGGTCGCGTCATTAATATTGCTGCCGTTGATCCGGTTTTCGACCTCGGACAAGACGAGGAGGACCTCAATGCACACTCCTATCTCAGCCGCATCATCGTGCATCAACCCAATTTTCTTTTTAATTATACCAACATTGGTTACCAAAGTTATTTTGTAAATCAGGACGCGATGCAGCTGATGAAAAATCTCTTTTTCGACATCAACCGGTTGGGAAATATCCGTGCAAACATTGTCGAAACAGAGCCTATGGTGCGCAATGCTGACATGCTTACTTTCGACATAGCTGCCATTCGTGCGGCAGATGCTCCCGGAAGCTATTATGCCGGCCCCAACGGGTTGAATGGTGAAGAAGCCTGCCGCATTTGCCGATATGCCGGCATGAATGACAAACTCACCAGCATAGGGTTTTATGAATTTAATCCCAAATACGATATTCGCAACCAAACCGCACTGCTGACAGCGCAAATGATTTGGTATTTTTTGGATGGCTTTGACAACCGGCAACACGATATTCCTAAAAAAAACAGTAAAAATTTTATCCGTTACAGAGTTTTTCTGGAAAATTACAAAGAGGAACTTTTCTTTTTGAAGAGTAAAAAAACCGACCGCTGGTGGATTGAGATTCCCGTAAAAAGCAAAACCGGCAAAAAGCAATTGAAAAATCCCTATACGCCATGCTCGTATGCTGATTATCAACAGGCCTTGCAACAGGAAATCCCCGACCGATGGTGGAAACTACAGCAGAAGCTGATGTAGTAGCCGAATGCCTGAACCTTAATGACAAGATTCCCACGTCAGCTTACGCACAGGCCGGCCTGATTTCCCCGGAAAAAAACACTAAACCTAAAAGCTGAAATCTTGAAATCTTTTGTTTTTAGAATTAATGTCAACGCGCTATTCAGGCATCAACAACCATTCACCATTCACTATTTAAAGCTCCATTTGGCGCCCTCTTTGGTATCTTTGATTTGAATTTTCATCTTGGTAAGCTCGTTACGTATCAAATCGGCGGTAGCATAATCTTTCTTGTTTTTGGCTTGCTGCCGGATTTCCAGAATAGTTTTCATTAGATAATCAATCAGCTTACTGTCATCTTTTTCTTTTTTATCTTTCAGTCCGAGAATATCGAACAGAAGAGTGGAGAAGAACTTTTTCGCATAATCCATATCGGTTTGTGTGAGGCTTTCTTTCCCACTGTTTACCTGATTGATGTTGTGAGCCAAATCAAAAAGATGTGCAATAACCGTTGGGGTATTTAAATCATCGTTCATTGCCTCATAGCATTTCGTTTCGATGGTTTTAATGTCCACAGTAGAGGCCGCGGAAGGTTTTAACTTATCGAGCAGGTAAAAAGCATCAAAAAGTTTTCGCATTCCTTTTTCGGCGGCTTTCAACGCATCAGTTGAGAAATCGAGGGTACTGCGATAGTGTGCCTGCAGAATAAAAAAGCGGATGGTCATGGGGTGGTAAGCCCGGTCAAGCGCTTTGTGATTGCCGGTAAAAAATTCGTTTAGGGTGATAAAATTGTTGAGAGATTTTCCCATTTTCTGCCCGTTGATAGTAATCATGTTGTTGTGCATCCAGTATTTTACGGGGTCGTGTCCGGTGGCAGCATTGGACTGAGCAATTTCCGATTCGTGATGTGGGAAAAGCAAATCCATTCCGCCGCCGTGGATATCAAACGTCTCACCGAGATATTTGGCACCCATAGCCGAGCACTCCAGATGCCAGCCGGGATAGCCTTCGCTCCAGGGCGAAGGCCAATGCATGATGTGTTTGGGATCGGCCTTTTTCCAAAGGGCAAAATCGAAAGCATTCCGTTTTTCTTCCTGTCCTGCCAATTCTCTCGTGTTTTGCATGAGTTCCTTGATGCGTCGGCCTGAAAGTTTACCGTAATGATAATCTTTGTTATATTTTTCCACATCAAAATAGAGGGAACCATCCGATTCGTAAGCATAGCCGCGTTTCAGAATCTTTTTTACCAATTCAATCTGTTCGATAATATGCCCCGAGGCAGTGGGCTCGATGCTCGGGTGCAAAGTATTTAGTTGATCCATATTTTCATGGTAACGGTCGGTGTAATATTTCACCACCTCCATAGGTTCCAGTTGCTCCAGCCGGGCTTCTTTCTGTATCTTGTCTTCTCCGGCATCGGCATCATTTACAAGATGGCCCACATCGGTGATGTTGCGTACATAACGCACCTTGTAGCCGAGGTGCTGCAGGTAACGGAAAACAATGTCAAAAGTAATTCCCGGACGGGCATGACCCAAATGGGCATCACCGTAAACCGTAGGGCCGCATACATACATGCCCACATTCGGAGGATTTATGGGTTCAAAAAGTTCTTTTTTGCGGGTAAGTGTATTGTATATTTTGAGTTTGTTTTCCATAACACAATGATTTTGGACTACAAAATTAGTAAAGCCTGATAAACAAGCATAATAAAATTGGTTCTACTACCATTTTAGTGGGTAAATTGCTTTTGCAGAACCGAAGGCATTTCTTTGGGAGGAGTCAGAAGACCGAAGACGGAAGTTTTTCATTAATACAATAGCTAATAAATCTATCATTTACACCGGTTACTGCATATTAAAGAAACTATTGTCAGGATGCTATTTTCTTCCGACTTCTGACTTCCGACTTCCTGCCATTTAATAATTACACGATACAACAGTTTTCCACAAAATTTGCAGTAGTACCATAAAATTATTGGTTTTACCATTGAAGTCACTATCTCAAAATGATATTCAGACAACATCTCACTTCATTCCTCTTTTACAATTGTTTTAATACTTTTGCAACGCTTATTTCGATAAAAAAACATAAAATGGACAATATTCTTGTAATCGGAAGCTCAGGTCAGATCGGCTCGGAACTGATGATGAAGCTTCGCGAAATTTATGGCAACGACCATGTGTTTGCCACCGATATTAAACAACCCACCAAAGAGGTAAGGGAAAGCGGTCCTTTTCAAATTCTGGATGTGCTTGATTTCAACAACCTGCTTCATTTTCTCGTGCGTTTCAATATCACCGAAATTTACAATCTCGCGGCGGTGCTTTCGGGCAATGCTGAGAAAATTCCGTTGCAGGCATGGGACATCAACATGAAAGCGCTGATGAATACATTAGAAGCTGCCCGCGAGTCGGGGGCAAAAAAGCTCTTCTGGCCCAGCTCCATTGCCGTTTTCGGTCCTACTACGCCACGTTACAACACCCCGCAGGTAACTGTCATGGAACCCAACACCGTTTACGGCATCTCTAAACTGGCCGGCGAACGTTGGGGCGAATATTATCAAAAACATTACGGCGTTGATTTTCGCAGTGTGCGTTACCCCGGACTTATCAGCTACAAAACCGAACCCGGCGGCGGTACCACCGATTACGCCGTTGAGATTTTCTTCGATGCAATTAAAAAAGGCCGTTATCAGTGTTTTTTGAAAGAAGACACTGCGCTGCCCATGATGTTTATGGATGATGCCATCGCCAATACCATCAAGCTTATGCAAGTCAACCCGAAACAGCTTTCGCTGCGTTCGTCGTACAACATGGCAGGCATTTCGTTTGACCCGAAACAGCTCGCAATCGAAATTCAAAAATACATCCCCGATTTTACCATTACCTACAAGCCCGATTTCCGCCAGACAATTGCAGACAGCTGGCCTGCCAGCATCGACGACAGTATTGCACGAAAAGACTGGGGTTTGAAAACAACTTACGATCTAAAAAAAATGGCTGCTACCATGCTGGAAAAAATCCGGGAAAAACTTGGAAAATAGATTAACTACGTTACAGTGATCCTTCCAATTTTTTTTGTGGACTAATTAACTTTTGTTTTTCACAATTTCCCGGAAATCATTTGACCTCGGAAGCGCCTGCAGCTTTTTAAGTATCTCTTCCGGAGGGGCAATAATTTTCCGCTTGTCCATGTGAATCCATCCGCCTTCGATATAAATAACGGCAGAGAGTTTATCCTCATTTTTATAAATATGATGCGTCAGATTCCAAAACCGGCCATCTGCGGATAATCCTGAAATTTCCAGATCAATACGTATCTTGTCGCCCAAACGTATTTCACGGACAAAGTGTGTATCTTCCCGGAATAGTACAGCTCCGAGGCGTCTTGTTTCCATTTCCTTGTATCCCATTCCTATACTATGGAAAAAATCCACACGTACCTGCGCAGCATAATTGTTGTAAGCTGTATGACGCATGTGCTGATTGGGGTCCATGTCCGCCCAAATAGGCTCAAAATTTTTTGAAAAAATCATTTTGTCTGTTTTTATGTTTTCTTGTTTGAAAAAAATCCTCTATTTTGGATTTCACCTGATGGGGAGTAATTTCCATCATACAATGGCATGTCCCCCCGTTACGGCAATCGTTACAAGGGCCCTCACGAACCAGATAAGTTGCGTTTTCCCCAATGGGAGCCCATCTGCCCGGATGTACAGGACGAATAGGCGGAAAAATACCCAAAGCAAATTTTCTTAGAGCAGCTGTTATGTGCAAAGGCCCGGTGCCGGCAGCAATCAGTCCGTCACTGCGAGCAATAAACGCAATAAAAGTCTTTAAATCCATACTTCCGCTAATGTCGGTAACATTTTTCCTGCCCAACGGAAGCTTTTCTCTGAAAAGTCTGCCCTCCTCTTCCGTTCCCGAGACAAAAAGTTGATATTTTTCTTCGGGTAATAATTTTATTAATGCCTCAAAATTTGCCAAACCCCACTCGCGGCCGCTGCCTTTCGATTTCGGATGTAAAATCAGATTAATTTTATCTTTTGCCAATAGTTTTCGGAACGATTTGTCCGCATTTGGAATTTTTGTAAACCCCATATTATCCGTTAGATAACTTATGTTGGGAATTTTGTTGAAACCCAATGGTTTCAAAAGTTTCAGATTTAATTGTGCTTCATGAAGTGGTGATTTTTTTCGCGTAAAAAAGACTTTTTTATTGCATGTAGTCAAATGAAAAAGCCGACCAAGAGTTCCTATCCGTAAAGGAATTTTTGCCTTTTTTGCGAGGGCGGCAATTTCAACTTGTGGAAAAACATGGATAATAACATCTGCTGCCGGCTGTTTGAAAGCAACCACTTTTTGCGCAACTTCAGGCATCTTTTCTATTTCATCCCAATTCAGAAAAGCATCCACATGTTCCGAACAGGCCACAACTTCTTTGGTATAAGCCCGTCCCAAAAACAAAATCCGCACGCCGGGAAACATTTTTTTAAGCACTCCGGCCATAGGAAGTGTCAACACCACATCGCCAATACTGTCGGTTCGGCTAATAATTATGGTTCGGGGTTTTTTCACCTGTCCTGCCGTTTTTGTTTGTAAAGTTTTCTTAGCTTCCGGTACTTTTTATAGGTAGCTTCTGCCGAAATAGTACAAATCCGCCATCCTGCTCTCCCATCGAGAAAGCCCAATTTAAAAAAGTAACTCCGGATAAATGTTGCCGCGGGACTCAGCCAGACTCTTAAAGCCGGCGCTTTAACGCCCTGTTCGAAATACGACTTCGCTATCAAAGTGGTAAATCTCTCCACCCTCCGCCGATGCTGTTCAATTGAATAATAGGAATAATGCAGTAAATCCCCTATTAAGAAACCGGCTTCAGCTTCGGGAGCCAGCTGAAAATATTCATGAATTATTATTCCCTGCCAACTACCTTTTCTCCTGTCATAAAGCCGAAGTTTACGGTCGGGATACCATCCCGAATAATGAATCCGGCTTCCACAATAGTTAGCCAGCCTATTCATAAAATAGCCATCAAACTGTCGATCTGCTTTCACCTTTTTTATAGCGTTTATCAACTCTTCAGACAAAACCTCATCGGCATCAATAGAAAGAATTAAATCGTTTTTAGCCTGCGTATCGGCAAAACGATGTTGCTCAACATAATCTACAAAAGTGTGCTGAACCACTCTGACTCCCAGCTGCCGGCATACCTCCAGGGTGCCGTCCGTCGAAAAAGAATCAATCACCACAATTTCGTCAGCCACACGTTTTAACGAGGGTAAACACCGGGTAAGATTTTTCTCCTCGTTTAAGGCAATAATAACAGCTGATAATTTCTCCATATATAAAATCAAAAATAGAAAATTGTCAGGAACACAACATGAAATAATTTGGAAAATAATATTCCTTGTTTTTTCCGACCTTTGCAGCGGATTCTAACAAAGAATGACTATGAAGATTGCGGCCTTGGTATCGGGTGGTGTGGACAGTTCGGTTTGTGTTCCTTTGCTGAAAGAGCAGGGCTACGACCCGCACATTTTTTACATTCGTATCGGCATGGAAGATGAGCCGGCTTTTACGGACTGCCCGGCGGAAGAAGATATTGAAATTACCACCTGGATTGCAAAAAAGTACGGTTGCCGGTTTGATGTAGTGGATTTGCAAAAGGAATACTGGTCAACAGTGGTAAAATACACCATGGAGAGCGTGAAACAAGGCCTTACGCCCAACCCGGATATCATGTGCAACCTGCTTATAAAATTCGGCGCTTTCAACGACCGGCATGGTAAAGACTTCGCCCGGATAGCCACCGGTCATTACGCCACACGTTACGAAACGGAAGAAGGTGCCTTTTTGGGCACGGCTGCTGATCGCGTGAAAGACCAGACCTATTTTCTGGGACAAATTTCGCATGACCAGTTGGGAAAAGCCATGTTTCCCATTGGCCGGTTACAGAAAAAAGAGGTGCGCCGGATTGCCGAAGAGATGAATCTTCCCAGCGCTCATCGCCCGGATAGCCAGGGAATCTGCTTTCTTGGGAAAATCAATTATACCGATTTTATCCGGAAATATGTGGGTGAACAACAGGGCGAAATTATCGAACTGGAAACCGGTAAAGTGCTGGGCGAGCACAATGGTTTCTGGTTTCATACCATTGGGCAGCGGCGCGGTTTGCGACTCGGCGGCGGCCCCTGGTTTGTGGTGAAAAAGGATACAAAAAAAAATATCATTTACGTCTCCAACGGTTACGACCCCATCAGCCAGTACAGCGACACGGTATGGCTGGAAAATCTTCACTTTTTAAATCCTAACCACGACTATTCCGCTTTAAAAGAGATAAAATTTAAAATCAGACATCAGCCGGAATTTACTGCCGGTGTGCTACTACGCGATGAAAAAGGATTGCGGATTAATTCCGGTAAGAAGATTTCGGGTATTGCACCGGGACAGTTTGCCGTAATTTACGACCGGGAGGAAAAAACCTGTATCGGTAGTGGTATGATTGCCCAAAAGGCAGACTAACGACCCTGTTTCCCGTACTAAAAATTTGAGCTTATGCCTATCCTCAGTCTGCAAAAAGAACAACTGAATGACCGGATAAAAACGGAAGCAAAAAAGCTGGGCTTTTTTGCTTGTGGCATTTCAAATGCCGAATTTTTAAAAGAAGATGCGGCAAGGGTGGAAAACTGGCTTGAAAAAGGCATGCAGGGTAACATGCAATATATGGAACGAAACCGCGAAAAACGTTACGATGCCTCCAAACTAATGGAAAATGCCCGATCGGTTATTTCGGTGCTTTTCAATTATTTCCCGTCGGACGAACTTCCCGAAAAGGGCTATTACAAAATATCAAAATACGCTTACGGCAAAGATTACCATTACATCATAAAACAAAAGCTGGCTTTGTTGCTTGAAAAAATTGAAACCCTGACAGGAAAACAGGAAACCCGCATTTTTGTGGACTCGGCACCGGTGCTTGACCGCGCTGCTGCATGGCAGGCAGGACTGGGATTTATCGGAAAAAACACAATGCTCATCAACCGGAATGGCGGTTCGTTTTTCTTTATCGGCCATATCATATTGGATTTGGCACTTACGACGGACGCGGAAACCGTTACAAACTATTGCGGCAGTTGCACACAGTGTATTGATGCCTGCCCCACCGGCGCTTTGTCAGCTTTCGAGTTGGATGCCCGCAAATGCATTTCGTATCTGACCATCGAGTACCGCGGAGAAAAAATTCCGGACGAATTTCAGGGAAAATGGAAACAATGGATTTTCGGTTGCGATATTTGTCAGGATGCCTGCCCCTGGAATCGAAATGTCAGACCACATAATGAACCGGCATTTGAACCTTCGGAGCTTCTCATTCAAATGCAAAAAACCGACTGGGAAAACCTTGACAAACCGGCTTTTAAAAAACTGTTTAAAGGTACCGCCGTGGAGCGTACCCGTTACAACGGTCTCCGCCGCAATATCGACTTTTTGTCTTCCGGGGAAAAGGAATAAACCAATACTGCTATTCTGTCAAAACTTTCTTTTTGCCTTTATAACTATCCATCTTTATGTTTCTTTGCGGCTCCTTTGTGGAAAGACTTTTTACAAAAAACAACGGACAAAACAGCCTTCCCATCATGTATGTTTACCAGATTTCACTGTTTTGTTGTATCTTCGCTTCGATAATATTTAACCAAAACTTAATATTCTCCTTTTTAGGGATTTACAATTATTGTCCATCTTCGCAGCACTAATCGAAAAATGAAAAAGGAAACGACAGATTATAGTGATTATAAGATTCTTCTTGTTGACGATGAGAAAGATATCATTGAATTCTTATCTTACAACCTGAAAAAAGAAGGTTTCCAGGTAATAACGGCTTTCGATGGCGAGGAGGCAGTCAGAAAGGCAAAAAAAGAACTTCCCCATCTGATTTTGATGGACATTATGATGCCGAAAATGGATGGTATAACAGCGGTGGAGCAAATCAGGAAAATCCCGAAACTGGATAACACGCTCATTGTTTTTCTAACTGCCCGCTCGGAAGATTACTCGCAAATTGCCGGATTTGAATCCGGGGCTGACGATTATGTTACCAAGCCCATCAAGCCGCGAGTGCTAATAAAACGTATTATGGCTCTGTTGCGGCGTTCTAAAAAAGTAGATGAAAAGAATACTACCATCCAAATTGGGAACATCATTATTGACCCGCAGCGTTATGTGGTTAACAAAGATGATAAAACCATCTCTTTGCCGAGAAAAGAATTTGGCGTACTATATTTGCTGGCCTCCAAACCCAATAAAGTTTTTCGCCGCGAAGAGATTTTCCACGAAATATGGGGCGATGATGTCATTGTGGGAAGCCGGACCATTGATGTGCACATCCGGAAAATTCGTGAAAAAGTCGGCCTGGACAACATAATAACTATCAAAGGCGTCGGCTATAAATTTGTAGAATAAATAACCCATGAAACAGGCTCCCCGCAATGTGGCTTTGCTGAATGCCGGTATCATAACGCTGGTTTTTGTGGCCGTTTACCTCGGGATGGTATATTTCGGTACCTCTTTTCAGCTGGTTTCGCTTGCTGTGGGTAGCGTACTGATTTTTGCTGCTTCTTATATAACGCTTTATTATTCGTTGAACCGGTTTATCTATAACCGGCTGAAAGTTATTTACAAAACCATTGGGAAATGGAATGAAGTAAAACAGGGACAACACGCAGACAAAAATCCGGAAGATATTTTGAGCATGGTGAATCAGGTTGTCTTGGAATGGCACGACGAACAGCAACAAAAAATTGATGAATTACAAAAAATGGCAGACTATCGCCGTGAATTTCTCGGCAACGTTTCGCATGAATTGAAGACGCCGATTTTCAACATTCAGGGATACATTCTCACCCTGCTCGATGGAGGCTTGAATGACAAAAAAATTAACAAAAAGTTTCTGGAAAAGTCGGCAAAGAGTGTGGACAGAATGATTGTCATCGTACAGGACCTCGAAGAGATTTCAAAATTTGAATCGGGTGTAATGAATCTGAACGAAACAGTTTTTAACATCAACGAACTTTGTCGTGAGGTGCGTGAGTTTCTGGAAGTTAAGGCTGATAAAAACAACACAAAGATTATCATTAAAGAGACTGAAAACAGCCGTATCAATGTGCATGCAGACAAAACACGTATTCGTCAGGTACTTATTAACCTGGTGGACAACGCCATCTATTACGGTCGAACGGAAGGCGGGCGGATAGTTATCTCTTTTTACGATTTCCATGACAATATCCTCATTGAGGTAAGCGACAACGGCATTGGTATTTCGGAAGAAAATCTCCCTCGTGTTTTTGAGCGTTTTTACCGCGTTGACAAAAGTCGTTCCCGCGAGAAAGGCGGTACCGGTTTGGGGCTCGCCATTGTAAAACACATCATCGAAGCCCATCGACAAAGCATTACCGTGCGTAGCAAACCCGAAAGAGGAACAACTTTTTCGTTTACGCTTAAAAAAGATTAACAACTGTTACAATTGGTTACCTTTGCCCGGCGAAGAAATACTTATGATAGAAAAAGAAAAAAAAGCGGATGACCGGCAGGAAAGAGCAGTGCTGATTAGCCTGGTAACGCCGGCACAAGACAAAGAAAAAGTTGAAGAGTACCTCAACGAACTGGATTTACTCGTGGAGACTGCCGGCGGAGTGGTCGAAAAACGCTTTGTTCAAAAACTGAATTATCCCAATCCGCAGACGTATGTGGGCTCGGGAAAATTAGAAGAGATTTTACAGTATGTAAAAGCAGAAGATATTGATTTGGTGGTTTTTGATGACGAACTGGGGCCTTCGCAGTTGAGGAACTTAGAAAATGTGCTTGAATGTAAAATCCTTGACCGCACTAACCTGATTCTCGACATTTTTGCCAGACGGGCTCAGACGGCACACGCTAAAGTACAGGTCGAACTGGCACAATACCAATACCTGTTGCCTCGGCTGACCCGGATGTGGACACACCTCGAACGGCAACGCGGCGGCATTGGCCTGCGCGGTCCCGGAGAGTCGGAAATTGAGACAGACCGGCGTATCATCCGCGATAAAATCAGTCTGCTAAAAAAGCGGTTGCAGGATATCGACAAACAAAAAGCTACCCAACGTAAAAATCGCGGAAAACTTGTGCGGATAGCGCTGGTGGGTTATACCAATGTAGGAAAATCGACGCTGATGAACCTGCTTAGTAAGTCGGATATTCTAACGGAAAACAAACTGTTTGCTACGCTCGACACTACCGTGCGAAAGGTAGTCATCGAAAACCTGCCATTTCTTTTGTCGGACACTGTGGGTTTTATCCGAAAGCTGCCCACAGGACTGGTGGAATCGTTCAAATCCACATTGGATGAAGTGCGTGAGTCGGATATTTTAATTCACGTGATTGACATTTCGCATCCCGAATTTGAAGATCAGATAAAAACCGTTAATGAGACACTAACAGAAATTGGTGCCGGCGACAAGGATGTGATTATGGTTTTTAATAAAATTGATGCTTTCCGGTTTGTTCGCAAAGAGGAAGATGACCTGACGGAACCAATCCGCGAAAACATGAGCCTTGACGAGCTGAAAGCCACATGGATGTCGCGCGAAAATCAGCCTTGTATTTTTCTTTCAGCCAAAACAAAGGAAAACTATCCCGAATTAAAAAAACTGCTGTACGACCATATCCGTGCAGTACACGCTGTGCGCTATCCTTATAACAACTTTCTGTACTAATTAGAGTCCGTCTATAAAGTCCGCTAACTTCGTTATACTCGTTTTTCATACCAGTCATCCCGATTGTGCTTTTTGTTGGTTTTTTATTGGACACCACTTTATTTCTTAGCTTTGTCCATCTAAAAATTACAAAAAATGATCTGGATTTTTATCCTATTAGGAATTGTGCTAGTGGCAGTTTCCGTCCTGTTTTACTTTATGGTCATAGGGTTTATCAATCCGGTGGACAGACATAAGATGCCCGAAAACTTACCTTTTAAAGTTGAAGAAGTACAAATTCCTCTTCCGGATGGCAGACACCTGTATGGCTGGTGGGTTTTATCTGACAAAAATGCACCCACCATTATTTTTGCCCATGGCTGGGGACGTAGTGTGCGGCGCATGTTACCCTACTTGAAAAAATTCTGCTGTCATGGTTTCAATATGCTGGCTTTTGATGCACGAGGTCATGGCAACAGCGACCCGGACAAATACTCTAATCTCGTAAAATTTGCCAACGATATTATTGCTTCCATCAATTTTGTAGAAGATAACAGAAAAGCGGGAAACCCGGCATTTTATCTTGTCGGACTGTCCATCGGCGGAGCCGGTTCCATCTATGCCGCCGGTAACGACAAAAGAATAAAAAAGGTTGTTACCGTGGGAGCCTTTGCCCATCCTGCCTCAGTGATGAAAAAACAATTTAATGACCATCATATTCCTTACTATCCCATGATTTGGCTAATGTTCCGGTATTTAAGAGTTTTCCAAAACCTTGATTTGAATAAGATTGCTCCCGAAAAACATATTGCTAATGCTAAAGCTTCCTTTTTGCTGATTCACGGAGAGGAAGACAAGACGGTACCGGTGGAAGAAGGAAAACGGTTGGCAAAAGCCGCCGGGAGTCGTGCCGAACTATGGATTATCCCCCACCGCGGCCATTCCGATTGTCATTTGGAAAAGGGGTTTTGGGAAAAAGTTATTGGTTTTATGAAAAGCTAAGAGTTTGTGATGTTTTGTGGATTCCCTGCCGGGATAATACGCAAAAGCCTTAATTTAGCCCCAAAAATTTTTCCATGAAGCGGATTCATTTACTGTTGCTTTCGTTGTTGTCGGGGCTGCTGCTGGCGGCTTCGTGGCCGCAACATGGTTTTACTCCGCTGATTTTCGTTGCTTTGGTACCATTATTCTTTGTACAGCAGCAGTTGGGCGATACCGGCCGGAGAGGGATGTTTTGGTTGGCCTGGCTCGCTTTTTTTATCTGGAACGTGCTTACGACATGGTGGATATGGAATTCGACACACGGAGGGGCAGTCGTTGCTATTTTGCTGAGTTCTCTTTTCATGGCTGCGATTTTTCAGGTGTTTCATATTTCAAAAAAATGGCTTTTTAATAACCGTCGCGGGTTTGGAATTTTAATTTTTTACTGGATAAGCTGGGAATATTTTAACATGAACTGGCAGCTGTCCTGGCCATGGCTCACACTCGGAAATGTCTTTGCCAGCAAACATATATGGATTCAGTGGTATGAATTTACCGGGGTTCTCGGCGGAAGTTTTTGGGTAATTGTGATAAATATTCTGGTATTTAACGTGTTGCAGAATTATTTTTCAAAAGAAAAAATCCGGATGTTTGAGAACCTTATCATTCTTTTTCTACTGCTCTTCGTGCCGCTCTCCGCCTCTTTTTATCTTTATTCCCATTATCGGGAAACCCGGAATCCGGTAAATGTGGTGGTGGTTCAGCCCAACATTGATCCTTACACCGAAGAGTATGGTTTGCCACCTGCCGAAATTCTCCAAAAAAATCTTAAGCTTGCAGCAGAAAAAGTAAATGACAGCACCAATTACGTGATATTTCCCGAATCGACTATCCAGGGAAATGTCTGGGAAGGTAATCTGCGCCAGTCGCAAAGTATCCGAACACTGCGCAAATTTATCCACCCGTATCCCAAATTGTCCGTGGTGATTGGCGCTTCCACTTTTCGGTGGCTCCGCCCCAACGAAAAACGAACACCTGCAGCACGATTTTATAGAAAAGGTTTGTACTATTACGCTTATAACACCGCTTTTTATCTTGATAATTCGCCCTATGTTCAGATTCATCACAAATCGAAACTCGTTCCGGGTGTTGAAAAAATGCCCTCCTGGTTTTTCCTGAAACCACTTGAAAAATATGCCATTAATTTGGGTGGAATTGTGGGTACCCTTAAAGAGGACAACCACACTACCGTTTTTACCAATGCAGAAACCGGTGTAAAAGTAGCACCGTTGATTTGTTATGAATCGATTTACGGAGATTTTGTGAACAAAACCGTCCGGGCGGGGGCCGAGCTTATTATTGTCATTACCAACGACGGATGGTGGGGCCCTACACCCGGTTACCGTCAGCATTTTCTTTTTTCGGTGCTTCGTGCTATTGAAACCCGCCGCGATGTGGCACAGTCAGCCACCACAGGTATTTCCGGCTTCATCAACCAAAGAGGAGATATTCTGCAAAAAACAGCCTACTGGAAGGCGGCTGTCATTGCCCGGCAACTTAACCTCAACAGCCATCTGACCTATTACGTAAAACACGGCGATATAATTGCTCGTATTTCGGCTTATATCAGCGCATTGATACTGCTGGCATCCGTAGTACAGGGCATATTAAAAAAACGAAAAAGCTTTTTTTAACCGGCAAAAATTATTAGCCTATGAAAAATTTCCTTGAACTAATACAAAAGCGGCAAAGCGACCGGAAATATACGAACAAACCCCTCGAGAAGGAAAAACTGGAACGTTGCCTCGAAGCGGCCCGTTTGGCACCTTCGGCAAGTAACTCACAACCCTGGACTTTTGTGGTTATCAACAATCCCGAACTGGTGAAAAAAGTTGGTAAAGCGGCCAGGGGACCGTTATCTTCTTTCAATATGTTTGCCTCTCAGGCTCCGGTTATTATTGCCATCGTCATGGAAAAGCCCAAAATAATTACCGAAGTGGGTGGCCGGATTAAGAAAAAAGAGTATCCTCTGATAGATGTAGGCATTGCTGCCGTGCACTTTTGCCTTGAGGCAACGGAGGAAGGGCTGGGGACCTGCATGCTGGGGTGGTTTGACGAGAAAAAAGTAAAAGAACTGCTGCATGTCCCGGAAGAGAAAAATATTCCGCTGTTGATTACGGTCGGATACACACCGGAAAATTACAGGCATCGCAAAAAAATCCGAAAAAAATTTGAAATCGTAGTGAAAATCAACACCTATGGATAAAGAGAAAAAAGTCTGGTATGCCATATACGTTAAATCACGTACGGAGAAAAAAGTTGCTATAGAGTTAGAAGGCATCGGTATCGACTTTTACCTGCCGATAGAAAAAATATTAAGGCAGTGGAGCGACCGGAAAAAATGGGTGGAGGTACCGCTGTTTCGCTCTTACATTTTTGTTTATATCATGCAAAAAGAGTACTACAAAGTCCTGCAGACACAGGGGGTGGTTAAATATATCAGTTTTGAAGGGAAAGCTGTTCCTGTGCCTCAACAACAAATTGATGCCGTTAAGATTTATCTCACTGAAATGGATCCGTTGTTGCAGGAAGACCAACCCTGGGAAGAGGGAAAAGAGGTGGAGGTCATGGCCGGCAAACTAACCGGACTGAAAGGCATTTTGATACAGGCCAAAGGAAAAAACCGGGTGAGGGTGGAAATAGATGTGGTGGGCAGCGCCATCATTCTCAATATTCCGAGAAAACAACTACGCATTATCGGGTAAACCGGTTATGCCTTTTTTACTACTTTTGAAATAAATTAATACGGTCGGGACATGAGCATTAATCTTCTGGACATTATTTTACTGATTCCGCTTTTATGGTTTGGCTATAACGGTTACAAGAAAGGGCTGATTATTGAAATTGCTTCACTGGCAGCGTTTATCCTCGGCCTCTATTTTGCATTCTATTTTTCCGATTTCACAGCCGAATACCTCAAACAATTTTTTAACGTCGATCCCAAATATATGGCTGCCATATCTTTTATTGTTACTTTTATCGGTGTCGTTATCATTGTTTTGACGCTGGCCAAAGTGTTAGAAAAATTTATCAATATTCTGATGCTCGGATTCCTGAACAAACTGGGCGGCGCTGTCTTCGGGATTTTGAAAGGAGCGCTTTTTCTGAGTATCCTTATTTTTATTATTAATTATTTTGATACGGGAAGAACCATCATTAAACCACAAGCAGTGAAGAAATCTATTTTTTACAAGCCCGTAGAATCATTAGCCCCGATGCTTTATTCCAAACTACATCTCGAAAATTTCAAAAACCAGATTCCGGACAAGGACACATTGTTGAAAAAGGTGCTTTGACGACCTTTCAGGTCGATCAAGACCTGAAAGGTAGCGAAAAGTCTTCCCGCTTTTCAGGTCTGGTTCGACCTAAAAAGAGAAACACTGGTTGTTTATTTCTCCAACACCACAAAAGCCAGTGCCATCTCTTTTACATGCGAAAGGCTTAAGTGGATATTTGTGATTTTCTGTTCCTGAATAAATGCTTTTACTTTTCCATGAACCAGTATCTCCGGTTTTCCCAACTTGTCATTTATCACCTCAATTTCCCTGAAAGCCAGTCCGTAACGATAGCCCGTCCCCAACGCTTTTAAAAAAGCCTCTTTGGCGGCATAACGTGCTGCATAGCTCTGGAATATTCCCGCTTTTTGTGCTTTGCAATAATCCTGCTCCGCTTCGGTGAAAATTTTGTTTACAAACGCTTCGGTTCGCTCAATAGAGCTTTCAATACGCTTTATCTCAATAATATCCGTTCCGGTTCCGACAATCATAATCAGGGCATGTTAATTTTTTTCAATCGGTTAAAAGATTTCACGCAAAAACCGCAAAGAAACTTTAAACTTTGCTCATTTGGGTTTGCAACCCGAATACCCCGGGAAAGAGGATTTGCAATCCTCAATCAGCCGTATAAAAAACGCAGGCTAACCGGGACTTGTAATACCGACCCTGTATCTTTTTCAATTATTTTATAACGCCCAGTTCTTTACCTACTTTAGTAAAAGCTGCAATGGCCTTATCCAGATGCTGTTGTTCGTGAGCCGCTGAAAGCTGTACGCGAATACGTGCTTCTCCTTTAGGGACTACCGGGAAATAGAAGCCAATGACATAAATTCCTTCATCCAATAATTTTGTCGCCATATCCTGCGACAATTTGGCATCGTAAAGCATGACAGCACAAATGGCTGACCGGGTTGGCTTAATGTCAAAACCGGCAGCTGTCATGTTTTTCATAAAATAGTCGGTGTTTTTGTGCAGTTTATCCTGCAACGCATTGGTTTCCGACATCATGTCGAACATACGAATACCGGCATTGACCACCATGGGCGGCAGTGAGTTGGAAAACAAATAAGGACGCGAACGTTGGCGCAGCATTTCAATGATTTCCCTGCGTCCGGTTGTAAAACCGCCAATGGCGCCTCCGAACGACTTACCAAGTGTCCCGGTAATCAAATCAATGCGTCCGGTAATGTTGAAGTACTCGCTGACGCCTCTTCCGGTATTGCCGACAACGCCTGCAGAATGGCTTTCGTCAACCATCACCATAGCATCATATTTTTCGGCCAGTTCAACTATCTTGTCCACAGGCGCTACATTACCGTCCATACTGAAAACCCCGTCGGTAACGATGACCCGGAACCTGTTTTTCTGCACTTTCTTCAACACTCTTTCCAGAGCAGTCATGTCGCCGTTTGGATAGCGATAACGTTGTGCTTTACAGAGTCTTACACCATCGATGATGGAAGCGTGGTTCAGCCTGTCAGAAATGATAACATCCTCTTCGGTGAACAACGGTTCGAAGACACCACCGTTGGCATCAAAAGCAGCGGCATATAAAATAGTGTCTTCCGTGCCAAAGAATTCGGCAATTTTCCGTTCCAACGTTTTGTGCAAATCGGTGGTTCCGCAGATAAACCGCACCGACGACATGCCGTAGCCGTGTGTGTCGAGGCCCTCTTTGGCTGCCTTGATCAGTTCGGGATGGTTGGAAAGGCCAAGGTAATTGTTGGCGCAGAAATTCAGCACCTTTTCTCCTGATTCCAGTTCTATTTCAGCTCCTTGCGGGCTAACGATAATGCGTTCATCTTTATACAACCCTTCGTTGCGTATGTTGGCAAGTTCGCTGGCTAAATGTTCTTTAAATTTTCCGTACATAATATAAGTTTTTAAGCTGTTAATGTTTCCACAAAATTACGGAAAAATTTAACCGTTCTTCAGCAACGTAAAGATGGTTAAATAATATTTTGAAGTGCTCAAAAACTTTCGGGAGAGATAGCAATAATTATGTTAATTATTGGAGCTCAGCACTTCAAAATATTATTTGGCCGAAACTCATTTGACTTTGACATTATTTTTGCTACTTTTGTTTAAAATTCGTGTTAACCTGACTTTTTATTTCTTAAAACCAAAAACAATGAGAAAAATTGTTTCTACTCTGTTTCTTGTCCTGATTTTTTTCGGTGTTCAATTAGAAGCACAGAATTTCGTAACTTTAAAAGCCGGGGAAACTACGCAAATCAACAGTATTGCAGTGAGTTATATTGCAGCTATAAAGAAAACCAAAAAGGGAGAAGACCTATACCGGATAACCGTTTCCATTACTAACCGGGGTGGTGATTTTCAACAGCTTTTTTCCAGAGCAACCAGAATTTTTAGAAAAACAGTCAACAATGCTTTGGCCTATTTTCAGTTTGTCAATGCCACCGGAAGAGCATTTTCGGCTACTTCCGGTAAACTTTATGCGCAACCGTTAACTATTGAGGTGCCTTACAAATGCCGGAAATGTCCGCCACCTGTGGACAAAAAAAAAGACCCTTACAATTATTATGTCAGACCATACATCATTGGTACACAATTTCAAAGCGGGACTACGTTAACAGGGACTTATAATATCAGAGTGCTCCAGGGTGTTACCCCCATTGTGCGGGTGATGATACGATAAGCGTTGTGCAAAATGATTGTTCAGTTACTTTCCAGCGTTATCTTGGCAACGTGGTCAACGGGGATTCGGGCTGTAGTCTGGCTCTGATAACCGGTTGTTGTCCTTTTACCGGAATGTTGTAATGCAGTGGCGAATGCAGCGGCGGAAAAGTTCCTTTCATCACGTTGTCAGGCCGGCTGCCTTCAAAGCCCAGCCACGAATATTTTCCATAATGCGGCAACAGACGCATCAGTCCGGTAATAGATTCTTTTATGTTAGCGCCCACAAAGCCACTGGTTTGCCCTTTATTATCCGGATTGGGAATGGCATATACGAGCACTCCTGTTTTCAGCAGGGCGTAGCGAAGAGCATCCGGCTTCTTGTCCTGTTTTCGGGTTTTCACTATCCGGAAATCACCGGCAGTGAGCATTACTTTCAAGTGAGGATTCAGGTAAAAAATCAAACTATCGTGGTGTGCTAAAAAGGCAGCCGGGAAAGTTATGGTATCCGATAACTGAATAGTACTGTTTTTGATATTCAGCGTAGCCACCATCCGGTGATGAAGGTTTTGCGAAAAAGCCAACGATGACAAGAGTAAAAAGGCTGTTGTTAATGTTTGTTTTTAAGCATGAGTTTTTGTTTGGTGTTGAAATACCGTATCGGTTTTGTTGTATACAAAAATAAGGAAATAAAGAAACCTGAGCAAGATGGGTGCTGAAAAATAACAGAATTGCTACAGTTGTCATCATTTCATGCCGGCAACCGGATTTTGTAAAATTGTTTTTTCAAGGCTTATATCATCTCCGGCTTCGGAATAAAAAGTGAAAGGTGGAGATGATTGTTTGAAGTTGGAGCCCGTCCCCGGCAAAATCCGTAATCCAATTCTATTTTCTTCCGTAATCTGCCGGGATCTCTCCCCAGATACGTGTTTCCCATTTCAGAATGGGAATATTGCCGTAGTCGTTTTCTTTGAGCCACTGTTGAGCGCTGTTAACGGCACGGAGTAGTTCTCTGTTTTTCTCACTCCATTTCAGCTTGGTATTTACCTGTTTTTTCCTGACCCAGGCAATGGCCGTACGCGAGTCAGAATAGATGGGCATTTGCAGTTTATTTTTCTTCAGCCAGGCCAGTCCCAGCACAATGGCGAGAAACTCCCCGATATTCACCGTTCCTTCGGCATACGGACCGCGGCGGAATACTTCCGTTTGTGTGTCAGTATAGACACCATGGTACTCGAGAGTCCCCGGATTTCCTTTGCAGGCAGCATCTACCGAAAGGCTGTTCAGTATGGGTTTGCGCCCGGTGGTAAGCTCGTGCAAATCTTTCTTTCCTTTCAATTCCCTGATCTCTACGTAGGATTTCTCAAAAGCCCGTCTCGCTTCTTCTAACGAAGCAAACGATTTATACTGAGCATTTTCGTAACCTGTAACCTGTTTTCTACACATCTCCCAATTGCTGTAGATTCCCGGTTTAAATCCCCGCCACACCACATAATATTTCTGCTTCGCATTTTTACTCATAAGGCAAAGGTACAAGGTTTTTTGGCACGAAGTGAGAGTGTGAGAGAGTGTTGAAGGAAGATATTCAATTAACTATTTCCCAATAATGTTTCATTTTCCTCACAAAAGTTACACAAATAAATTAATTCCCATTTTAAGAAGCTATCCCATTTCGGTACGCATCTCCCATTTTGGTACAATCATCTGAATTTTAACATTTTATTAGTCATAGAATTTGTTTTCTAAAAAATATTTTTATAAGTTTGTTGATTCATTACAACAATAAACGCAAAAAACCCATCATTTTCCATGCTTTTAAAGGCTGAAAACACAAAGAATAAGTACAACCCTGCATCTTGCCGGAGACTTCTTTCTCTCTGCACGTCTGGATAGGCTGGTTAAATCCTATATAATAAACAATTAAAATAAATAAATTTATTCACTCATTAAAACCAAAATTTATGAAAAAACTATTACTTATTTTATTTGTGGGTATTACTTTATATCAAACAGGTGTTGCACAAGTTATTATTGCCCGGAATTGTGACCCAAAAAATAATTATTCACCTGACAGATTTAGTGAGATATATAATGTCGGAAATACCGCTGTTGATCTCACCGGATGGACATTAGAAAATATACAAGGCGGAAAGGTTAAATTTTCATGGTCCCTTTCCGGTACAATTAATCCCGGCAAGACTAAAATATGTGGGAAAGCGGATACTACAGGGCAAACAATTACACCTGACTTTACAGCTACCTGGTCGGGAGCATCATGGAACGGGAAAGGTGGGGATGGTACGATTCTTAAAGATAATACCGGGACTGTCATTGATTATGCTGTGCAAGATGATGCCACAAAAACTTTTGAAAATAAAGAAATGAAAAGAAAACTTACAATTGTTTTTCCAACAGCGACTTATGATGTAAATCAATGGGTGTTTAGTACTGTTAATAATGCTAACGATGTTATTCCGGGGTTTCATGGCACTGTTTGGAGAAAGACAACTTCTCATACAATATGGGAAACTTCAAGCAATTGGGACGATGAAACGCCAACGGCAACAGCCGATGTATATATTCCAGGAGGAGTTTCTCCACACGTTGACAATGCTACGGCCTCTCCCGCCGAATGCAATAATCTTACCATTGCGTCCGGTGGAACACTTACCGTTCCTGTGAACAAATCCCTTACGGTAAATGGTGATTTAAGCATTGATGCTTCTGCTACTCCCGGAACTTTAACAGTGGAATCCGGTGCTTCCGGTAACGGTTCTCTCATTTTGAACGGAACAGTTACCGGAAGAGCTACTGTAGAACGGTATATTGCTGCATACACTCCCGGCCAGGATGATGGCTGGCATGAAATAGGTTCTCCTGTTAACAATATGGCTATTTCCGGTTCGGATTTTGCTCCCGGGGCCAATGATGACCTGTATGCCTGGGGTGAAGCTACTAACATCTGGTTAAACAATAAAGTTTCCGGAAATAATATCACCAACTTTACGAATGGCAACGGCTATCTTATTTCCTATCAAAGCACAGCTACCAAAACTTTCAACGGAACGCTTAATAATTCTGACATTTCTTTCTCCAATCTCAGTTATAATACGACCCGGGGAAATGGCTGGCATTTGTTGGGGAATCCCTTCTCCTCCGCTGTTATATGGGGCGATGCTAATTGGGCTCTCTCCGGTGTGAGTGGTGTAGCAAAAGTTTGGGATGAAAGCGGTGCCACATACGTCGATATAGCAGCAAATGGTATTATCCCTTCCACCAATGGCTTTTTTGTTCAGGTTACTTCTGAAACCAACTCCCTCACCATACCTGTCGCTGACCGTACCCACAACACTACAAACAATAACAAAAACTCTTCGGTAGCAAACCTGAAAGGGCCCCTTAAATTTAAGG
The DNA here is from genome assembly GCA_964598065.1 of uncultured Lentimicrobiaceae bacterium. Classification (GTDB taxonomy): domain Bacteria; phylum Bacteroidota; class Bacteroidia; order Bacteroidales; family F082; genus Sulfidibacterium. The sequence continues at coordinate 25,473 of CAZRAW010000007.1, forward strand.
TAACCAATGATGTCAACGGCTATTATGATGTAAACACACTGGGTTTTAAAGCCGGCGCCACCGAAGGTTGGGATATTACCTTTGATTCACACAAACTGTTTAGCCTTGTCAAAACAGCTCCGCAATTATGGACAGTAAGCAAGGATCAACAATTCTCGACCAACTATCTGCCCGAAATAACGACAACGGCTTATAATATTCCTTTGTATTTCAGAGCAGGCGTCAATACCGTTTATCATTTGAGTGTTACGGGAGTAAACAGTTTTGAAAATATAAGGCTGGTGCTGGAAGACCTTCAAACCGGTCGAAAAATTGATTTAAGCCAGCAGGGTAACTACGATTTTTCCGCCATGACAGATGATGACGAAAGCCGTTTTGTATTGCATATCAACAGCGTAACGGCTGTTCCCTCGCTGAGTGAAATCGATGGCATTAGGGTTTTCGCTTACGGAAAAACGATCTATTTGTATACTCCGGGGCAAAAGAGCCTGAAGGGGAAAGTTTCGGTTTTCAACACCGTCGGCCAGGAAATTTATACCGGCAGCCTGAGCGGGATGAAGTTGCAAAAAATCAGTCTGAACCAGAAAACCGGTATCTATTTTGTGAGGGTTGAAGACGGCAACAAGGTAGTAACAAGAAAAGTATTTATTAAATAACGCAATAAAAAAATAATCGAAAATGAAAAAGTATATTATTCTGTTCGTATTGATGTTTTCTCTCCTTTTTTGGACCAACGAAACCTTTGCTCAAAGTAGTCCTCCCGCTGATCACGGGATATCCGAAAATCAGTCCGGCGGTGGCGCTCCCATTGGCGGCGGGTTGTTTATTCTGCTGGGTCTTGGTGCTGCTTACGGTGTAAAGAAATGGTACTACAGCAGGAAATCCTCTTTGGAGGAATAGTCCCCTGCTTTTCAGAAGTGAGGCCATCTTCTTCTTTTTAAGGTCGAGCAGAAACTGAAAGATGGCGTAAAACCACCTGAAAAGTCAATAAGTTCTCCCTTTAAAATGCCTTTCGATTTCTTTCAGGATTTCCGTTATCGCTGCCAGAGTTTGGGCTCCCATGAGCCGGATACGAAAAGGTTTAAATCCGGGGAGGCCTTTGAAGTAGGCCGACCAGTGTTTGCGGATTTCCATGATGCCGCGGCGTTCGCCTTTCCAGTCTACCGACCGGTTGAGATGCAGCAGGCTGATGCGCACCCGTTCTTCGATGGCTGCAGGAGGCAACAACTCTCCGGTGGCGAAATAGTATTTTATCTCTCTGAATATCCACGGGTTACCGTAAACAGCCCGGCCAATCATGAGGCCATCTACACCATACGTCTCTTTGAAATATTTTGCCGAGAGCGGGTCGTTTACATCGCCATTGCCAAAGATGGGGATGTGCATGCGCGGGTTATTTTTTACTTTACCAATAAGTGTCCAGTCGGCGGGAGCAGAGGCGCTGGTGGTACGGGTTCTTCCGTGGATGGTGAGGGCATAAATGCCCGTATCCTGCAACCGTTCGGCAATATCCACGATCTCTTTGTGCTCTTCGTCGTAACCGAGGCGGGTTTTGACCGTTACCGGGATGCCGACAGCCTTCACCACGGCAGTGGTCATTTTTACCATTTTGGGAATATCATTCAAAATGCCGGCGCCAGCTCCTTTGGCCACCACTTTTTTTACCGGGCAGCCAAAATTTATATCAATGAGATCGGGATGGGCTCTTTCGGCATAACGGGCGGCAGCTGTCATGGAGTCAATATCATGGCCGAAAATCTGTATGCCAATAGGTCGTTCAAAATCGTCGAAATCAAGTTTTTTTACACTTTTATCCGCATCACGAATCAGCCCTTCGGAGGAGATAAATTCGGTGTACATCAGGTCGGCGCCAAACATCTTACACACGTAACGAAATGGTGGATCGGTAACATCCTCCATTGGTGCAAGCAGCAACGGAAACTCCCCGAGACCGATATTTCCTATTTTAACCACTGATTAATTTTTTTTATGACATACTCCTTTTTCAAAAGTAAGTAATGATGTGACAAAAATATTAATTTCGTGGTTTTTAAATTCTCATCCATGAAACGATTGGTTTTCTTTCCGGATACCAGGCCATCTATCAAACTTTTCTGGTTACTTTTTCTGGTAGTTTTGTCGGCTTTGATCTTTTCCGTCCTCGGCCTAATGGCCGGAAAGTTACTTTTTCACCGCGACCTATCTTCGCTCGCGGCCATGCTGTCGCAACCGGAAAGCGGAACAGCTAAATCATTTCTCTATATCTTCCAGCTAATAAACCAGATAGGGGTGTTTATTCTGCCGCCGTTGTTGTTTGCTTATCTTTTCAGCACCAACAGTAGCCGTTATTTAAAAATTAGCCTGATACCTTCGCTGAGGTTACTTTTGTTGGCAGGGATAAGCATTTACACCATTCTGCCTTTTATCAATTGGCTGACGGAAATCAATTTACAGATGACCTTTCCGCCGGCACTAACAGGTATCGGTGATTGGATGAAAGCCAAAGAAACGCAGGCTGATATGCTTACGCAGATATTTTTAAGAGTGAAAAGTCCGGGAGGGCTGGCACTGAACTTACTGGTAATTGCACTGATTCCGGCAGTGGGCGAAGAACTGCTTTTCAGGGGGCTGCTACAACGCCTGCTGGATGAATGGACCAGAAATATACATGCAGGAGTTATCCTAACGGCTTTTATCTTCAGTGCCATACATTTGCAGTTTTTTGGCTTTCTGCCGCGTTTTTTGCTGGGATTGATGCTGGGCTATCTGTTGGAAATAACACAAAGTTTGTGGGTTCCTGTTTTTGCCCACTTTGTAAATAATGCTACTTTAGTGATTCTTTTCTATTTGCATTACAACGGTTTCATTACCATGAAAATAGAGGATTTCGGAAGCTCCCATAATTATTTTGTCATTGTTTTAAGCCTGTTGGTAACGGTGGGGTTGTTTTATGGTATGAAGAGGGTTTCTGCTTCAGGGGTGGACGGCTGAGGCACAAGGGGTGGACGTTTGCGCCATTTTGCCGCTTTACGGAACAGGAGCTGTCACGTGAAAGAGATAGCGAACAGGCCGTTTAGTCACCAAAAAAATATTCTTACTGCCAATACAAATTCCTTTTGTCTTTGTTTTTCCTGTCGTTTTGTCATAAATTACCGGGAGGACAGGTTTTTTACTTAAAAGCTTTCAGGTCATTTCGTAAAACCTTGATAATAAAGCATCTACAGGTATTGGTGCTTAGCTTTTATTACTGGAATCGTCCGGGAGAATCATTCGGAAAACTTTTGTCATTGTCTCTCCCGGTTTTTGGCATAATCATTGACTTCAATAAGCCAACGAAAATATTGTAAAAACGAAATTAAAAAAATGTTAATCATAAGGAGGAAAAATAAATGGGAAAAATAATTGGAATCGACCTGGGAACTACAAACTCATGTGTTGCCGTAATGGAGGGCAATGAACCGGTGGTTATCCCAAACAGCGAAGGGCACCGTACCACTCCCTCGATTGTGGCGTTTACGGATAATGGCGAACGGAAAGTGGGTGATCCTGCCAAGCGGCAAGCCATTACCAATCCTAAAAAGACTGTTGCGTCCATCAAACGTTTCATGGGAAATTCCTATAGCGATGTTACCACCGAAATTAAACGGATGGCTTATGATGTGGTAAAAGGCGACAATAATACGCCAAGGGTTAAGATTGATGATCGCATGTACACTCCGCAGGAAATTTCGGCTATGGTGCTTCAGAAAATGAAGAAAACGGCTGAAGATTATCTCGGGCAAACGGTTACGGAGGCGGTAATTACCGTGCCTGCTTATTTTAATGATTCGCAACGCCAGGCTACAAAAGAAGCCGGAGAAATTGCCGGTTTAAAAGTACGGCGTATTATCAACGAACCTACGGCCGCTTCGCTGGCTTATGGTCTCGACAAGAAAAAACAGGACGAAACCATTGCTGTATTTGACCTTGGTGGCGGTACTTTTGATATTTCGATTCTGGAACTTGGCGATGGCGTTTTTGAGGTGAAATCGACCAACGGAAATACGCACCTTGGAGGTGATGACTTTGACGGCAAGATTATCAACTGGCTGGCCGAGGAGTTCAAGAACGATGAGGGCATAGATTTGCGTAAAGATCCGATGGCTTTGCAGCGACTGAAAGAGGCTGCCGAAAAGGCAAAAATTGAGCTTTCCAGTTCTACGGAAACAGAAATCAACCTGCCGTACATTATGCCGGTGGATGGTGTCCCTAAACATCTCGTGCGTAAACTGACCCGCGCCAAATTTGAGCAGCTAACAGATAGTCTTATCAAAGCTACTATTGAACCTTGTAAAATAGCGCTGAAAGATGCCGGCCTTAACATTTCCGATGTGAATGAGGTAATTCTGGTGGGTGGCTCTACGCGTATTCCGGCCATTCAGAAAATTGTGAAAGATTTCTTCGGGAAAGAGCCTTCCAAAGGAGTTAATCCTGATGAGGTAGTGGCTGTTGGCGCTGCTATTCAGGGCGGCGTGCTCACCGGAGAGGTAAAAGATGTGTTGTTGCTTGACGTAACGCCACTTTCGCTCGGTATTGAAACCCTCGGTGGCGTGATGACCAAATTGATTGAAGCCAACACGACGATTCCGACCAAGAAATCGGAGACTTTTTCCACGGCTGCTGATAACCAGCCTTCGGTGGAAATTCATGTGTTGCAGGGCGAACGGCCCATGGCTAACCAAAACAAGAGCATCGGCAGATTCCATCTTGATGGAATTCCGCCGTCCCCGCGTGGTGTACCACAAATTGAAGTTGTTTTCGATATCGACAGTAACGGTATTCTGAATGTGTCGGCCAAAGACAAAGCTACCGGCAAATCACAGAATATCCGTATTGAAGCTTCTTCGGGATTGTCGGAAGAAGAAATTAAAAAGATGAAAGCTGAAGCTGAAGCCAATGCCGAAGAGGACAAAAAAGCCAAAGAGCGCATTGACAAACTGAATGCTGCCGATGCATTGATTTTCCAAACGGAAAAACAGCTTAAAGAGTATGGTGACAAGTTGCCGGCTGATAAAAAATCAGAAATTGAAAGTGGTCTCGAAGCTTTGCGCAATGCCCACAAATCACAAGATATTTCGACTATCGATGCAGCCATGGGAAAATTGAATGCTATCTGGCAGAAAGCCAGCGAAGAGATGTATAAAAATGCACAGGGAGCTGCTCCCGGCGGCCAGGCTCCGCCCAATGCCGGTGGTGATGCCGGTAATGCCGGTAATGCCGAGGGCAGTAGCAACGGTAGCAACGGTAGCGACGATGAAGTTACCGATGTAGATTTTGAAGAAGTTGATGATAAGTAATTGACATTCAAAAAAGGTAAAAAAGGCTGTCCATTTTGGTGGACAGCCTTTTTTGATTTTGGGAGCAGCCGGAAAAAAGTATTCGGTGCACCGTGACAAAAAAACCTGCCTTTGCGATGAGCCTTGGGTAGGCCTGTGCGTTAGTGGCGAAGAAGCAATCTCCCAGCCTGAATGACTACATTGGTGATAAGGATTGGTGTTAGTTAAGATTGATTTTTTCAAATAGTTTCTGTTTTTTCTTGATTCGCACGGGTGTTTTGTCCTAACTTTGCACTAAAATCAAAACATAAAATCTAATGAAAAAGATACTTATTGCCGGATTGTTACTAATTTTTATCCTTCCGGGAGCCTTTGCTCAAAAAACAAACAAGGTGGTAATGGACCCTACATTGCATAGCAATGTACTGGTGGGGCCATGCACTCGTAACGGGCTGGAACATGGTATTTTCAGCCGGTGGTTTAACATGGAATATAAAAGCTATCATCCCAATGCAGCAGCTATTAAAGAGATTGCCAAAAAGATAAACAAAACTACCATTACCATTGTTTTCGGGAGCTGGTGTGGCGATAGTAAAATGCAGGTTGGACGTTTTTACAAAGTGCTGGACAATGCCGGTTTTGATACCGGTCATTTGAAAAATATTGCTGTTTTGCGCTCTCTAAAAGCCGGCGATACGGACATCTCCGGATTACATATCCGGCGGGTTCCGACCTTTATTATTTCTTATCAGGGTAAAGAAATCGGGCGCATTGTGGAATCTCCCAAAGTGAGCCTCGAAGCAGATCTGGCAGCCATCCTTAACAAGATAAAGTGATGAAGACTTTTTCGTCAATAAAAGAGACGATTTCCTATCTTGAACAACAAAAAATTGCGAAAAAAAGTATCGGTTTTGTTCCTACTATGGGGGCGTTGCACGAAGGTCATTTGGCACTTATGCGTCGGGCAAAAAAAGAAAATGACCTGCTTGTGGTGAGCATCTTTGTGAATCCTGTTCAGTTTAACAGTGCCGATGATTTGAAAAAATACCCGCGTACGCCGGAAGAGGATACCAAAAAGTTGGAAAGCGTACATTGCGATGTGCTTTTTGCTCCGGATGTTAAAGAGATGTACCCTGAGGAGGTAACCGTGCAATACGATTTTGACGGTTTGGATAGGGTGATGGAAGGCGCTTTCCGCCCAGGTCATTTTAACGGGGTAGTAGTTGTGGTAGAGAAACTGTTGGACATTGTCAGACCGCATCGTGCTTATTTTGGTGAAAAAGATTTTCAGCAGTTAACGATTATTAAAAAGCTGGTGAAGATGAAAAAAATTACGGTGGAGATTGTCCCCTGTCCCATTGTTCGTGAGCCTGACGGCCTGGCCATGAGTTCGCGCAACCGCCTGCTCAGTTCCGAAGAAAGGAAAATTGCCCCCTTCATTTACCAAACTCTGCAGGAAGCCAAACGCCGACGTGATCACATCTGTGTCAACCCTTTGCGGCAAATGATTATCAATATTTTTGAAAGTAACGAGCATTTCAAACTGGAATATTTTGATATTGTGGATGATAAAACCCTCCGGCCTGTCAATGCATGGAATGACAAAGTCGGGACTGTAGCCTGTGTGGCGGTTTGGCTTGGAAGTGTACGGCTCATCGATAACATTCGGATTATTTAATACTTTTGCAAAAAATTTGTGGCTTAATTATGTTGTAAAATGACAATTGAAGTCCTGAAATCGAAGATTCATCGTGCTACTGTAACTGAGGCGAACCTGAATTACATTGGCAGTATCACCATTGATGAAGAGTTGATGGATGCTGCCAATCTGATTGAAAACGAAAAGGTAAGCATTTACGATATTACCAATGGCAACCGGCTTGACACTTATGTTATTAAGGGGAAGCGTCAATCGGGAGTAATCTGTATGAATGGCGCTGCAGCGCGAAAAGTTGCAGTGCACGACCTGATTATAATCGTTTCCTATGCTGCTTTGGATTTTGAAGAAGCAAAAAATTTTAAGCCACGTATTATTTTTCCCGATAGGAATAATTTTTTAAAATAAGCCGGTAAAAAGTGCAGCGCAGACGGGTAATTTCTGTTTTGAAGTATCTTCTTTTTTTGGCCTTCGGGCTGGGCCTTTTGTGGCTGAGTTTCCGGAAACTGAATATGCATGAGATATGGGGTGATATTCGTGAAGCCCATTACTCCTGGCTGTTTTTTTCACTTTTTCTGGTATTGATTTCGCATGTTATACGGGCTGCCCGCTGGAATTTACTCATTGGCGGACTGAATTACAAAACACGGCTCACCACAACTTTTTATTCCGTTATGATTGGCTACCTCGCTAATACTGCCGTTCCGCGTATGGGGGAGTTTGTCCGGTGCGGCGTCTTGTCGAAGAAGGAAAATATTCCTTTTAACGCCTTGTTCGGGACGGTTATCGTAGAGCGCATCTTTGACCTTATTGTATTGGTCTTGCTGATTTTCTCCGTTATTGTCTTCCAGATTAGGTTGCTGAATGATTTTTTGCATAAATTTCTCAGGCCTTTTGCCAAAATAGTTTTTGTTAACATATGGGATATAAGCCTTTTTACCGTGTTGCTATTGTCAGTTTTGATCGGAACTTTTATTTTGCTTAAACGAAACAAACACTGGTTTAGCCATCATCCCTCTTACCTGAAGATGCGGGTTTTCTTCAAAGGGGTGCTGGAAGGTATTAAGACGGTAAAAACCATGAAAGATAAATGGCTGTTTCTTGTTTATACTTTTTTCATCTGGTTGTTTTATGCACTGATGGTCTATGTTCCCTTAATGATGTTTCCCGAAACATCTTCCTTGAATTTTGTGGATGGCCTCACCCTGCTTGCCATTGGAAGTCTCGGTATTGTGGCGCCGGTTCCCGGAGGTATCGGTGCCTACCATTTTATTGTTAAAACTATTCTTGTAGACCTTTATCATATCAATGCCGATGTGGCTATCTCTTTCGCCACCATTACACATGCCGGGCAAACATTGCTGAATGTGGTTGTGGGCGGACTTGGATATTTAATTATTTTTCTGACAAAATCTCAAAAACCACGCAATGAAAAATATTGACATTATCAAAAAGAAAATTCTTAGTCGGAAGACATTGTCTGCTCCTCTTCATTTGTGGCGCTTTCAACAAAAGAAAATCGTTTTTACCAACGGTTGTTTCGATTTGCTGCATTTGGGTCATATTGATTACCTGAGCAAAGCCAAAGACCAAGGTGATATTTTAATTGTTGGCGTAAATACCGATCGTTCCGTGAAAATGCTGGATAAAGGGAAGAACCGGCCTGTTACGGATGAAAATGCTCGCGCCACCATCGTTGCTGCTCTTCATTTTGTGGATGCGGTGGTATTGTTTGATGAAGAAACGCCTTACGAGCTGATAAAAACGGTACAGCCTGATGTGCTGGTCAAAGGCAGCGACTACCGTCCGGAGGATATTGTGGGATACGATATTGTGAAAGAAAAAGGCGGGGAGGTGATTACCATCGACTTCCTGAAGGGCTACTCTACCACCGGTATTATAGAAAGAATCAGAAACGAGAAGTAAGAACCATAGAATGAAGAATTAGCCAATATAAATTCTCCTGCGATTTTTGATAATTCCTTGTTCCACTTCCCGACAAACCGATTTATAAGAAAGGAATACACATAAAAATAGCAAAGTATAATTCTAATTATCAACACTTTGCAATCCATTTCAAAAAAAATGTGAAAAATATACTTGACAAATAATATTTTTGATGTATCTTTGCAAGTGATTACTTACTTATAAAGGTAAAAAATGAATACAGGAGCCATGGGATATAAAAAATCAAATTGTTTGATTTCAGAAACAAACTAAACCACAATAAAAAATTTATCAGTTCATTAAGTAAATACTCGCTTGCTAAATAATAACAGATCCGAAACAAAAAAGAACCTTTAAAACTCAAAAACTATGAAAAATGTAAAACAAACCATTTTTAAAAAAGCCGTCAACCAGGTCATATCCAACAAGATGTTGCGCGGAATGGCTGTAAAACAGTTGGATAAATACCTGTATAACAACCTAATGAATACAGGGCGACAGCTGCTGGAACAGGAAAAACTGGATCAGTATGCATTTATGTCGTCTATTGTAAACCAGGTAAGAAAAAACCTTGACAAAGGCTTTAGCAAACCCGCCGTTATGAAAAAAATGGCAAAGGTTTTTGTTGGCGATTCATACAATCCCGACAGACACCAAAAACTAAATCCTGTCAAAGAAGCTTACAAAGAAAAATACGGCGACTATCCCCCACAGTTTATCACCCTCTCTCCCGGAAAAGGCTGCAACCTACATTGTACAGGATGCTATGCCTCAGCCGATTCGGCTATTGCTGAGAAACTTGATTTTGAAACCTCAAGGCGTATTGTAAAAGACGCTCATGACATTTTTGGAAGCCGGTTTATGACCATTAGCGGCGGTGAACCGTTTATGTACAAATCGAATGGAAAAACAATTTTTGATCTTTTTGAGGAGTTTGACGATATGTTTTTCCTCGTCTATACCAACGGAACCCTGATTACCGAAGGTCTTGCCAATAAACTGGCCGAGCTGGGTAATGTTACTCCAGCCATTTCGGTAGAAGGCTGGGAAGAACAAACCGACGAACGCCGTGGCAAAGGTATTTATCACCGTATTATGAAAGCTATGGACAATCTGCGTAATGCCGGTGTCCCGTTTGGTATTTCCCTTACTTCCACCAGCAAAAATGTGGAAATTCTGCTACAGGACGACTTTTACGAACATTTCTTCAACGAGCTGGGAATAACTTACATCTGGCAGTTTCAGATGATGCCTATCGGAAGAGGAAAAGACGTTATGGACTTAGTGGTTACACCTGAACAGCGTGTCAAATTATACCAGCAATGGTTGCACCTGCTCGAAGACAAACATTTCCCTATTGCCGACTTTTGGAACTCTGCATCCCTCTCCAGCGGATGTATTGCTTACGGCAGATGGAACGGTTATTTCTATATTGACTGGAACGGCAACATTATGCCTTGTGTTTTTGTTCCTTACTACGTGGATAATGTGATGAACCTTTTTGCCAACGGAAAAACACTGGCCGATGGTTTGCAGTCAAAAATGTTTAAAAACGGTAGAAGATGGCAAAAAGATTATGGATTTGAAAATCCCGATCACAGAGATAATGTGCTGATGCCGTGTTCTATCCGCGACAACTATAAAAACTTCAAGGAGAATATCCTGACACCTGACGCCAAAGGCGAAGACGAAGAGGCTGAAGCTATTTTGCTTGATCCGGAATATGAAAAAATGATGGTGTCCTTTGATGAAGAACTTCAGAAACTGACAGAAATTATTTTCGAACACAAATATCTTAAAAGAGAACTAATGACTCATGAAGCCTAAAACATTTCATACGGTTGTTGTTAGCAGAAATGAGTGCCTCGGGAATTTCCCGGATTTCTCTGCCACACTTTACAAGTCCGATAAAAAACGGATAAGACCATTGGACAAGGAGATTGAAAACATTTTCCACCCCGACTCCAATAAACTTTTCAGAAACGGGGATGTTGTACGCTGGCTTTTGTTAAATGAAAAACATAAAAATTAAACAAAATGAAAGTTTTACTGATAAGTCCGCAAGGCTCAAACATATATGCCAAAATGGAAGTCGGTCTTCCTCCTTTGGGGGTGGCCTATCTTGCTGCTGTTATTCGTGAAAAGGGCCATGAAGTAAAAATAATTGACAAAAGTATTGAACCGCGCCCGCTGACGGTAGAAGATTTTTCTCCTTTTGACCTCATTGGTATTTCCGCTGACACGCCGCGTTATCCGGAAGCCGTGGAAATTGCCACCGTGGCAAAAAAAGCCGGGAAAATAGTAATCATGGGTGGCTACCACGTTACTTTCCTCGACAAAGAAGCGCTGGAAACAGGCGTAGTGGATATCATCGTCAGAGGCGAAGCCGAAGAAATAATGGCCAACCTGCTCGATGCGCTCGAAAATAACAGTGATCTGGGTAAAGTTCAGGGAATTACTTTCGTCAAAGATGGAAAACTTATCCGGACACCGGCAGCTCCTCCTCCACGTGATTTGGATGCTCTGCCGTTTCCGGCCCGCGACCTGCTACCCATGGACAAATACAGCAGTATGATGGTCGGCTTACCCCTTGTCAACCTGATTACCAGCCGGGGTTGTCCGTTTAACTGCTATTTCTGTTCTTCTTCAAAATTCGGGGGTCTCAAATGGCGTTACCGGTCAGCTAAATCCATTGCGGACGAAATGGAAATTTTGTATCACGACTACGGTTACCGCGCTTTTGCTTTCATGGACGACAACTTCACGCTAAGCAAAAAAAGAGTCATGAATTTTGCTGATGAACTGGAAAAACGAAAGATGAACGATATTATCTGGTGGTGTTTTTCGAGAGTTGATATCCTGATTCGAAACGAGGATATGGTGAAACGAATGGCCGAAGTGGGCGTTTTCCAGATTTTTCTCGGCCTGGAAAGTCACAGCGAAGAAACGTTGGATGGTTATGGCAAAAATGTAGGCAACAAAGAACAGGAACAAGCTATTGAATTGTTGCACAAATACGGTATAAATATTCACGGTAGTTTTATTGTGGGTGATATTAACGAAACCAAAGAGATGGCTGTTCAAACGGCCAAATGGGTACAAAAAGTCAATCCGCGTGTTGCCCAGTTTTCCATTTTAACCCCTTATCCGGGAACGGCATTATACTACGATGTGGAACGCGAAGGACGGTTTTTGCACAAAAACTGGAAGCTGTTTGATGCTATACATACTACAGTAAAAACCGTTGGAATGACACCCGACGAGATACAAAAAATGCTGATTAAGGATTACCGTATTGCTTATATCAACAAATACAGGTTGTTTCATTCGCGGAAATTTTCACCTGCGATGGCTGAGCG
>CAZRAW010000008.1:0-35118 GCA_964598065.1 uncultured Lentimicrobiaceae bacterium
CTTCTGCCCCCGTTCATCACGAAACGGCTTCCGCTTTCTTCAAAAAGCTTTATTCCGACGGAAAATTTATCGAAAAGACCAACGAGCAGTATTACGACGAGGAAACCCACACTTTTCTCGCCGACCGTTACATCACCGGAACCTGTCCGCATTGCGGTTATGAAAAAGCTTATGGCGACCAGTGCGAGAGCTGCGGCACGTCGCTGAGTCCGTTGGAGTTGATTAATCCCAAATCTGCTCTTAGCGGGAATGTCCCCGTGCTGAAAAAGACCAAACACTGGTATCTGCCGCTTGACCAATACGAAGGTTTCCTGAAAGAGTGGATACTTAAAGGTCACAAAAGCGACTGGAAAACAAACGTTTACGGACAGGTAAAGTCGTGGATTGACCAGGGATTAAAGCCACGTGCCGTTACCCGCGACCTGAACTGGGGTGTGAAAGTGCCGCTGGAAGGTACGGAAGGAAAAGTACTTTATGTGTGGTTTGATGCGCCCATCGGTTACATTTCCGCTTCACGCGAATGGAGTCGGCGTACCGGTAAAGAGTGGGAACCTTACTGGAAATCTGACGACAGCAAACTGGTGCATTTTATCGGTAAAGACAATATCGTGTTTCACTGCATCGTTTTCCCGGTGATGCTCAAGGCCGAAGGCAGCTATATCCTGCCCGACAATGTACCGGCCAACGAGTTTCTGAATCTCGAAAATGATAAAATCTCCACCTCCCGTAACTGGGCTGTGTGGTTGCACGAATATCTCAGGGAATTTCCCGGCAAGCAGGATGTGCTGCGTTATGTGCTCACGGCCAACGCCCCCGAAACCAAAGACAACGACTTTACCTGGCGTGATTTTCAGGCGCGCAACAACAACGAACTGCTGGCTATTTTAGGTAATTTCGTCAACCGGACGCTGGTGCTGACTAAAAAATATTTTAACGGAAAAGTTCCGCCCCGACATTCATTGCAGGATATTGACAATGAAACACTGGAACGTCTGAAAGCTTTTCCCGACAAGATTGCCCACAGCATCGACCTCTACCGCTTCCGTGAAGCGCTGGGCGAGATGATGAACCTGGCGCGTCTTGGCAACAAATACCTGACCGATAACGAGCCGTGGAAAATTTTTAAAACAGACCCGCAACGGGTAGAAACTATTTTGAATATTTCGTTGCAAATCACTGCCAACTTGTCGATTGTGGCAGAACCGTTTTTACCTTTCTCGGCAGAAAAACTACTTGGCATGCTCAACCTGAAGTCCTTAAAATGGGATGTTGCCGGCAGTGCCGATCTTTTACAGGCTAACCATCAACTGGGAAAACCGGCCTTTTTGTTTGAAAAAATAGAAGATGCCGAAGTGGAAAAACAGGTACAGAAGCTGCTGGATACCAAAAAAGCTAACGAAGCTGCTGCACCGGCTGCTCCGCAAAAAGAAGAAATCACTTACGATGATTTTGTGAAAATGGACATCCGCACCGGAACCATTCTTGATGCTGAAAAAGTCCCCAAAACAAAAAAGCTGCTGAAACTGAAAATTGATACCGGCATCGACCAACGAACCGTTGTTTCCGGTATTGCCGAATATTTTACACCGGAAGAAATCGTTGGGAAACAAGTTAGCATTCTGGTGAATCTGGCACCGCGAAAGCTGCGTGGTATTGTGTCGCAGGGCATGATACTCATGGCGGAGGACAAAGACGGAAAGCTGATTTTTGTCTCGCCCGACGAAAAGGTAAGTAACGGCAGCGAAGTGAAATAGCCAGAGCGAAGCGGCGAATTTGAGAAGTTGCGAGGAGGCGAAATTGCGCGACATCTCAATATAAACCCATCCCTACGCTCTTCCGGATTTGTAATCCGGAAGTTACGGGTTGTAGGATTTTCAATCCGGTTTCCACGGAAAACTTTTGTAATTTTGCGCTCTGAAAAAGCATACTTTTTTCCACACGGAAAACAACCGGTTTTTCATATAATTAATTGAGAAATAATAAATTACAACTTTATGTTACGGACACATACTTGTGGAGAACTAAGAATAGAAGATGTTGACAAAACAGTAACCCTGAGCGGATGGGTGCAACGGATTCGCGACAAAGGCGGGTTGATTTGGATTGACCTGCGCGACCGTTACGGAATTACCCAGCTGCTACTTGAAGAAGACAGAAGTGATGCCAAACTTATCAAAGCCATCCGTAAGCTGGGGCGCGAATTTGTGATACAGGCCAAAGGAAAAGTAATTGAACGTGTTTCCAAAAACCCGAAAATGGCTACCGGCGATATCGAAATCGACCTGCAGGAAATGACTATCCTCAATGCTTCCAAAATACCGCCTTTCACCATCGAAGACCAAACCGATGGTGGCGAAGAGCTGCGTATGAAATACCGTTACCTCGATTTGCGCCGGAATCCGTTGAAAGAGAACCTGATGCTGCGACACAAACTTTCGCTCGAAACGCGTAAGTATCTCGACGGTGAGCAGTTTATAGAGATTGAAACGCCTTATCTGATTAAATCAACGCCTGAAGGCGCCCGCGATTTTGTGGTTCCTTCGCGCATGAACCGGGGAGAATTTTACGCCCTGCCGCAGTCGCCGCAGACTTTTAAGCAGCTGCTCATGGTAGCCGGATACGACCGCTATTACCAGTTGGTGAAATGCTTCCGCGATGAAGACCTGCGTGCCGACCGCCAGCCCGAGTTTACCCAAATCGACTGCGAGATGTCGTTTGTGGAACAGGAAGATGTGCTGAACACTTTTGAAGGGCTGATGCACTATCTTTTTAAAGAAATTAAAGATGTTGAACTTCCCCCGCTTCAAAGGCTGCCTTATGATGATGCTATGCGGCTTTACGGCTCCGACAAGCCTGATATCCGTTTTGGTATGACTTTCACAGAGCTGAACGATGTGGCCAAAGACAAAGGTTTCAAAGTCTTTGACGAGGCAGAATTGGTGGTGGGTATCAATGCTCCGGGATGTGCCGGTTATTCGCGCAAGCAGTTAGACAAGCTGACCGATTTTGTGAAACGTCCGCAGGTGGGCGCCAAAGGACTTATTTATGTAAAATACAATGAAAACGGTAGTTTTAAATCGACGGTGGACAAGTTTTTTGATATGGAAGCGATGAAAAGCTGGGCTGAAAAATTTGATGCCAGACCTGGTGATTTGATGCTAATTTTATCCGGTGAAACCGATGCTGTCAGAAAACAACTCAGCGAACTGCGGTTAGAAATGGGCGGACGGCTGGGCCTGCGCGACCCGCAGAATTACAAAGCCTTGTGGGTGGTCGATTTCCCGCTGTTCGAATGGAACGAAAACGAACAGCGTTACCAAGCCATGCACCATCCGTTTACTTCGCCCAGGCCGGAAGATGCCGGGATGCTGGAATCCGATCCGGGGAAAGTCCATGCCAATGCTTACGATCTAGTTATCAATGGCGTGGAAATTGGCGGCGGCTCCATTCGTATCCACGACCGCGACATGCAAAAACGCATGTTCAAAGCACTCGGATTCAGCGAAGAAGCAGCTCAGGAGCAGTTTGGCTTTTTGATGGACGCTTTTGAATATGGCGCTCCGCCACACGGCGGCATTGCTTTTGGTTTTGACCGGCTGGCTGCCATGTTTGCCGGCAAAGACTCCATCCGCGATTTTATCGCCTTCCCAAAAAACAACAACGGCCGCGATGTGATGATCGACTCCCCTTCCGCCATTTCGCCTGCACAGTTAGATGAGCTGGGGATGAAGTTGAAGCATTAGGCCGTTTTGGTGGCCCGTGCTTAATTTTGCAATAAAAATTTATGGATTTATCAGGTTTATAAGCAGATTTTTCACCGCTTTCTTAATTCCTTCCACATCCATGCCGCAGTAGTGGTAAAGTTTCGATTTGCTACCGTGTTCAATAAACCGGTCTGGAATACCGAGGTTTACCATTTTGTTGGAATAATTATGAAGCGTGGAAAAAGCAGCAAGAGTGCTTCCCATACCACCGCGGACAACACCATCCTCTATGGTTAAAATATATTTGAACTGCCGGAAAATTTTATGTAGCAAAGTTTCGTCCCACGGCTTTAAAAAACGCAGGTCGAAAACAGCAGGATATATTTTTTCGCTTTCCAACCGGCGACAGGCTTCCAGTGCAAAGTTTCCCGGCTGTCCCAGGCTGACAATGGCAATATCTTCGCCAGCTT
This sequence comes from uncultured Lentimicrobiaceae bacterium, assembly GCA_964598065.1. Taxonomy (GTDB): domain Bacteria; phylum Bacteroidota; class Bacteroidia; order Bacteroidales; family F082; genus Sulfidibacterium. Next base: position 4,175 of record CAZRAW010000008.1, read on the forward strand.
TGATTTGCTTTCCTTTGCCGATTTCAATGGTTTCAAAAGGCTGTTGCCACTGCGAAGCTTTCATAAAGCCGTAACCGCGCGGATAGCGCAGAGCAAACGGGCCCTGTTTGTACTGCGAGGCGGTAAACATCATTTGCCGCAAGTCAACCTCATTCATAGGGGCAGCCACCACCATATTGGGAATGCTGTTGAGAAAAGCCATATCGAAAACCCCGTGATGGGTGGCGCCGTCGGCGCCTACCAAACCGGCACGGTCGATGCCAAAAATTACCGGTAGCTTTTGCAGCGCCACATCGTGAATTACCTGGTCATAAGCACGTTGCAGAAAAGTAGAATAAATGGTGCAAAAAGGGGTGTAACCGGCAGCGGCCAGCCCTGCTGAGAAAGTTACGGCATGTTGTTCGGCAATGCCCACATCAAAAACTCTTTCGGGGAAAGCTTTCATCATAAATCCCAGCGCCGAACCCGAAGGCATGGCAGGAGTTATAGCGACAATTTTTTTGTCTTTTTGTGCCAGCTCCAGAAGCGTGCGGCCATACACTTCCTGATAAGTAATACGATTTTCCGGGTCTTCAGCTATAAGCGCTCCCGTTTTTCGGTCGAACCGTCCGGGAGCATGAAATAGGGTCTGCTTTTTCTCCGCTTCTTCAAAACCTTTGCCTTTGGTAGTAATGATGTGTAGTAGCTTGGGACCTTTAATTTTTTTTACCTCTCGCAAGGCTGAGAGCAGTTGCGGAATGTCGTTTCCGTCAATGGGGCCGAAATAGCTGAAATGAAATGCTTCGAAAAGGTTGCTACTCCGCAAAAAGGCCTCTTTTACATTGTTCTTTTTTCCGAAACCTTTTTGCGTTTTTTTGCGGTGTTCTGAACCAGACTTGTTTTTTGAAATATTAGCAAGATAATCGTTCATCACACCGGCATTTTTGTCGATAGCAATGCCATTGTCATTTAGTATAATCAACAGGTTGGCACGTGAAGCGCCGGCATTGTTTAGTCCTTCGATGGCCATACCGCCTGTCATAGCACCATCACCAATGACGGCTATATGATTTCGGTCGTTTTCGCCATCCAGGCCCGAAGCAACAGCCATTCCCAGAGCTGCTGAAATAGAGGTGGAAGCGTGTCCTGTTCCGAAAGTATCATATTCGCTCTCACTGCGCGACGGGAACCCGCTGATGCCCTTAAATTGCCGGTTGGTATGAAAAACATCGCGGCGGCCGGTGAGAATTTTGTGTGCGTAAGCCTGATGCCCTACATCCCAAATCAGACGGTCGTAAGGCGTATTGAAGATGTAATGCAAAGCAATGGAAAGCTCCACCACGCCGAGACTTGATCCCAGATGTCCGGGATGTACCGATACCACATCGAGAATAAAATTACGCAGTTCCTTTGCCAGCAGGGGCAGCTGTTCCTCTGTCAGTTTTTTCAAATCGTCAGGAGTATCAATGGTTGCCAGCAAAGGGCCCGGTTTCGGTTTCTGCAAATTCATACGCGGGCAAAGGTAGGGAAAAAGAGAGAAGGCGGAAGACCGAAGACCGAAGATGGAAGTCGGAAGATGGAAGTCGGAAGATGGAAGACGGAAGACCGAAGATGGAAGTCGGGGCCGATTACCCATCATAATGAAACCTGCACTTAGCTATCAGTATTTCATCCTGCCGGACTTTGTACATAAGGCGGTGTTCACTATTAATTCTTCGTAATCAATATCCGCTGTATTTGAACCTGAACGGCTCCGGTTTTCCATGCCATGACCGGAATCCCCGGAGATATTTTTTAACAGGCTGTTTATCCGTTTGACCTCTTTTTTTGTCGGTTTTCTACCGGTATGGACATCAAAAAAGGTCACCCACCTTCCGGCAGACAACCTTTTTCATACAGAACCTTTTGAAAGGTTTGTGAGATTCTAATGATGGCTCAAGTACCGGGCAACACCTTCGTGCGTAGCTTCCATAGCTTCGTCGCCGGGTTTCCAGTTGGCCGGACAAACTTCGCCATGTTCTTCAAAAAACTGCAAAGCATCTACCATACGCAGAGCTTCGTCAATACTACGTCCCAGTGGCAGGTCGTTGACTACCTGATGGCGTACAACACCTTGTTTGTCAATCAGAAACAATCCGCGGTAAGCAACAGCTTCGCCGTGAAATTCCATTTCGCCTTCTTCGTTGTAGTCGTACTCACCGGCCAACACATCGTAATTTTCGGAGATGGTTTTGGTAAGGTCGGAAACCAAGGGAAATTTAACCCCATTGATCCCGCCATCGTTTTTGTCGGTTTTCAACCATGCCCAATGAGAGAAAGGAGAATCGATGGAGCAGCCCACAACAGCTACATTTCTTTTTTCGAATTCTTCCATTTTTTCCTGGAAAGCCAAAATTTCCGTGGGACATACGAAAGTAAAATCAAGAGGGTAGAAGAAAAAAACCACGTGTTTTTTTCCAATGTACTGCTCAAGAGAAAATTTTTCAACAAATTCACCGCCGTTTACTACGGCAGTAGCTTCAAATAAGGGAGCTTTTTTTCCAACTAATACTGACATAATTTTTTATTTTTTAATGATTAAATTTCTTTTTGCAAAATTAAGAATAATTTTAAATAAGGACGAAAAACCACTTTAAAATAAAGTTAAAAATTATAAAAAGATAAGGTTGGAACTGCCATTAAAAGAATCATTTTCAATTTCTTAGCTCTTGCAGGTGGGTTGTTCTTTTTCTTTTTATGTTGACGACACTTTTATTCCGTTCTATCTCCTCAAAATCAGGAAACCTGCTTTATCCTGTCCATTGCCAAACCTCCCTGAAAAAGAGCCTCAGGCCTCCCAAAAGAAGAATTCCCAAAACCGGCTTTTGAATAAAATTTTTTAATTTAGCAGAAATGGTGCCGTAGCATCCATAATCATTACCGCCATGAAAAAATTAGTTCTTTTGGTATTGGCTGGAATACTGTCCTCCCTGCCTCTCTTTTCACAATCGTTGATACCGGTTTGGGCAACACAAAAAATCTTCAAAGTACCCGAGTCTGTTTATTACCGTGCCAAAACCCACAGGATTTATGTTTCAAATGTTAACGGAAAGCCTGCCGCGCTGGATGGAAACGGATTTATTTCGCTGTTGAATGAGAAAGGCGAAATCATTAAACTGAAGTGGGCCACCGGGCTGAATGGCCCCAAAGGTATGGCCATTAAAGGGAATCATTTGTTTGTCTCCGATATCAACCGACTGGCTGAAATTGATCTGCGCAATGGAAAAATTGTTCGGTATATTCTTTTTCCCGGTGCGAAGTTCCTGAACGATGTAGTTGTGGGTCCCGATGGGAAAATTTATGTTACTGATACGGATTTGGGTGCTGTTTTCGTCGAGAAAGCAGGAAAAGCGCATTTGTGGAGCACCAACCCTCTCTTGAAAGGCGCCAACGGACTGGCAATGAACCGGGGAGAACTGTTTATTGGCACCAACGGTCATCTCCTGGAAGCTAATCCCAAAACAGGGGAAATCCGGATTGTAGCACATGTTACCGGAGACATCGACGGCCTTATCCCTCTGGGAAACGGACGATTTATTCTATCGGACTGGGCAGGAAAAATTTATCAGATTTCCACGGGCAAAGCTCCTGTAATATTGAGTAATACCACCAGACAAAAAATCAATGCGGCCGATTTGGGATTTATTCCCCAAAAAAAGATAATTTTGATTCCTACTTTTTTTGATAACCGCGTGGTGGCAAAACAGTTGATTGGTTTCTGAGAATTTCTTATTTTTGGAGAAAATCAACCGTTATGGAACGTTATTGTCTGGAGTGTGGGGCAAAATTACTTGGCAGAATCGATCAGAAATTTTGCTCCGACCAATGTCGAAACACTTACAACAACCGGTTAAACAAAGATGAAACGGCATACATGCGCAACATAAACCACCGCTTGCGCAAAAACCGGCACATCCTGAAAGCACTGAATCCGCACGGCAAAGCCAAAGTCAAAAAGCAAACACTGCTTGCCAAAGGTTTCGAGTTCAAATATTTCACCCACGTCTTCAAAAACAAGGAAGGTAAGATTTATTATTTCTGTTACGAGCAGGGTTATCTGCCCATAGACCATGATTTTTTTGCGCTGGTGGTGAATAAAAATATTTGAAAAGCGCCATATTGTCAAAGGCAAACGCTTGTGCCGCAGATGTCATTTTACAGATAAACCGCTACAACTCCAATCGTTCTTTAAACGGCAGAAAAGTCATAAAGTCCACATGATGAACGATGTAAGCTTCGGTAGTGCGTTTCACCATGTTGCCTTCGCCGGCGTGGGTGGCAATGATGTGGCAAACCTCCGCTGGCACCCCGGCTTCTTCGGCGAGGCTGACACCCGAAAAAGGATGGCGGAGGTATTTGCCGTAGTTGCCCTGAACAGCCTTGCCTTTGTCGTCCAGCTCATACTCCAGCAGTTTTCCCACATCGGCCAGTATGGCGCCGGCGATGAGCACATCCATGTTCACCGTCAGCTCACCGTGGAACATGGCGTTGATTTTTTCGCCGGCATCGCGGGCAATGTGTACCACCGAACGTTTGTGATCCATAAAAGTAACTTTCAGATCGGGGCCTGCGAGTAATGTAAAAGGAATCCGGTTAAGATCATCGGCGGTGAGCACGCTTCTTCCCAGTGCCAGTTCCCAGGTTTTGGCTGTTTTTTCACGCAGACTTTCGTCTTTTATCCAGTTGAGTTCAGGCCACAGGTTTAAAATGTCGTTGTTCATAATAGCTAAGATTTAGAAAGGTTGAGCTATATACTGGATTTCATCGAAATTAATCTTTCAGATTCTTAACCTGTATGCTCTTACCACTCTTTGAAAATCGTAATTCTTTCAAATCTGCAAAATACAGTTTAATAATTAGTCTTTTATCGTTAGAAAGTCAAACTATATTCTTAAACTTCTTCTCTCAACATTATCTTTTATTCTTGTAAAGTGTATTGAAAGCTTTAATAAAAAGATATAAATTCCATAATCACTTAATGAAAAGATTCTACGTTCTTTTATGCTTTCTCTTTTTATTAAATTATTAGGGTAATTATATAAACGGTCGAAAAAAATAATCGATTCATCTAATTTTTCATTAATTTTTGGCAAAAAAAATATTTGAGTTATTTCTTGTTTCTTAATGGCTAAAATATGTGAATCTAATTGCTCCTTAGTTTTTTGTGAATTTTTATATAAAGAATTTTTATATTTTTTAAGATTAAATATTGGTGTATAAACTATTTGTGAGTGAAAATTATGGGCGTTTTTAATATCAATATCACAAGTATTTGATAGTATCATGCTTGGAACGAGTTTGATTTCAGTTTTTGGGAGGTTAATAACCAACATGTTTTTCAGTCCATCACCCTGATAAATAATATTCTCGGTTAAATAACTTGTATAAAGGCGTGTATCAATATTATCTGGGAAATCTTTTAATCCCTCAAATAATTCTTTACCTGATTCAGTCGAAAGGAATTTGGGTAAATATAGTTTTATGTCTTCAAAATTCATATTAAATCCCAAAAATGCTCATTTACAATATCAACAAATTCACTGTCAATATCTATGGAATTACTAATTAGTTTTTTGGAAAATTCAACTATGGTATTAATTTCACCATAGGTATCATTATTTAATGAAAGGCTTGGTATTTCATTAAAAGCACTATCTTTTAAATCGGGCATGGCTATTTCATATGAATAATTAATTTCTTCTTTAGGGAGAATATCCGGAGCATCATAAGATAAGCTCAAAACACTTGTACTCAATGTTACAAGTAATATTAAATTTGGCAACAAAGTATCTGAATGGGTCATATCAATATTCTGGATTTAGTTTCGATAAAAATTTGTCACTCAAAAGACTAAAAAATAATTCTTTTTCTTTTTCATGTCCTTCATTGATAATTTGTACTTTAGTTGAAAAAAAATTACCTAAATCATTAATTTTAAAAGTATCAATATCAATAAAAGAGCCTTTTTTATCTTTACTTGTGGCATTATTTCCTATTTGTAAGGTACTATTAAATTCTTGCTGCTTAATTTCAGACCTAATAATCGTATTATTATAATCAATTTCTTTATTGGCAATTAACACCTTCAAATCAATTTCATTATAAATATTACTCTCAAAAAAATTAACATAACGAATACCTAATCTTAAAATAGAATCAATAATACCTATATTCTCAACTTTTTCTAAAACATTAAAAATTGTTTTAGAAAATTTATTCCAGCCAACATACTTTGGAAAAGAACTAATTGAAAGAACATCCGGGCCTATCTGAACTACAAAATTCTCATTAGAGATACGATAATGAGGCTTAAATTTTAAATTACTATCTGCTGCCCTGACAGACTCTGGTAGTTGCAATATTGGTAAATTCACAACCTTTCCAAATTCATCTTTTAAAACATTATATAATATTCCAAAAACAGCACTGGGATGCATTTTTGACGAAAACCTAATCTCCAGTAACGCATCTGAAATAGGACAAGGATTAATTTTTCTTGGTAAGTCCATATTTTTTTGAACAAAGATAGTTTTAAAAAAATAAAAATACAATTCTTTTATTAAAGTTGTTTAAAGTCTAAAGCCATGAACAATTTTAATGGCTTAAAAATCAGCCAATAAATAGTTTTTAAAATGACCTACCCCTGCACCCCTTCGAGAAGGTGAATAAAGGAATTTATTGGCTGATTTTTAAATATTTAATCTATAATCTATAATTTACTTGTAGACTTTAAACAACTTCATTAATTATTTAGTATAATTTATGATTTTTAAATAAGAATCAGTTAAATTTTGCAATCACGGCATCAGCCATCTGGTCGGTAGAGGCGGCGCCCTTTTCAACTACGTCTGCACTGCCGCGCATTTTCATCATGTCGTAAGTACGCACTTTGCCTTCGGCAATGACTGCGGCCACAGCTTTGCGTATTTTGGCCGCTTTGTCGTTTTCACCAATAAAATCGAGCATCATGCAGGCCGATACAATCATGGCGATGGGATTTACGATGGAAATAGGATAACCGGCATATTTAGGCGCCGATCCGTGTGTGGGCTCAAACACGCCGATGCCTGAATCAGCATTGTACTGTGCCGAGCAGGCAAATCCCAGGCCACCAATCAGTCCGGCAAAACCATCGGAAATAATATCGCCAAACAGATTTCCCGCCACGATAATGCCATAATTCTCCGGATTTTTTGTCATCCACATTGTTTGGGCATCCACATTGGTATTCCAAAGTTCGATTTCCGGAAACTCATTTTTCTGCATCTCCATAGCCATTTTGTACATCATACCGGAAGTCTCTCGCAGTACATTGGGTTTTTCACAGACCGTAACCGATTTGTAACCATATTTGCGGGCATGTTCAAAAGCGGCATGCAAAATCCGGCCGGTGGCCTTCTTGGTGAAAATACGGGAAGAGATGGAGAATTCTTTTTTGGGGGTACTCCCGAAATTTTTTGCAAATTTGGGATGACTCATAAAAGCTTCGTACACATTTTCCGGAGGGTCGGACCATTCGATACCGCTGTAAAGGCCTTCGGTATTTTGACGGAAAATCACCACATCCACGGCCGGTTCTTCCATGTTGCCGTTGGCATCGCGCCGCACAAAATTCAACGGGTTACCTTTGTAGGTGTGGCAGGGGCGCATACAAATATCCAGGCCGAAATGTTGTCGCAAGCCTACAATGGGAGAGGAATATATCAAACCTCTCCCACTGAGTGCCGGATCAAGTTCTTCGGCTGCAGCGTCTTTCGGTTTGGAGGTAATGGCTCCGAAAAGAGCAACTTTGTGCTTTTTAATTAATTGTAGTGTGCGTTCAGGCAGGGGATTCCCTTCGTGCTTCCAAAATTCCCAACCGATGTCGCCTTCCACGTATTCGGCTTCAAAACCGGCGGCATCCAGTACGCGGATGGCTGCTTCCAAAACGTTTTTCCCGATACCATCGCCGGGAAGGGTAACTATTGTTCTTTTTGACATAATTTTCTGTTTTAAACAACAAAGATACAAACCACCCGGATATCAGAAACAGGAAATAAAAAAATACGGGTTTCCCTTAAAAAAGAATAAAAAATAGCCGGAAGTTAAAACCGGAAATGCCAAAAAATTTCTGACAATAGTTCATGGAGAAGAGAGAAATGGCTTTCCGTAAAGGATTCGGCACGTTCTTTCAAAGCATTCTATTTTACACAAAAACAACGAAAATTGGCTATTTTTCCTTAAACTTGCAATCCGAAAGTCGCGTACCTTTTAAATATTGAGTATTCATTTAACCGCAACAACATTGTATCAGTTAAAAACCAAAATAGATATTCATTCGGAAGAGTTTAAAGCCAACCGCAAGGCGTTTTTAAAACTGCTGAACGAATACAAAGACATTCTGAAAACCACCATCAGGGGAGGTTCGGAAAAATCACTGAAACGACATAAAGGCAGAGGGAAACTACTTGCCCGCGAGCGGATTAACTTATTGGTTGACCCGAACACCCCTTTTCTCGAAATGTCACCGCTGGCAGCCTATAATCAATACAACAATGATTTTCCATCCGCAGGTATCGTAACCGGAATCGGAGTAATCCACGGTCAGGAAACGGTTATTATCGCCAACGATGCCACGGTAAAAGGCGGCACCTATATGCGTTTTACCATAAAAAAACATTTGCGGGCACAACAGGTGGCCATGGAAAACCATTTGCCTTGTGTTTACATGGTTGATTCGGGCGGTGCTTTTTTACCTGAGCAGGATACCGTTTTTCCCGATGCCAACCATTTCGGGCGGTTTTTCTACAATCAGGCACGCATGTCAGCCATGGGTATTCCGCAAATTTCCATTGTCATGGGCTCCTGTACTGCAGGCGGGGCTTATGTGCCGGCCATGAGTGACGAAACTATCATTGTAAAAGAGCAGGGAACCATCTTCCTCGGTGGTCCTCCGTTGGTGAAAGCCGCTACCGGCGAGGAAGTTACAGCCGAAGAGCTGGGAGGCGCCGAAGTACACACTTCCATTTCGGGGGTGGCCGATCATTTTGCTGAAAATGACACCCATGCCCTTCAGATTTGCCGTAATATTTTCGAAACACTGGAATTCCGGGAAAAACAGGAGCTGGATATTCTGACTCCCGAAGAGCCGCTTTACGATCCCGAAGAGCTGTATGGCATTGCCCCGGTGGATTTACGAAAGATGGTTGATCCGCGGGAGATTATCATGCGCATGGTCGATGGCAGCCGTTTTCAGGAGTTTAAAGCCAAATATGCCACCACGGTGGTTACCGGTTTTGCTCGTATTATGGGATTTCCGGTGGGAATTATTGCCAACTACGGCGTGTTGTTTTCCGAATCGGCGCTGAAGGTTACTCACTTTATCGAACTTTGTACCAGCCGTAAAATTCCGCTTGTCTTTTTGCAAAATATAACGGGATTTATTGTTGGTAAAGAGTTTGAACGCAAAGGTATTGCCAAAGATGGTGCCAAAATGGTACACGCTGTTGCCAATACCAATGTGCCGAAATTCACCGTTATTTTCGGTGGCTCATTTGGCGCAGGTAATTATGGGATGGCAGGCAGGGCCTATGATCCGCGGCTGTTGTTTATGTGGCCTAACGCCAAAATTTCGGTTATGGGCGGCGAACAGGCAGCCACCGTACTGGTAACGGTCAAAAAAGATCAGTACAAGGCCATGGGCAAGGAGATGCCGGCAGAAGAAATTGAGAAACTCCGCAACCCTATCCTGGAAAAATACGAACGGGAAGGAGCAGCACTTTACAGCACTTCGCGCCTGTGGGACGACGGTATTATCGACCCGGTGGACACACGCAAAATGCTGGCCATGGGTATTGCCATGTCGCTGAACAAAAAATACCCTGAGCAGCAGTATGGAATTTTCAGGATGTAAAAATTGTAAATGTGTAAAATTGTATTTTACAAAAAATATGTATTTTTGTAAAGTAGTGTTTTACAAATTGTATGTAAAATTGTAAAACAGGAAGGTAAAAGTTTGATTTTCCATGTTTTTTAAAAGGAAACAATATGATATACTTAAGGATTTGCTTGGCAGCAGGCAGGTTGTTGTATTGACCGGTATGCGCCGGGTGGGAAAAACAACGCTCATGCGTCATTTGTTTGATGAACTGGATTTTGGCAACAAAGTTTTTCTTGATATGGAAAATCCGCTGGAACAGCTCATTTTTGACGAACTTGATTTTAATAACATATGGAATAACCTTCAGCCGTTCGGAATAACTAAAACTGAGAAAGCCTATCTTTTTATTGATGAGATTCAACTCGTTCCTGGCGTTGTAAAAGCTATAAAATATCTTTACGACCATTATGATGTTAAGTTTATGGTCAGCGGCTCCAGTAGCTTTTACCTGAAAAACCTGTTTCCCGAAAGCCTTGCAGGGCGGAAATTTATTGTCGAGCTTTTCCCGTTGGACTTTGAGGAGTTTATGGTTTTTAAAGGCTTTTCCCTGCCTTTTGCAGAATCATTTGCCGATAAGGCTAAGCAAAAAAACAAAGTATTTTTTGAAAAATACAAAGCCTATTATAATGAATATCTTGAATATGGGGGATTCCCACAGGTTGCGTTGGCAGAAAAGACAGAGGACAAAGAACGTCTGTTGAAAGATATTTTTACCTCATATTTTGAAAAAGATGTCAAATCACTGGCCGATTTCCGTCAAATTCAGGGGTTTCGCAACTTAATTTTGCTGTTACTCAAACGAACCGGATCGAAACTGGATATTTCCAAACTGGCTTCTGTTCTCGGTCTTTCCAGGCCAACGATTTACTCTTATTTGTCGTTTTTGGAACAGACCTACTTTATTTCAACCGTAAAACCTTATTCGGGCAGTATTGATAAAGAGCTGGGTGGCGCCGGAAAAGTTTATATATGTGATACGGGTTTTATCAATATGTTTGCCAAAATCGATCAGGGTAATCTTTTTGAAAACGCTGTTTACAACAATTTGAGAACAAGGGGCAAAATCAATTATTATCAGAACCGAAGTGGCGCAGAAATTGATTTTATCCTTCCTGAAAAAAAGATCGCCTTAGAAGTAAAAACCAAAGCCATCAAACAGTATGTTCAAAAGCTGGAAAGACTCTGTAAAACATTAAAAATAAATGAGTTTTATGTGGTATCAAAAGAATTTTCCGAAGAACAAAATGTAATTTTGGCGCTTAATCTATAAAAATGAAACCTTACAAAACCATACAAGTCAGTAAGCAGAAAGGAATAACGGAGGTTATCCTGAACCGCCCGGAAGTACACAATGCCATGAACGAGCTGATGATTCATGAGTTGACGGATGCTTTTCGCAATATTACTTCCGCTAATAAACTACCAAGACTGGTGGTGCTTCGCGGAAACGGAAAATCTTTTTGTGCAGGAGCAGATTTGAATTACATGAAGGGCATTGCCGATTTCGGATTTGAAGAAAATGTGGAAGACGGGAAACGATTGGCAACACTTTTTCGTACTATTTACGAATGTTCCGTGCCTACGATGGCTGTAGTACACGGTTCTGCTTTTGGCGGGGCCAACGGTTTGCTTGCTGCCTGCGACATGGTAATTGCTGCCGAAAATACCCGTTTTGCCTTTAGTGAGGTGAAACTGGGAATTTCTCCTTCGACTATTAGTCCTTTTGTTATTAAAAGAATCGGCGAATTCGGCGCCCGCGAGCTGATGCTTACCGGAAAACGTTTTGACGGTAAAGAGGCCGAAAAATGGCATTTGATTAACTGTACCGTTCCACCGGAACAACTGGAGGAAAAAGCACACGAGCTGATGAATGAAATCCTTACCGCTGCTCCCAAAGCAGTACTGGAAACCAAGAAGCTGATTACGCAAATCGTTCAAAACCAAAACCTGAATAAAAATATTGAATTTACAGCCCAGCTGATTGCCAGACTGCGCGCGGCGAATGAAGGACAGGAGGGGATGTCCGCATTTTTGGAAAAACGAAAACCCAATTGGATAACCCGGGAAAAATCAAAAGCATAATCCTTCTCTTTGGGAAAGAAAAAAGAATTTATGAAGATATTCAAAAAAATATTAATTGCCAACCGTGGAGAGATTGCCGTTCGGGTCATAAAATCGGCACAGAAACTCGGTATTCCGGCAGTGGCGGTTTATTCGGAAATCGATGAAGATGCCCTGCATGTGTGTTTGGCCGATGAAGCTTATTGCATTGGCAAAGAAGAGCTTAACGACACATACCTGAATGTGGGAAAGATTATAGCCACAGCCAAAAAGGCGGGATGTGATGCACTGCATCCGGGATATGGCTTTTTGTCGGAAAGTCCGCTGCTTGTGGAGGCCTGCAAGAAGTCCGGCGTCACTTTTATCGGCCCGCATTCCGAAGCTATCCGGCTCATGGGAAATAAAATTGAAGCCCGTGCTTTTGTGAAAAAACTGAATATCCCCATGACGGCAGGCATCACCGGAACACCTAAAGAACTACTTAAAAAAGCACATCAGATTCCTTTTCCTCTGCTTGTGAAAGCAGCTGCAGGTGGCGGTGGAAAAGGCATGCGTATTGTGCGTGAAGGTAATAATCTGAAAGAGATTCTGGAATCCACTTCGCGTGAAGCCAAAAACTATTTCGGAGATGGCACTATTTATATTGAAAAATATATTGAAGAACCCCGGCATATTGAGATTCAGGTGCTGGGAGATAATCATGGAAACGTAGTGCATCTTTTTGAACGTGAATGCACTATCCAACGGCGTTATCAAAAAATCATTGAAGAGTCGCCTTCCCCGACACTCACGGAAGAGGTGCGGCAAAAGATGGGCGCTTCCGCCGTAAGCATTGCCCGCGCAGCAAAATACAACAGCGCCGGAACCATTGAATTTTTGGTGGACAAGAATCTTCAATATTATTTTTTGGAGATGAACACCCGTATCCAGGTAGAACATCCGGTTACCGAAATGGTTACCGGGGTCGATCTCGTGGAAGAACAAATACTCGTTGCTGCCGGAAATCCTTTACGCCTGAAACAGGAAGATCTATCGCAAACAGGCCATGCCATCGAATGTAGAATTTATGCTGAAGATCCGTCCGACAACTTCCTGCCTTCTCCCGGAAAAATATCTCTTTATCAGGAACCTGCCGGTGCCGGTATCCGTATAGACTCCGGAATATCAGAGCCTTGTGTAATACAAAGTATTTTCGATCCTATGATCAGTAAGTTGGTTGTATGGGGAGACAATCGCTCCATTGCTTTGGAAAAAAGTGTTGCTGCACTGAGAAACTATGCAATTCATGGCATCAATACCAACATTACCTATTTATTATATCTGTTGCAACATCCTGCTTTGAAAGCCAACAAAATTTCCACCGGCTTTTGCGACCGCCATACCGATGAAATACTTCACAATATTCAGACAGACAAAACTCATTTGGGTAATGAAATTGCAGGGCTGGCTTTTTTGTTGTATAACCTGAATAACAATAAATTACATCCGGCAGGGAATGTTTGGGAAGCACTGGGGTATTGGCGAAACATGATGAAGATACCTCTTGTTGTGGATGGAAAAGAGCTGGAAATAAGACTTCTGAAAACTTTCAAAAACAAATTTGTTTTTAAGACAACGGATAACACTTATGATATTTTTCTGCATTCCGTTGCAGAGAATAAAGTAGAATTTCGTACCTTTCATCACTTTTACAAAGCGGTGGTGTCTGATGGAGAAAAGGGCAGCCATTTTGTTACGATGGAAGGAATAAATTTTGAAGTCAAACGGACGGACGAGCTGATAATCAGCAACGAAGACCCTCTCGCTGCCGTCAACGCCGACAAAGGCAGCCTTTTTGCTCCAATGCCCGGCAAAGTAATTAAAGTAAATGTAAAAACCGGCGAGATGGTAAAAAGGGGGACTGTTCTGCTGGTGGTGGAGGCCATGAAAATGGAAAATAACATTGTGGCGCTTCACGATGGAAAAATTGAAAAAGTTAACGTGAAAGAGGGCGAACGGGTAGATACCGATTTGCAGTTGGTAAATCTCGTAGTCCCGGAAACAGTAGAATAATTATTAAAACAACAATCAATGGATTTTGAATTATCACAGGAACAGCAAATGATTCGCCAAACCGTGCGTGATTTTGCTGAAAGAGAAGTAAAACCCCGTGCACAGGAACTGGATGCCAAAGCTGAATTTTCGTATGAGCTGACAAAAATGATGGGCGATTTGGGGCTTTTTGGTATGAACCTTCCGGAAAAATATGGCGGACAAGGACTGGATACTTTGTCTTACATCATTGCCGTGGAGGAGATGGCCCGTGTTGACGGCTCACAGGCGGCCACCCTTGCCGCCCATAACTCACTGGGGATAAGTCCGCTGTACGAGTTTGGAACGGAAGAACAAAAAATGAAATATCTGCCGCAGTTGTGTACCGGTGAGGGACTTTGGAGTTTCGGCCTGACCGAACCCGGCGCCGGTTCCGATTCGAGAGGTTCAAAGACTACCGCCGTTTTAGAGGGTGATGAATGGGTGATAAACGGTTCTAAGATTTTTATCACAAACGGGGCTTCCGATATTTCAAAAGGATGTACGGTGCAGACTGTTTCGGGAAAAAAAGATGGAAAGAAAATGTTTACAACCGTTATTGTGGAAAGTGGCACGCCGGGTTTCCGTCGCGTTGTCATGCACAACAAAATGATGTGGCGCGCCTCCGATACTTCGGAACTTTATTTTGATGATGTGCGCGTACCCAAAGAAAATTTGTTGGGAAAGGTGGGCGAAGGCTCGCATATCATGCTGCATACCCTCGATGGCGGAAGATTATCCATTGGCGCCATGGGGTTGGGACTGGCTCAGGGCGCTTTCGAAATGGCACTGAGTTATGCCAAAGAACGAAAACAATTCGGTAAGCCTCTTACCAAATTTCAGATTAATGCTTTCAAGCTGGCCGATATGGCATTGAAAATTGAGTTGGGACGTAATTTGCTTTACAAAACCTGCTGGCTGAAAGACAGCAGGAAACCTTATTCCAAAGAAGCTGCCATGTCGAAACTATATTGCTCTGAAATTGCTCGCGAAGTGGCTGATGAAGCTGTTCAGATTCACGGTGGCTACGGTCTTATGAAAGACTATGATATTGAGCGGTTCTATCGCGACCAGCGACTGCTGCAAATCGGTGAAGGAACTTCTGAAATCCAGCGGCTGGTCATTTCCCGCCATATTGGATGTTAAGGATATAAACAAAAATTCTGCACTATGAATAAAGTGGTAAAAAATGCTATGGAAGCCATTCGCGACATCGAGGACAACATGACGCTAATGTTAGGAGGCTTCGGATTATGCGGTATTCCTGAAAAAAGTATTCAGGCGTTACACGACAAAGGCGTAACGGGGCTGACCTGTATCTCGAACAATGCCGGAGTGGACGACTTTGGTCTGGGCGTATTGCTGGAACGCCATCAAATAAAAAAAATGATCTCTTCCTACGTGGGTGAGAATGCCGAATTTGAACGGCAGCTGCTCTCGGGCGAGCTGGAAGTGGAACTGAACCCGCAGGGAACGCTGGCCGAACGCTGCCGGGCGGGAGGCGCCGGAATTCCAGCTTTCTTTGTCCCTGCCGGCTATGGAACCGAAGTGGCCGAAGGCAAAGAGACACGAGAGTTTAATGGTAAAATGTATCTGCTCGAAACGGCTTTGACGGCTGATTTTGCGTTGGTGAAAGCCTGGAAAGGCGATACTGCCGGCAACCTGATTTATCGCCATACGGCCAACAATTTCAATAACATGATGGCCATGGCCGGAAAAATTACCATTGCAGAAGTGGAAGAGCTGGTGCCGGCCGGCGAACTGGACCCTAACAGCATCCATACACCCGGAATTTTTGTGCAACGCATCTTCCAGGGAGAGAACTACGAAAAACGTATTGAGTTTGCAACAACAAGAGATTAAAACAAAAAGTTTCACGCAGAGGCCGCAAAAATGTAAGATCACAATGTTGGTACAAACGTTCAATAGTCCGCTTTGCGGACGACTCAGAATTAGCCTTGGATTTATATCCAAGGCGATAAATTTGCGCCTTTTGCGTCATTGTTTTGCGCCCTTTGCGTGAACTTGTAGCTTATTTGTATTTTGTGATTTGTGATTTGAAATTTAAATTAAATTATTATGAGTTTAGATAAAAACGGTATTGCCAAAAGAATTGCTCAGGAGCTGAAAGATGGCTATTACGTCAATCTCGGAATCGGGATTCCTACTCTCGTAGCCAATTTCATTCCCGAAGGAGTGGAAATGGTGCTGCAATCGGAAAACGGGCTGCTTGGTATTGGTCCTTTTCCCACCAAAGAGAAGGTTGACGCAGACCTGATTAATGCCGGGAAACAGACCGTAACCCACACAAATGGAGCAGCCTTTTTCGACTCGGCCACCAGCTTTGCCATGATTCGCGGCGGTCACATCGACCTCACCGTTCTCGGTGCTTTTCAGGTAAACAAACGGGGAGATATTGCCAGCTGGAAAATTCCGGGCAAAATGGTAAAAGGCATGGGCGGCGCCATGGATTTGGTGGCTTCCGCCAAAAATATTATTGTAGCCATGACACACACCGACCGCAAGGGAAACTCCAAGCTACTGAACGAATGTGACTTACCTCTAACCGGCGTGAATTGTGTAAAACGGATTGTTACAGACCTTGCTGTGGTAGATGTTACGCCGCAAGGCTTTAAATTGATAGAACGGGCTCCCGGCGTAAGCGTAGAAGAGATTATTGAAAAAACCGAAGCGCCGTTATTGGTTGAGGGCGAAATTCCGGAAATGAAACTTTAATTTATTCACCTATAAATTCTATTATTATGTATGACTTTGAAAGCTGGGGAAATCATATCATTGTAATCTTCCCCATACTTGCAGCCCTGACCATTCTGCAAATTATTGCAACCTGGCGTATTTACGAAAAAGCGGGACAACCCGGCTGGGCATCCATAATCCCCTTTTACAATTTTTATGTGTTGTTGAAAATTGTGGGGAAACCGGACTGGTGGTTTATCTGGATTTTTATTCCCCCTGCCTATCCGGTGGTTTTCATCTGGACAACGAATCTGCTGTCCAAAAGTTTTGGCAAAGGGGTGGGCTTTACGCTTGGCCTGATTTTTCTTTCCATCATTTTCTACCCCATACTGGGGTTTGGTAATGCAGAATATCATGGATCAGCAGGTAAGCCTAAGGTGACTGAAATCAATGTTTAAACATTAATCTTCGGGGGCTATCAGCTTAAATCCCACGCCATGCACATTTAACAATTCTACCGACGGATCATCTTTCAGAAATTTCCTGAGCTTGGTGATGTAAACATCCATAGAACGTGCGTTGAAATAGCTGTCGTCGTGCCATATCTTGTTCAAAGCAACCGACCTGTCCAGTACCTCATTCAGATTATCACACAGAAGTTTGAGCAGTTCAGCCTCTTTGGAGGTAAGCTTATTTCCGGTCTTTCCGATTTTCAGCATCTGATGATCGTAGTTAAAGACGTATTTTCCAAATTTATACACAGGATTTACATGCTTACGATTTTCTTGTTCGGTACGCCGCAAGATAGCCTTAATACGCAGCAGCAGCTCTTCCATACTAAAAGGTTTGGTAAGGTAATCATCACCTCCCATCTCAAACCCCTGAATTTTATCTTCCTGCATCGATTTGGCCGTGAGAAACAGCAATGGCACTTTCTTGTCTAATTTTCGTATTTCTTTGGCGAGTGTAAAACCATCCATTACCGGCATCATCACATCTAAAATAGCAAAATTAAAATCTTCTTTTTTAAATGTATCCAAAGCGATCTTTCCATTCTCACATAGCGTAGCGGCGAAGCCTTTGGCTTCCAAATACGATTTTAAAATGCTTCCGAGATTTTTATCATCTTCGGCAAGCAAAATGTTAACCTTTTTATCCATGACTCATTTTATTTTCGTTTGGTAAATATATATGGAAAACGGAACCCTTCCCCAGTTCCGAATCAACTGTTATCTTTCCTTTGTGTTGCTCCACGATGGTTTTCACGTAACTCAATCCCAAACCAAAACCCTTAAAGTCGTGCAGATTACCGGTATGTACCCGATAAAGCTTATCAAAAATCTTATTTTGGTTTGCTCTGCTGATACCAATGCCGTTATCTGCAATATCAACTAAAATTCCATCCTGCAGGTTTCTGGTGCTGATTTTTATAACGGGCTCATGGAGGTTGTATTTAATGGCATTGTCCAGCATATTTACAAAAACATTGGTGATATGTACCGGGTCAGCATATATTAAACTGTTTCCGGTTTTCAAATCCAGTATAATTTTCCCCCCTTTGCTTTCGGCATTAATTTTTTTGCTGTTTACTGCATTTTGCAAAACTTCATTTAAATCGATGGTTTCTTTGTGGAGCTTTAACCTGCCGCTTTCGATGGTAGCCGACCGCAAAATATGTTCGGCCATGGTTCTCAGCCGTTTGTTTTCTTCATCGATGACACTAATGTAATTGTTGTAAATCTCATCTGATTTTTTCACGTCTTTATCTTTCAAAGCCTCACAGACAAGAGAAATAGTGGAAATGGGTGTTTTGAACTCGTGGGTCATATTGTTGATAAGGTCGTTTTTCATTTCCGATAATTTCTTTTGCCGGTTGATGACTATGATACTAAAGGAAAACGAACCGATAATAATGAAAAACAGACCCAGCGAAACAAATAACAGTTTGTAAAGCTTTTGTAATATAAACAGCTGTTCCTGTGGAAAATAGAGGAGTAATTTCAATGGAAACTGAACATTACCATTCAGCGGAGACAGATTATAAACAAAACTTTTGTTGAGTAATTCCGTAGGATATTTTCCTGTTTTCTGTAGAATCATTGCATTGGTAATAGGTTTGTATATACCAAATTCATATTTCGTTTTAATATTTTTCTCTAACAGCGAATTCCTAATGAGAGAATCGATAAGGTTTTTATGTTGGGAAAAGAACTTTATGTCATCCGGTTGTTTAAACCTTGCAAAAAGCTGTTGATACTGGTTACTCAGCATCATTCTTTTTTCCAGCAACCTGTTCAAGTCATTGGCGCTGTTAAGGGTGAGGGACTGGGAAACAATATCGCGGTTGATGGAATCGAAAAGTGTAAAAGCATTAAGGTTTTCGCGATAAAACTCTTTAGAATTTAAATAATATTCCTGATAACGCAGCTTATCAATGGTAAAAAGAACGCTTTGCATGGCTTGGTCCACGTCGCGATTAAAGGCTGCCTGCCGCACTTGTACAGCACTCCTTATCCAATAAACCTGGATGGTCAACAACCCGATACTGGAAAGAGAAACCAAAATAATGATAATTGCGGTTAACCTTTTATTCATAAAGCAAAATTAACTCTTCATTTGATTGGAACAGAAGCTTTAACAAATATTAACAGGTTTTTTTTGTTTTTTTACTTGACTAAATGAAATATTGTTGTATATTTGCATCGAACAATAGCAAGGGTAAATTTTCATAATTTTTTTGCTTTGTTTAAAGGGTTTTCATAATTGTTGGTTTTTGAGAGGTAACCGTCCTGGTTATCTCTCTTTTTTTATATTATCTTAGCCGTCTCTTATTTGTGCCATGATAAAACCGGAAACCATACAGAAAATTTTTGATGCAGCCCGCATTGATGAGGTAATAGGCGACTTTGTAACCCTCAAAAAACGTGGTGTTAACTATGTTGGCCTTTGTCCTTTTCACAACGAAAAGACCCCTTCGTTTACCGTTTCGCCTGCCAAGGGCATTTTTAAATGTTTTGGTTGTGGAAAAGCAGGCAACTCGGTGAAATTTATCATGGAACACGAACATTACTCCTATCCGGAAGCCCTGAAATTTCTCGCTAAAAAATATGGGATTGAAGTAGAAGAAACAGAGCTTACCAGCGAAGAAAAGCAGCAGATGGATGAACGTGACGGAATGTTTGCGCTGAATACGTTTATTTCAGACTATTTCCTGAAACAACTTTTTGACGGCGAAGAGGGAAAAGCTATCGGGCTGAGCTACTTTAAAGAGCGTGATTTTCTGGAATCCACTATCCGGAAGTTTCAGCTCGGTTATGCTCCCGACGAATGGGAAGCCTACTCAAAACATGCCATAGCCAACGGATACAGCAAAGATGTGCTGGTAAAAACAGGGCTTTCCATCGACAAAGGCAACCGGCTCATAGATCGTTTCCGCGGCCGGGTGATATTTCCTATTCATAACCTTACTGGAAAAGTAATTGGCTTTGGCGGCCGGATTCTCTCCTCGGAAAAATCCACAGCCAAATATGTCAACTCACCCGAGTCGGACATCTACAATAAAAGCAAAAGCCTCTACGGGATTTTCTTTGCCCGCAATGCCATTGTGAAACAAAACAACTGTTATCTTGTGGAAGGCTATACCGACGTAATCTCACTCCATCAATCCGGAATTGAAAATGTAGTAGCCTCCTCGGGAACATCCCTGACGGTAGACCAGATTAAGCTCATAAAGCGTTTCACACCCAACATTACCATTTTGTATGATGGCGATGCCGCCGGAATAAAAGCCTCATTCCGTGGAATCGATTTGATTCTATATCAGGGGATGAACGTCAGGATTGTACTTTTCCCGGAAGGAGAAGATCCCGATTCGTTTGCACGAAGCCATACCAGCTCTGAGGTGGAAGAATTTATCAAAAAAGGAGCCGCCGATTTTATCTCCTTTAAAACACGTCTTCTTTTGGACGAAACATTGGGAGACCCGACGGCCAAAGTATCGCTTATCAAAGAGATTGTCCGGACCATTGCGCATATTCCCGACGCCATTAACCGTACGGTTTACATCCAGGAGTGCAGCACGCTCATGGAGATTCCGGAGCAGACGCTGATGAATGAGCTGAACAAGCTGCTCAGGGAAAAATACAGAAAAAACCTGCGACAACAGCCCGATGTACCGGAAGCCACTGAAACCGAAACCAAACAAAGGATTTCGGAACAATTGGCAGTAGACCCTTTTGATATCAGCGAACACGAAAGGCAACTGATACGGCTTATCCTGCTTTACGGCACTGAGAAAGTAAAAATCCGCGAAACTATTACAGACGAGCTGGGAGAAGAGGTGGAAGAAGAACGTGAGCAGTCGGTAGCTCAGTATATTATTGAGAATTTACAGAGCGATGGCATCAGGTTTGAAAATGAGATTTACAACCGGATTGTAGATGCCGTGCAGTCTGCCACGGAAAACGGTAACGTTCCCGATGAACACTACTTCGTAAATCATCCGGATGAGAAACTGGCTTCGGAGGTTATTAGCATTATTGCAACTCCATATGAGCTCAGCGATAACTGGAAAAAGAACAAAATTTATGTAAAACAGGAGGAAGATGATCTTCTCAAAACGGTAATTACCACTCTGAACCCGCTTCGCACCAAACTCATCAGTAGATACTTAAAAAATATTACTGAAAAAATAAAAACTACCACAGATGAAGCGGAAACTTTTATCCTGCAGCAACAATACTTCGAATTAAAAAAGGTGGCAAACGAAATAGACCATGAGCTAAAACGACCTTTTGACTACTGATTAACTTACGCTGCTGTAGTCTGGAATTTTTTTCTGTCCTGTGTTTGCATAGTGCTTTCACAAGACTGCGGCCGGACATGACACTGGTCGGGAGACAGACACAAGACTCAATCCAATTCTTTGGCTTATGTGCTTATGCCTTGAATGTTCGTCCAAGTTCTTCGCCGGTTCCGAAATAATGTCGAAACACATAAAGTAGCGGTTGCCAGCGACCGGTGTCGATATAATCAGATCCGGGTATTACGATATCTTCGTGTGCATGGATTTTTGTTACCCGGATTTCTATTATAGAGAACGTGTCCGGACGCTCAGCAGGCCACTTGCCACCAGGCCCGTGTGTAGCAACGACCTTCCCTTCTATTTGAATTGGGCATTCATCAATGCGGGGGGGCTTAACTGTTTCCGAGGGGATAGGCGTAAGACCACTCTGCTCGAATTTATCTTTCACATATTCATACCCTATTTGGACCTTATACGAAGGTACCGGATTTCGACCGGTGGAGCGTCCAATCTTTTCTACCGAAGACCACAAAGATGCGGAAGGGAAATTGATTACACACTCCATTTCACGCAGTATGTTTTCATGGCACTGGCTGGCGGAAGACATTCCACATACGAATCTGTCAAAGAGAGCCCAAGCGGAAGACATCGGTGAAATATTAGCCGTACCATCCTCATTGCATGTCGTCATCAACACTACCGGGGTTCCGACATAGAGGACAGGTGGACGCACTGTCTTATATTTGATGTGGGATACAGGTTTTTCGGTCATTCTGTTTCTCCTTTATATATAATTTGAATAGACACTGCAAAACATTATTTTACAATTATTTTGGAATTTTAAACAGCAAATTTAGAAAAAATGCAATCCCAAAAAATTACTGGACAGGTAAATGATGACTAAATAATATTTGCTATTCCGGCTGATTGATCAATATTCCGAAAAAGTTTATTCTTCCTGTTGGATTTTCACAGCTAAATATTAATTTTGGCATCAAAATACGCTTTCTTTATCCTTCCGGAACGATGAATTTGCCCGAAAAGTTGTAAAAACATCCGGTTGATTTAATAAATGTTAATTTTTATTTTAATAGAGCCGGAGCTACACAAACGTTATTTTATGCTGTTTCCTTTTTAACAATAAAATAACAAAAAATTTCAAGTTCAAACCTTAATTTATTGTAAATACTTATATTTCAGTTTCATACTGATACATTTTTTCTTTTTGACAAAAAATTTATAACTATTTATTTTAAAAAACAATTATTCTCATATGTGGGAATGTATATCTTTACTCGCGAAGAATTTGATCAAAGAAGATGAAACGCTCATAACAAATGCGAAACAACTATTCAAATAACAGCGTTATTCGTAAAAAAGCAGTGCCGCTTATTTTACAGCAACTTATTGTTACTTCTCTTCTTGTTGATTGTCAGCAAAATTTCTTTCACATCAATAGTAATTCATATCAACAAACCATCCGGATAGAATAAGCTTTTTAAATTATAATGAATTTTATTAAAAGGCTTATGAATTTTCTCATGAGCCTTTTTTTTGTTTAACCAAATAATAATACTATGAAAAAAAATTTTTACTTATTTATGTTACTACTTTTTGTAACAGGTTCCGTTTTTGCACAAACGATGAACATTAGTGGAACCGTAACCACTGAAGATGGGCACAGTTTACCTGGTGTTTCTATTCTCATTAAAGGAACAACCAGAGGAACGACCACCGACCTACAGGGGAAATACAGTCTTGCAGCTAAAAAAGGTGCTGTTTTACAGTTTTCGTACATTGGTTTCGATACGCAGGAATTTACTGTTGGCAGTTCTACAGTCATCAATGTTGTTATGAAATCCGGGGTTTCATTAAATGAGGTTGTTGTAACGGGAACAAGGTTTGGTGGCAGAACAGCTCTTGAAACCGCTGTGCCTGTGGATATAATTAATGTAAAAGCCATTAGGACGGTTGTGGCACAAACCGGCCTGGACCAGTTAATGGCCTATGCGATACCATCGTTCACATCAAATGTCCAAGCTATTGAGGATGGTACCGATGAAGTTGACCCAGCCTCATTACGCGGCCTTGCCCCCAACCAGGTGCTAGTGTTAATCAATGGCAAAAGAAGGCATCCTTCCTCACTGATTAACATAGCCGGCTCCTCTGCCGATGGTGGTGTCGGAACCGACTTAAACGCTATTCCAACAGCAGCCATCCAAAGCATTCAGGTTTTGCGCGATGGTGCTTCGGCACAGTATGGCTCCGATGCCATCGCCGGGGTTATTAATATTATTCTAAAAAAGAACACCCATGGACTCTCTTACAATATTTCGCAAGGAACCTACGCATCGAAAAATTCAAATGCCCTTACTGGCGGCTTCGATGGTCCTTCGACTGATATAAGTGCCAATTATGGGGTTGGTATCGGGAAAAAAGGCGGCTTCATAAATCTTACAGGCGAGTTTTCCTACCGCGATTATTACAACCGTATGAAAAGTTTTACAGGTAATATTTTTAATGGCTACAATGCCATTGAATGGCAAGCTTACCAATCAGGGGCTGATATTTCAAATTTATCACTGACGCAACTTAAACAGTATTCACAGTTAACCTCGGTGTTCAGTCCGGCCTTAAAAAGCCAAATTAATAGTGCCAGTTCGATTGACGCCATTCGCTCATTACTGGAAGATGCTAACGGAAATCCAATAGATTTTACCAACGCCGAATTGGCTGAAAGAGGACAAACGCGTGCAGATTATAAAATGGTGGTGGGACAATCAGCCATCAGAGGTGGTAAATTATTTGCCAACATGTCAATTCCCATCGGCAACCACGGAACCGAAATATATGCTTTCGCAGGTGCCAGTTACCGTCATGGAGATGACCCCGAATTTTACAGACTTCCTGACCAGGCCAGAACCTATACACCAATGTATATTAATGGTTTTCTACCGCACCTGCTCACTGATATTAAAGATAAATCCCTTACAATAGGTGTCAAGGGGAAATCCAATGGTTGGAACATCGATTTCAGCAATACATACGGAGGTAACAGTATGCAATACACTGTCGTCCATTCGCTGAATGCTTCACAACTGAATGCTTCACGCACCAGTTTCAATGCAGGAGGATTTGCTTCTTTACAAAACACAACTAACCTTGATGTTAACAAACGTTTTGCCAACATTATGTCGGGATTAGATGTTGCTTATGGGGCTGAATTCCGTTTGGAGAGCTACCAGATTTTTGCCGGAGAAGAAGCCTCCTATGCTACTTATGATACTTTAGGACAGCCGATTACATCATCCCGTCAGGTAGCACCTGTTGATTTTTTCGGAAGGCCACGTCCGGGTGGTGCTCAAGTATTTCCCGGCTTCCAGCCGGCCAACGCATTGTTAAAATACAGAAACAGCGTCGCCGGTTATGCGGATGTGGAAGCTAACTTCTCTAAAAAATTTATGCTCGATGGCGCTGTACGCTACGAAAATTACAGTGACTTTGGTTCAACCATCAATGGCAAGCTGGCCGGACGATACAGTATAACCAAGAACTTTAATCTTCGCGCCTCGGCTAACACCGGTTTCAGGGCTCCCTCCCTACAGCAGATGTACTTCAACTCCACCTCTACCCTCACCAGTACTTCCGCTGCCCTCGTACAAGTAGGCCTGTTCTCAAATGACAGCAAAGTAGCCCACTTGCTTGGCATTCCTAAACTTAAACAGGAAGTTTCACAAAGTGTCAGTGCAGGTTTTACAGCAAATATTCCCTCCCTGTCTCTTAAAATGACCGTTGACGGCTACTTTATTGCTATTCAAAACAGAATCGTCTTAACCGGGCAGTTTAGTGCTACCACTCCGAATCTGGTTCCGTTGTTTCATCAAGCAGGCGCTAAGCTGGCAACTTTCTTTACAAATGCCATCGACACCCATTCACGAGGACTTGATATCGTTTTGGAAAACAACCTGACATTGGGAGCGCATGTACATTTGAAAAATACTTTGTCAGGAACTTTTTCAAGAACAATAAGGGTCGGCAATATCCACGCCTCTAAAATATTGGAAGAATCGGGTCAGGCAGATGTTTATTTCGGCAAGTTATCTAAAATCTATCTTGAAAGCACAACGCCTCACACGAAAATCAACCTGAGTAACCTGCTTTCTGTGAAAAGCTGGTACTTCTTTCTGAGAAATAATTATTTCGGCTCCACCACTTCAGCGGTTGACCCTGATTTTACACAAATTTTTAGCCCGAAAGTGATTACTGACTTTTCAGTGGGATACAACTTCACCCACAATTTAAGCTTTACCGTGGGCGCAAGTAATATTTTCGATGTCTATCCTGACAGAGCTCTTGCTCATAATACGCTTAATGGAAGGTTTTTATGGGCTTGGAGGTCCATACAGTTCGGTACCGGAGGCAGGTACATTTTTGCCAGTCTGCGTTTCGATATGTAAATCAACTAATCTTTCCAAATATTATGCAAAAACAGCCTTTCTGCGTCAGCAGAAAGGCTGTTTTTTGTTTTTATTCTTATCGGTATTTCACTTATTCCTCTCCGGAACTCATTATCTACAAAACAAAAAAACCGATTCAACAATGAACCGGTTTTTGCGCCTCCACCAGGACTTGAACCTAGGACCCTCTGATTAACAGTCAGATGCTCTAACCAACTGAGCTATGGAGGCGTGTTTTTCTCTTAAATGAGGGCGCAAAGATAGAGAATAATTTTTATTTGCAAATAGTTTTAAATTTTTTTTAAAATGGAAATATCAGGAAGAAACTCTGCCGGACAGAACAACTTCTACATAACCCAAATCGCCGGGACGGGTAACTTTAATATTGTCCGTGTCTCCTTCCACGAGGTGCAGAGGCTGCCCCATGCTTTCCACTACTGCGGCATCATCCGTAAAAGTATCATGGTAAGCTTGCAAATATGCTTTTTTGAGAATTTCAGAACGAAAAACCTGTGGGGTTTGAACCAATCTGTATTTATTGCGTTCCACCGATTGACTCAGTCCGCTCTCCACCCGGCGTATGGAGTCTGTCAGCGGTGCTACAGGGATGGCAGCGCCATGTATCTGCGCAACTTTTAAACAAGACATAATCGTTTCGCTGCTCACCAAAGGACGTACGGCATCGTGAATAAATACCAGGCTATTATCACTCACACGTAAAAGCGCATTTTTAACGGAATGATAACGGGTGGGGCCTCCTTCCACAATTTCGTGGGGAACCGTAAAGTCATAGTCAACACACAAATGCTTCCATCGCCCGATTTCCATTTCGGGAAGTACCAAAAGAAAAGTTGCCCGGCCAAAAAAGGTAGAAAATGCATCAAAAGTATGCATCACCAACGGCCTGCCATTCACCAAATGAAATTGTTTTGGTGTTTCGGCGTCCATTCGCAGCCCACTTCCTCCGGCCACGAGAATTATATAAATCTTTGCGCTCATATTGCTTTGCGAAAATAGGAATTATCGAGGAACTACCTAACTAGAAAAGCCCGGCTGTTAAAACAGCCGGGCTTCAACATAAATTCATTAATAAACTTAAATTATCAGCATGGCGTCACCATAGGTGAAAAACTGATATTGTTCTTTAATCGCCTGCCGGTAAACTTCAAAAGCATAATCGTAACCCAAATAGGCCGAAACCATCATAAACATGGGGGAATAGGGTAAATGGAAATTGGTAACCATAGCATTGGCTGTTTTAAACTCATAAGGCGGGAAAATGAATTTATTGGTCCAGCCATTGAATGGTTTAATTTTTCCTGTGATAGAAACTGCCGACTCCAAAGCTTTCATACTTGTAGTCCCGACAGCTACCAACTTACATTTGTTTTCTATGGAGCGATTAATAATTTCGGCCGCCTCAGAGGTTACAATGAGTTCCTCCGAATCGACTTTGTGTTTGGTAAGGTCTTCCACTTCGATGTTGCGGAAATTTCCCAAACCGGTATGCAGTGTAATTTCGGCAAAATTCACTCCGAGGATTTCCAGCCGTTTCATCAGCTCTCTTGAAAAGTGAAGCCCGGCTGTAGGAGCAGCCACGGCTCCTTCATATTTTGCATAAATAGTCTGAAACCGCTCGTCATCTTCCGGTTCTACCGGACGGTTATGTATCTTAGGTAATGGCGTTTCGCCAAGACGTTTAAGCGTTTCTTTAAACTCTTCGTAAGGGCCATCATACAGAAAACGTAAGGTGCGGCCACGGGAAGTAGTATTGTCGATGACCTCTGCTACGAGGGTTTCCTCTTCGCCGAAATATAATTTGTTTCCAATTCTTATTTTGCGGGCAGGATCAACCATAACATCCCATAAGCGGCTTTCTTTATTTAACTCACGAAGAAGGAAAACTTCAATTTTTGCTCCTGTTTTTTCCTTTTCGCCATGCAGACGGGCGGGGAAAACTTTGGTATTGTTTATCACAAAAGTATCTCCATCGGAAAAATACTCCAAAATATCCCTGAAATTTCTATGTTCAATGGTTTGCTTCCTGCGGTCCACAACCATCATTCTTCCTGCTTCCCTTTCTTTTGGCGGATGGCTGGCAATTAACTCTTTAGGTAAAATAAATTTAAATTGTGATAATTTCATTATATACTGTTATTTATTAAGAAATCATTAGAGCTTCTCTTTTACAAAAAGCGTGCAAAGGTAGGGCTTTTTAAAGGCTTTGTCAAGTAATGCTTTGTGGCTCTCCAACCGTTTAGTTTTCTGTGTTTTCAGTGGACTCCGATTCACGCAAAACTTCTTTCTTAAAGGATTCCGGACTTTGGGCATCGGACAATGAATACTCTCCGATTTGTGTTCGTTTCAAAGCAGTGAGGTAGGCGCCGTTGTTCAGGCTTTCGCCAAAATCGCGTATTAGTGAGCGGATATACGTCCCTTTGCTGCATTTGACATAAAATTCGGCATTGGGTGGATTGTAATTTAATATATCGAATTGATGAATTATTATCTTTCTTGATTTAAGCTTAACGTCTTCCTTTTTTCTTGCCAGTTTATAGGCACGTTCGCCATTGACTTTAATGGCAGAATAGAGTGGGGGAACCTGATTAATTTCGCCAAGAAACAGACGGCTGTTTATCTGCAGCTTTTTCAAACTAAGCGTGCTGATATCAAATTGCCGGTCGGGTTTGGTTTCTTTATCGTAAGAAGGTGTTGTAGCCCCAAGGCACATTTGCCCGACATACACTTTACTCATCCCCTGAAATCTGTCAATTTGTTTGGTCATTTTTCCCGTACAAATAATTAACAGTCCGGTAGCCATGGGATCAAGCGTTCCGGCGTGTCCGACTTTTAATTTCTTAATATTATTAACTTTACAAATGAAGTGACGGAGAGAATTTACCACATCGAAAGAGGTCCATCCCAGTGGCTTGTCAATCAACAGTACTTCACCTTCCGGGAAATTAAAAGCCATCAGGAAATACTTAAATTAACGCCAAAAGCATAGAGAATCAAAATAATCAAACCGACAATAATCCGGTAGTAGCCAAACAGCTGAAAACCGTGGTTGGTAAGAAAACGGATAAAGGATTTTATGGCAAATAATGCTACCACAAAAGCCACAACATTGCCAAATAAAAGAATCCCGATATTATCAACATTGATGGCTTTGTAATTTTCAAACAGTTTATAACCCGAAGCGGCAAACATGGTGGGGACAGCAAGGAAAAATGAGAATTCGGCAGCGGTTTTTTTTGTGAGTTTTTGTGTCATGCCACCGATTATAGTAGCTGCAGAGCGTGAAGTTCCGGGAATCATGGATACCACCTGAAATAAACCGACAACAAGGGCTTTTTTATAGGTTACCTCTTGGTTCTTTGCAGGATTTTTAAACCATTTATCAACAAACACCAAAACAACTCCACCAATAATAAGCATGACAGCCACCACATAAACACTTGCAAGTAACTCGTTTATATAATGAATCAGTGAAAGCCCGATAATAGCAGCCGGCAAAAAAGCTACAAACAATTTGTAATAAAAGGTGAGTGTTTGGAAAAATCGTTTCCAATACAAAACTACTACCGAAAGAATGGCGCCAAACTGAATATTGATAATAAAAGCCTGAATGAAATCATTGCTTTTCATCCCGAGAATACCTTCCATTAAGATCATGTGGCCGGTGGAAGATACCGGTAAAAATTCAGTAAGACCTTCTACAATAGAAAGGATAAGGGCTTGAAACCAGGTCATAAAAAAAGATTTAGGTTATTACGCTTTAGGACGCATCATGATGGCATAAATTTCCACACCATAGCCTGCCAAAATTAGCAAAGGTGCCAGCGTAATACGGCGAAAATCAAAGATCGCCGGACTAAATTTATCCGTTGTATCAGAGCCTCCTCCTATCATAATCAGGAAACCCAAAGCTAGTAACGCCAGACCGATAAGCATGTAAATGTAGTTTTCCCTTTGAAAAGCAAATTGCAATCCTTTTTTCCCGCTCGTTTCTTTTACCTGTTTCTTTTGTGCCATAACAGATTAATTTTTGCCAAAAATAATAGAAAAACACGGTAAGCAGACCGTTAATATCAAATATTTAAACATTTTTTCTTTGTACATGACAATTTTAATAATATGACCGGGCTTAAAACGTGCTGTGAATTATTGTTATGTACTTTGGGCTTTATTCACAAATAAATGGTTCGTAAGCTTTTTTGATAAATTGGAAATTAATGTCTCCTTTATTTGTATATTGGGGGCTGAACATTTACTGTGTTTGTAAACAGAAAAATATGTTAAATAAATGCGGCATGCATTATGCCCTGCCTATTATCAGGGGTTAAAATTAAAAACAATGACATGGCTTTCAAAAATTTTAATTTAAAAACATCGGATGGAACAGTTTTAGTATGCTATAAATGGGAAAATAAAAGCCCGAATTTTGTGGTACAAATAGCTCATGGAATGTTAGATCATTCCGGGAGATATGATAAATTTGCCCAATTCCTGAATAAAAATGGAGCTGTAATATATTCTGAAGACCATCGTGGACATGGTAAAACTGCCGGGAATCTCGAAAACATTGGACATTTGGCAGATAAGGATGGAATGAATAAAGTCGCAGATGACATTCTGCTTTTAAACGATCATATAAAATCCGAATATCCGGATTTACCAATAGTAGTTGTAGGCCAAAGTCTGGGCTCCATTTTACTCCGGTTAGCTTTAATAAAAGATAAAGATTTTGCTGATATATGTATTTTTACCGGTGCCGGCGCAGATCCGGGTATTAAAGGAAGAATCGGCTTGTTTATAATTAGTTTCCTAAAATTATTTGGAGGCAAAAAAAGAAATAAATCATTAAATAATCTCTTGTTTAACGATTTTAATAAGCCGTTTAAACCGGTCAAAACAC
>CAZRAW010000009.1:0-35052 GCA_964598065.1 uncultured Lentimicrobiaceae bacterium
CTGATTTTTAAATATTTAATCTATAATTTACTTGGTAGACTTTAAACAACTTCATAATAATGTCCCTTATCCATATCAAGATCACTAACTTTCGCAGAAAATCCAATGAGCCGGAATCTTTCACATTTTTCTTACTTTTGGAAAATATTCGGCTATGGAAATTAACCAGGATTATCTTAACGCATACGGAAAACTAAAGGACTCTGTTTATGAGGAGTGGGTGAAAGCAAAGAGAAAAAGGATACGTTCGTTCTCCTATGCAGGAACAGGCATTTGTTCCTGATATCCTTGCCGGCAGGAAATGATTTCCTGATAAAGCAGAAAAATATCTCCGGGTAAAACGTGCCGGTTTAAAAAAGTATACTAAAAAGTAAAATTTTGTACAAGTAATCCATAATTCCGTAAGGAATTATATCAGAATTTAATAGAATTTTGCATCGACGATAAAAACGATTATGCAAAAGACATCATCGTTACGTTGAAGTAGTAAGAAATAAAAATTTTAATAAAAATTATCATGGAAAGAGTCGCTATAAATACAAAGAACGCCAAAACAGAGCCGATATGCTTACCCCTGTCAAAGTTTCCCCGGATTATTGTTGTTGGGGGAGGGTTTGCCGGTCTGTCAATTGTCGAGAACTTAAAAAATCAACCGGTACAAGTGGTGCTGATAGACCGGAATAACTTTCACCAGTTTCAGCCCCTGTTTTATCAGGTTGCTACGAGCGGACTGGAACCCGACAGCATTGTTTTTCCGTTCAGAAAACAAATCGGAAGAATCAAAAATGTAATTTTTCGTTTTGCAGAAGTTGAAGAAATAAATACGACCGAATGTATTGTCATAACAAATAAAGGTATAATTAATTATGACTTTCTTGTTTTGGCTACCGGCACTTCTACCAACTTTTTCGGAATGGAAAATGTAGAGAATAACAGTTTGGGAATGAAAGGGATCCGCGATGCGCTGAACATACGCCATATGATGTTGCAGAACCTCGAACAAGCAACCATTACCTGTGATGATAAGGAGCGTGATGTTCTTACAAATTTTGTTATTGTGGGAGGTGGGCCGGCAGGTGTTGAAATGGCAGGCGCTCTGGCAGAATTTTGTAAATATATACTGCCAAAAGATTATCCCGAATACCCGGCTTCAATAATGAAAATTTATTTACTGGAGGCCATGGACGAATTACTTGCAACCATGTCTGAAAACGCATCGACAAAAACTTTAAAATACTTAAAGGCACTTCATGTAAATGTTTTACTCAATGAATCGGTCGTTGATTATGATGGGGAGGTTGTTAAAACGAAAAGCGGAAGGGAAATCTATGCAAGAAATTTAATCTGGACGGCAGGCGTAAAGGGGCAGTTACCAAAAGGGATTGATGATCAGGCCATAACACGAGGAAACAGACTAAAAACAAACGAACACTTATTGGTTGAAGGATATAAGAATGTATTCGCTATAGGCGATCTTGCTGCACGAATTTCAAAAGAAACACCGAGGGGGCATCCTCAGGTAGCCCAGGTAGCTATCCAGCAAGGGCGGTATCTCGCCAAAGCAATCATGCAAATCATAGGGCAGAAGCAGCCCCAGGTGAGTTTCAGGTACAAAGATAAAGGATCGCTTGCCACCGTCGGGAAACGACGGGCTGTTGCCGATTTGGGGAAATTCAAATTTAGCGGATATACTGCCTGGTTGTTGTGGTCTCTTGTTCATCTTATGTCCATTAGCGGATTTAGAAATAAATTACTCGTTGGAATAAACTGGGCTATAAGTTATTTTAGTTATGAAAAAAGCAACCGTGTAATCATCCGTAATTTTAAACGAAAATTATAAAGCATATGTCCATTGCTATTAGTTATGAGTGGTTTAATTTGCTCAATTAATCAGTTACTCCTTAAAAATATCATAATTGGTAATCAGTATAAAAATACGGTTGAACAATGAACAAAAAATCCAAGATAGAAGTTGAAGTTGTTTAAAGTCTACCAAGTCCGCTTGCGGCGGGGAGGTTTCATTTTGCAACTCAGGTCTAAATCTAAGTTTAGAAAGGTACTGAAATAATTGTCCTATAATATATATTATGTTAAATTGAGATTTTCAAATAAAGGGGAAGTATTTTGATACTTCCCCCCTCATTAACTTATCAATGGTTACTCAGAAGTTCTTTCAATTTAGCTTTCATTTTCAATCGGGCATAAGCTTCTTTCAAACCACTAATAGTCGGTTTGTCATTCGGGCTGAGTGCCAACGCTTTTTCCAACCAGGGAATAGCCTTTCT
Source organism: uncultured Lentimicrobiaceae bacterium (assembly GCA_964598065.1). Lineage (GTDB taxonomy): Bacteria > Bacteroidota > Bacteroidia > Bacteroidales > F082 > Sulfidibacterium. The sequence continues at coordinate 2,286 of CAZRAW010000009.1, forward strand.
CAAATTGACATTAGCCTCATTATTCAAAGTGTTGTACTCTTTTGTTTTGCTTAGTGGGAGATTATTCGCTTCTTTCTGAAGCTTGGCTGCTTTGTTTACAAAGATTGCGCCGATATTATAATAAGCTTCAAAAAATTTTGGATTTGCTTTGATGGCATCTTTATAATACATCGCAGCTGTATCTCTTATGCCCATATCATCATAGCTCTTTCCAATTAAAAAATTAAAATTAGCATTAGAGGGATTATCCGGTTTCTTGATTATGGCTTCTTTCAGGCTGCTAATCAGCTTTCGTGCCTGGCCTCTTTCAAGATACAATTGAGCTTGTTCGAGAAGCAGACTCAAATTTCCCGGGAAACGTGAACGGCCTAATTTGATAGCTGATTCTGCTTCGGCAGTATCGCCCAGCTGTTGCAGTGCCCGGTTATAGTAGATAAACAACTTGGGTTCTTTAAATTTAGCATCTACACATTTTTTAAGATACTTTACAGCTACGTTAGGCTCTTTCCCGAGAACTCCGGTTATTCCGACATTAAAAGCAGCGGTTGTGTCAAACGAGCCTAACTGCTTAGATACCTGAAAGGCATCCTTAAAATATTCGATGGCCCTGTCATAGTTTTTTTGTTTAAATACCTGCGCCCCTTTGGCGTAAAAAACAGCTGAAAGCTTTTTAATGTATTCATCGGCTTCTTTGCTTACTTTTTTCCTTTTACTTGATGCATCTAAAGTTTTTGCTTTTTTCAGACCGGCAAATGCTTTGGTAGCAGCAAGGGAATCCAGTTCCCGAAATTGCGGTAACGGAGAAGTAGCAATGTCGTAATAAATTTCACCGTAATACAACCATGTTTTAGCGTCGTTTTTGGTCTTCACATTTTGAACAGCTTTGTCAATAGCTTTTTTAGCACTTTCCAGTTGGCCTTTTTCTTTATACATATAAGCACTGGTTCTGTTACTCTTTTGTGCAAAGCCTACGGATATAAACAGCAGACTCATTGAAATTGATAATATTAATTTTTTCATATTAAAACATTTTTTTGAATGTGCAAAGATATAACTTACAATAATTGTACCGATTATTTTCTTTATTTATTGTGGCTCTAAACTATTCTCCTTCTTCAGGATTTTCCGTATTATTCTCTTCCTCCTGAATATTTTCTAATTGTCCGGTTTCTTCTTCCAACCCATCTTCCGGATATTCAAAGGCTTCCACTTTAGCTACGGCGGCAATTTCATCATCGTTCTTCAAATTGATAAGCCTGACACCCTGTGTGGCACGTCCCATAACGCGAAGAGCTAAAACAGGAATACGTATGGCAATCCCGGATTTATTAATAATCATGAGGTCATCATCGTCTTTCACGTTTTTAATGGCAATCAGATTACCGGTTTTCTCCGTAATATTTAGTGTTTTCACTCCTTTTCCGCCCCTGTTTGTAACACGGTAATCATCTAATTTAGAACGTTTCCCGTATCCTTTTTTCGAGACAACCAAGATATCATACAAATCGTCTTCCACACAAATCATTCCGATAACTTCATCTTTTTCGGAGGCGAGTCTGATGCCCCTTACGCCGGCTGCGGTACGTCCCATGGCACGCACTTTACTTTCGTTAAAACGGATAGCCCTACCCGATTTCAGCGCCAGCAAAACCTCGTTGGTGCCGTTGGTAAGCCTTGCTGCGAGCAATTCATCGTCTTCGTGAATAGTAATTGCATTGATCCCTGTTGCGCGGGGACGTGAATAGGCTTCAAGTGAAGTTTTCTTTATGGTTCCGTGTTTTGTAGCTAAAATGATGAAGTTATTTTTAATATATTCTTCATCTTTCAAATCCTTGATATTAATATATGCTTTAACCGAATCATCCGGGCTCAGCTGGATGATGTTTTGAATAGCCCTGCCTTTTGAAATTTTGTTTCCTTCGGGAATTTCAAAAACCCTGAGCCAGTAAACCTTACCCTGTTCGGTAAAAAACAGCATATAATTGTGGTTTGTAGCAACAAATAAATGTTCGAGGAAATCCTCATTGCGGGTCGTACTTCCGCGTGAACCGCGTCCGCCCCTGCCCTGCACATGATATTCGGAAAGAGATGTTCTTTTAATGTATCCCATATGGGAAATGGTGATGACCACAGGTTCATCGGGTATCACATCTTCCATCCGGATATCTTCGGCGGTATAAACAATTTCCGAACGGCGTTCATCTCCGTATTTATCTTTGATGCGGAGTAATTCGTCCTTTATAATATTCATACGAATGTTTACATCTCCCAATATCTTTTTCAATTCGGCAATCAACAGTATCAAATCATCGTAATCGGTCTTCAGTTTTTCTCTTTCCAGCCCTGTAAGCTTTTGCAAGCGCATATCGAGAATAGCTTTAGACTGAATATCTGACAGCTCGAAACGCTGCATTAATCCCAGTTTGGCTTCATCCGGTGTTTTGGAAGCTCTGATCAGTGCAATCACTTCATCGATGTTGTCCAGTGCAATAATCAGACCTTCAAGGACATGTGCTTTACGCTCAGCCTCCTTAAGATTATATCGTGTACGTCTGATGACAACGTCGTGGCGATGATTCACATAGTGCTGAATAAGTCCTTTTAAATTGAGCGCTTCAGGCCGTCCATTCACCAAAGCAATGTTATTTACACTAAAAGAACTCTGTAAAGCGGTCATTTTATACAATTTATTGATCACTATACTGGCAAGGGCATCTCTTTTCAAATCATAAACAATACGCATCCCATTACGATCCGACTCATCATTAAGATCAGCAATACCGTCGAGTTTTTTCTCGTTAACGAGATCGGCGGTTTTTTTAATCATATCCGCTTTATTAACCTGATAAGGCAATTCGGTTACGATGATTCTTTCACGTCCGCTTTTTGTTTCTTCAATGGTTACCTTTCCCCGAATGACAATACGTCCACGACCCGTTTCAAAGGCGGATTTAACGCCTTCGTAACCATAAATTATACCTCCGGTTGGGAAATCAGGAGCTTTGATATAATTCATTAACTCGCTGATAGTAATGTCATTATTGTCAATATAGGCAATAATACCATCCACAATTTCCGACAGATTATGAGGCGCCATATTGGTAGCCATCCCCACAGCAATACCAGAAGCTCCGTTTACCAGAAGGTTGGGGATAAGCGCCGGTAATACGGTAGGTTCATTAATGGTATCGTCAAAATTAAGCTGATGTTCTACAGTATCTTTATCTAAGTCAGAGAGCATCTCTTCTGCAATTCTCCGTAACCGGGCTTCGGTATAACGCATAGCTGCAGGGCTGTCACCGTCAATTGAGCCAAAGTTTCCCTGACCATCAACCAGTGGATAGCGCAACGACCAGTCCTGTGCCATACGTACCATTGTGTCGTAAACAGAGCTGTCGCCGTGGGGATGAAATTTACCGAGTACCTCCCCTACTATTCTTGCCGATTTTTTATAGCGCTTGTTTGAAAACACACCAAGTTCATACATCCCAAATAAAACACGGCGATGAACAGGCTTCAACCCATCACGCACATCAGGCAGCGCCCTGGCTACAATCACCGACATCGAATAATCGATGTAGGCCGATTTCATTTGATTTTCTATGTTAATTTTTACGATTCTTTCACCGTCATGAACACTTTCCATGTATTCAATTCCTCCTCATTAATGATTGAATAAAATATAGCCTGCAAAAGTAAGCAATTATGCTAATTTTTAAAAACAATCAGCCTATAAAATTTACTTTTGTGTTAACAACTTTTTGTTAACAATTTTGAAATATTTTATGTCAGAGTCAACAATCTGCTTCTATATTTGTTAATGCGTAAGAAAGAAACATTCAATCAGGGAACAAAAAGGCTTGAAATAAATATAAAAATGATGAAAAATTACCAATATTCTACTTTGGAATGATTTTGGTAAAAGGCTTATATGTAATTTTGCACTGAAATTTTTAATATATATGGATACAAAGTTTTCTAAAAGAATGAAAGACGTTATGTCGTATAGCCGCGAAGAGGCTGTGCGGCTGGGGAATAACTATATTGGACTTGAGCACTTTCTGCTGGGTATTTTACGGGATGGTGAAGGAGTGGCTGTTCAGATGTTGCTTTATTTTGGTGTTGATTTAAAAAAACTGAAGTTGGAGATTGAAAATGCAGTGAGAGCCCCGGACGGTGTCGGAGTGGAAATGGAAAATATTCCGGTTGTCAAACAAGCCGAAAAAGCGCTGAAAATAACCTATCTTGAAGCCAAAGTCTTTCAGAGTGAAGAAATTGGTACCGAACACTTGCTACTTGCTATTTTAAAAGATGATAATAATCTCGTTACGCATAAGCTTGCGCTTTCGGGCGTTGACTACCAAACCATAAAAGATGAACTGGGACATACCTTAAAGGAGAACAAGCTGAAAGGGAATTATCAGGAGACTTCGCCCGACGTAAGAGGTGAAACAGGCAGTGAGATTACCGGTCCTGAAAAGCCTTCCTTTGGTGGTGGCCCGAAAAAAACGTCTGAGCCTAAGTCCAAGACCCCGGTTCTCGATAATTTTGGGAACGACCTTACGAGCGCAGCCGAGGAAGGCAGATTAGATCCCATTGTGGGGCGCGACAAAGAGCTGGAACGCATTGCCCAGGTGCTGAGTCGCCGGAAAAAGAATAATCCTATCCTGATTGGAGAACCCGGGGTGGGAAAATCTGCTATTGCCGAGGGCCTGGCCCTTCGCATTACCAACAGAAGAGTTTCAAGAGCCTTGTTTAGCAAACGCATCGTAACTCTCGATTTGGCTTCTCTTGTGGCCGGTACAAAATATCGCGGCCAGTTTGAAGAACGCATGAAAGCCGTTTTGAATGAGCTGACAAAAAATCCGGACATTATTCTTTTTATTGATGAAATTCACACCATTGTAGGTGCCGGCAATGCTTCCGGAGCGCTCGATGCCTCCAATATGTTTAAACCCGCCCTGGCTCGTGGCGACCTTCAATGTATCGGTGCTACTACTTTAGACGAATACAGACAGTATATTGAAAAAGATGGTGCATTGGACAGAAGATTTCAGAAAGTTTTGATAGATCCTACCACGCCGGAGGAAACCATGCACATCCTTGAAAATATAAAGGGAAAATATGAGGATCACCATCTGGTGAAATATACACCTGAGGCCATCAAAGCCTGTGTAAACCTGACTAACCGATATATCTCCGATCGCTATCTGCCTGATAAAGCGATTGATGCATTAGATGAAGCGGGCGCCAGGGTACATATCAGCAACATCCATGTGCCGGCAGAAATTATCAATTTGGAAAAATCCATCGAAGAGATTCGACAAAAGAAAGTTCAGGCTATAAATCAGCAGAAATTTGAAGAGGCGGCACAATTCCGGGATATCGAACGTCGCTATACCGAAGAGTTGGAGCGTGCTAAAAAACGGTGGGAAGAAGATGCCCAACTGAATCGCGAAGAGGTGGACGAAGAAAAAGTGGCAGAAGTAGTTGCCATGATGACCGGCATCCCGGTTACCAACATTGCCCAAAGTGAAAGCCACCGGCTTATTAATATGGAACCTGAACTTCAAAAAGAGGTCATCGGCCAGCCGGAGGCTATTAAAAAAGTCGTTAAAGCCATTCGTCGTAACCGTGCCGGGTTAAAAGACCCTAACAAACCCATTGGCTCCTTTATATTCCTGGGCCCCACAGGTGTGGGAAAGACCTATCTTGCCAAAATGCTGGCAAAATATATGTTCGATACGGAAGATGCCCTCATCCGTATTGACATGAGTGAATACATGGAAAAATTTGCAGTTTCCCGTCTCGTTGGAGCTCCTCCCGGATACGTGGGTTATGAAGAGGGTGGCCAACTGACGGAAAAAATTCGCAGAAAACCTTACTCTATCATTTTGCTTGACGAGATTGAAAAAGCACATCCGGATGTCTTTCATCTGTTGCTTCAGGTGTTGGATGATGGTGTTCTGACAGACAGCCTCGGGAGAAAAGTCGATTTTAAAAATACCATTATTATTATGACCTCCAACATTGGTTCGCGGCAGCTGAAAGATTTTGGCCTCGGCGTAGGTTTCAGTACAGCTGCCAGAAAACAGAGCCGTGCCAGCCATGCCCACGGGGTTATTGAAAATGCCCTGAAACGTACCTTTGCTCCGGAGTTTCTGAACAGAATAGATGATGTGGTTATTTTCGACTCTCTCGACAAAGAGGATATTTACAAAATTATTGATATCGAATTGTCTCATTTGTATGGTCGTATCAACGAAATGGGATTTAAAATAAACGTTACTGCCAAGGCAAAGGATTTCATTATCGAAAAAGGATGGGATGAGCAATTTGGCGCCCGTCCGCTAAAACGTGCTATTCAAAAATATGTTGAAGACCCGCTTGCTGAGGAAATTATTCAGAGTACTCTTAAGGAAAACGATGTGATTAAAATTGATTATGACGCCAAAAAAGAGGAGCTAAAGGTGAAAATCAGTACAAAGCGCACAGCCCCGGCTAAAGAAAAGAGTGCCGGGAACAAGACTGTTTAAACAAATCTGTCCCGATGCAAAACATCCTCGCCAGCCGGAAATAGTTCATATTAAACTTAACTTTGATTAAATACAAAATTTACAAGAAACTTATATTTTGTATCTGTTTTTCATTCAATAGATTCATACCATTTATGCTTCTCACAGATAAAATATAGACCTACCTGGGGAGATTTTGAAAAACGACACCTCTTGAAATCAGAGAATTGCAGATTTGTAGCTGCAACGTAGGTTAAATAGAGTCTGTCTGTAAAGTCAAGTGTTTGGTTCGGAATATTTGAGTTCGAGACTTGCAATGTATTTAAAATCAGAAATTTACTTTTTGTAAATGACTGGCATGAAAAACGAGTATAACGAAGTTAGCGGACTTTACAGACAGGCTCTAAATAATGTATTGTTCATCATATTTTACAGAACAACGAGGTGTTCTGTCCAACTTTGTGCTCCTTCCGCCAGGTTTAAGAGTTTTTAACATAAAACGTTGCTTAATTTTTCCCGTGCCCTCCTATTTTTGCATCTTATAAAAATTGTAAATTATTGAATAATTTTAATATGGAGAATGAGATATGTATTCACAATCAAAGCTTACCTTAATCATTTTATTGCTCCTGTTCGGGCTTAATTTAAATGCCATGGGAAATACCGGGAACGTAGTCCTTTACACACCTTACACGAAAATTTCCGTTCCACCAGGCCAATCAGTCAATTATTCCATTGATATCATTAACAAAAGCGAGCAGCTTCAAATGCTTGATGTGTCGGTTTGGGGATTACCGAAAAGCTGGGACTACCATCTCAAATCGGGCGGATGGAACATAAAACAAATTTCGGTTCTTCCCGGCGACAGTAAAACACTTTTGCTTAAATTGGAAGTTCCATTGAAAATAAACAAAGGGAGTTATCGATTTTTTGTAAAAGCCGGAGAGAAAAGATTACCCTTAACCATCAATGTTTCGAAGCAGGGAACCTATAATACCCTGTTTACATCGGATCAAAAAAACATGCAGGGAAACTCCAAATCGATATTTACTTTCCGTACTGATTTGAAAAATATGACCGATGAAACCCAGCTTTATTCGTTAAGAGCCGATGCGCCACTGGGCTGGCAGGTAATATTTAAACCCAATTATCAACAAGCCACCTCAGTTGAAATAAAACCCAATGAAACCAAGCATATTTCTATTCATATAAATCCACCCGATTTTGTGAAAGCAGGTACTTACAAAATACCGGTTTATGCCGTTACGCAGAATACATCGGCCAATATGGTTCTTGAAGTGGTTATTACCGGAACTTACGATATTGTGCTTACCACACCAACAGGTCGGTTAAGCTCATCGATTATTGCCGGTGATCAGAAAAAAATAGAGTTGGTTGTCCGTAATACCGGTTCTGCCGCACTTAAGCATGTAAAGCTTACGGCATCGATTCCTCCGACATGGGAAGTTGAATTCAATCCAAAAGAAATCGACCATATTGAAGCGGGTAAAGAGGCCATTGTTTATGCTACCGTAAAAGCCGGCAAAAGAGCAATTCCCGGCGATTACCTCGTTGTTTTTAGATCACATACCTCAGAAGTTTATGCCAAGGCCCAATTCCGCATCATGGTAAAAACGTCTCTGATTTGGGGCTGGATAGGCGTTATTGTTATTCTCATTGCCATTGGTTTTGTTGTATTTCTTTTCCGTAAGTATGGAAGGAGGTAACCGTGGAAGAAAAAATCATAGAACTTAAAAATCTCACAAAATGTTATGACCAATTTACGGCTGTCGATCAATTAAACCTTTCGGTTTTCAAAGGTGAAATTTTCGGGCTGTTGGGGCCGAACGGTGCCGGCAAATCGACCACGATATTGATGATGTTAGGATTGTCGGAACCTACTTCCGGTTCTATTACCATTTGCGGAATTGACCCTACACGAAATCCCATTGATGTAAAAAGAAAAGTAGGATATCTTCCTGAAAACGTGGGCTTTTATGATGACCTTACCGGCCTTGAAAATCTTATTTTAATAGCTCGGCTAAACGGATATTCTTATCATGAAGCGTTTGAGAAATCGAAAGCAACCCTGCAGAAAGTAGGCTTAACCCATGACGCCGGCAAAAAAACCAGTACTTATTCGCTCGGTATGCGTCAGCGGTTAGGGTTAGCTGATGTGCTGATTAAAGATTCGGAGGTTATCATTCTCGATGAGCCCACTTTGGGAATTGATCCAACCGGAATTCAGGAGTTTCTGAATTTAATCGTAGAATTAAGCCGGAAAAATGGTATTACGGTACTCTTCTCTTCACACGAGTTGCATCAGGTGCAAAAAGTATGTGATCGTGTAGGACTACTTGTTGGAGGCAAACTCATTGCGCTCGGAAATTTAAACGAACTGTCGCGGCAACTTTTCCATACAGCAGCCTATCAAATTATGGCTGAAATTAAATGGTCTGACGGAAATCACCAGATCGACCGACTGAAGGCTATATTTAAGGATATCCCGGGAATAAGTGCCGTCATACAAGAAAAAAACAATACGTATTTCTTCGACTGTGAAGCCGAAATATCATCTGATATTGCCCGGTTGGTTGTGGCTTCCGGAGGTGAATTAATAACTCTTACCAAAAAAGAATATGGTCTCGATGAGATTTATTATCGTTATTTCGAAGGAGGATTAAACCATGAATAGTGAAACAATAAGCAAGAGTAAAATACCTTTATTTTCGGCAGAATCCAAATCATCAGTTTCTATAAATCCATCACCTTTTAGGGTATTGCTTCAAAAAGAAATATCAGATCAGGTCCGAAGCTGGCGGTTTATTATTCTTATTTCTCTCGTAATATTAACCTGTCTCGGTTCACTTTATACTTCTCTCGGTAGTTTTGCCAGGTTAGTGAAACCCACCGAGGCAGAAGGAGCTTTTTTCTTTTTACGTTTATTCACTCTTTCTAGCGGAAAATTACCGTCGTATGTCATGTTTATTAGTTTTCTCAGCCCGTTACTGGGTATTGGATTGGGATTCGACAGTATTAATTCCGAATTTAACGGAGGTACTTTAAGTCGTATTCTTTCGCAACCGATTCATCGCGATAACATACTTAATGCAAAATTCCTCGCCCCACTTATCGTTATTAGCGTGATGTTTTTTTCGTTGGGATTTTTGGTTATGGGCTCTGGTTTGATTGCACTCGGTATTCCACCGACTGCCGAAGAGTTTATTCGAATCATCTTGTTTATTCTCATAAGTATTGTTTATGTGGCTTTTTGGTTAAACCTTGCTGTTTTTTTATCGGTAAAATTTCGTCAACCGGCCACTGCTGTCCTAACGGGAATAGCTATCTGGTTGCTTTTCACGGTATTTTATCCCATGATCATTAATTTGGGAACACAACTTTTTGAACCGTCAAGATATGCTTCGATGCATTATATTTTTACGTTTCAAAAAATTAAGTTTTTGTTAATGCAACTTGTGCCCAGTCAGTTATTTAACGAAGCCACGACAACACTTCTCATGCCGGGTGTAAGAAGTCTGGGACCAATGACTGTATCGCAACTACAGGGGGCAATTCCCAGTCCGCTACCACTTGGACAAAGCATCTTGTTGGTTTGGCCACAATTAACCGGTTTAATTGCCGTAACCATTGTTTGTTTTGTGCTTTCTTATGTTTCGTTTATGCGACGTGAAGTACGTTCGCGGTAATGGGATGTATCCGGCTTTTATATAATGAAGTTGTTTAAAGTCTAAAGCTAAAAATAATTATAACAAGCTAAAAATCAGCCAATAAATAACTTTTTAAAATAACCCACCCCTACGCCCCTTCAAGAAGGGGAATTAAGGAATTTATTGGCTGATTTAAAGAAAGTTATACTATATCAAACCGATTAGACTTTAGACAACTTCAATACCTTAAATGGGGAAAAACTTATTCCGGGGCCACATTTATTACTGTAAACAGCGAAAATTATCTGGATTACATTGTTGATGGCTGATAAATTTCTTTGAAAACCATTCTCACATATTCAGAAAAACGTATGCTCCATTTCTTCCTCATCCCTCTCTTAGAATTGATATAAATTGAATATATACCAAGCCATCTTGTTCAACAAATTATATTTTTGTTGCAATTAATTTTATAGAAACATAAAAAAATTCATACACCTATGAGAGGAGGAGAATTCCTTGTAAAAGAAATAAACGCAACAGATATTTTTGTTCCGGAAGAGTTTGACGAGGAACAACTTATGATTGCTCAAACCTGTGAAGACTTTGTAGAAACCGGGGTTGCCCCTCACTTTGATGCTTTAGATGAGCATGAAAAAGGCCTGATGGCTTCCCTTCTGAAAAATGCGGGTGAAATGGGTTTACTCGGTATCGCCGTTCCTGAAGAGTTTGATGGCTTTGGACAAAATTTTCTTACCAATATGAAAGCCAACGAATCGATGGGCTCCGCATACTCTTTTTCCGTGGCTTTTATGGCGCATACAGGCATCGGAACGCTTCCCCTGCTTTATTACGGGAATCAGCAACAAAAAGAACATTACCTGCCTTTGCTTGCCACCGGAGAATGGCTGGCCGCCTACTGCCTTACCGAACCGGGAGCCGGTTCCGACGCCAATGCAGGCAAAACCAAAGCTGTTTTATCGGATGATGAAAAGTATTACATTATCAACGGTCAGAAAATGTGGATTACCAATGGCGGTTTTGCCGATTTGCTGACGGTTTTTGCCAAAATTGATAATGATCGTGTGCTGAGCGCCTTTCTTGTTGAATCTTCTTCGAAAGGAATTACCATGAATCCCGAAGAGAATAAAATGGGGATCAAAGGCTCGTCAACACGTCAGATATTTTTTGACGATGTGAAAATTCCTGTTGAAAACCAGTTGGGAAAACGTGGCGAAGGCTACCGTATCGCATTGAATATCCTGCACATAGGACGGATTAAACTGGGAGCTACCGTTATTGGCGGCATGCGTAGATCCATCAACAATTCGGTAAACTATGCCATGGAGCGCAAACAGTTCGGTTCGCGGCTGGCCGATTTTGGAGCAATAAAATATAAACTCGCCGAACAGGTGATTAAAACCTTTTCTACTGAGTCGGCGGTTTATCGTGCCAGCAAAGATATTCAGAATGAAATAGCAACACTGCTGGCCTCCGGAAAAAGCTACGGAGAGGCCAATATTGGTGGTGTGGCAGAATTTGAACCTGAATGTGCTTTGCTCAAAGTATATGGCTCTGAATCATTGGATTACATTGTTGATGAAATGGTGCAGATATATGGGGGAATGGGCTTTTCGTCCGAAGCTCCTGCTGACCGCTCCTACCGTGATTCGCGTATCAACAGGATATTTGAAGGTACCAACGAAATTAACCGGTTGATTATTTCGGATGCAGAACTCAAGCGTGGTCTCCGGCACAAGATTTTACTATTGGAAAAAGCAGCTGAAATTTTGGAAAACAAAAATTCCATTCAGGTTGCTAACGCTTTTGAAGGAGATTACTACGCACTGAAACATGCTTACGTCAATCAGTTGAAGAAAGCGATTATCATTCTGTTTCCCTTGCTGAACGACACCTTTAAAAAAAAGCTGGCTTACGAAGAGGAAATTATGATGGGTGTGGCCGATATGATCATGTATGTGTACGTTCTTGAATCCACACTGCTGCGGGTAGAGAAACTTGACCGGCAGGGATTGAAATCAGATATTTCCGTTTATTGTGATATTCTGGATGTGCTGTTGCACAATGTGATGCATATTTTTCAAAAAGAGACCGTCGATGCTGTCAGCTCCTTCATGGAAGGTGAAGAAAAAGAGGAAATGCTCGCTATTATGCATAAGCTCACCTTTTACCATCCTGTCAATGCTAAAGAGGCGCGCCGGCGTATTGCCGATAAACTAATTGAAGACGAGCGATATAAATTTTAATTTCCCTGAAAATATAATCAAAAAAAATTGCGCTTTGCGGAAAACTACCGAAAGCGCAATTTTTTTATGCGGTAATGGTATGCGCTTATTTCAGAATAGCTTTTCCAATGACAAGCCGCTGAACCTGGTTTGTTCCTTCATAAATCTGACAAAGTTTGGCATCACGCATCATCTTTTCTACGAGATAATCAGTTGAGTAGCCCTCCCCTGCCATAATCTGAACAGCATCGGTAGTAACCTTCATAGCCACATCCGAAGCATACAGTTTAGACATTGCTGACAAGATGTTTTTAGACTTCTGACCATTATCATAGGCCCAGGCAGAATGCCAGGTAACCATCCGGGCGGCTTCAATCTCAGTGGCCATATCTGCCAGCATAAAACTTACGCCCTGGTTTACGGTAACGGGTTTCCCGAACTGGATACGGTTTTTCCCCCATCGAAGAGCCGTCTCATAAGCAGCCCTTGCATTGCCGACGCTGAGTGCAGCCACTCCTGTGCGTGTGCGCTCAAAAGTTTTCATGGCAAGTAAAAATCCCTGGCTTTCACCGCCGATAAGATTTTCTTTGGGAACCTCAACATCCTCAAAAACAAACTCTGTTTGAACGGAAGCGCGTTGTCCCATTTTTTTCAGGTTTGAAACAATTTTCACTCCGGGCGATTTTGTAGAAACAACAAAAGCACTCAGGCTGCGCGCTCCCTTTTCGGGATTCACCATAGCGAAAACCGTTACAAACTCGGAAACGGCGCCGTTGGTAATAAAACGCTTTTGTCCGTTCAGAATATATTTATCTCCATGTAAAATGGCCGTTGATTTGATGCCTGCCACATCCGAACCTGCATTGGGTTCGGTCAGCGCATAAGCGGCCACTCCTTTGGCTTCAACAATTTGTCCGAAAAATCTTTTCTTCTGTTTTTCACTGGCTCCGAGCAAAAGCGGTGTAAGCGCAAGGGTATTGGCATCCATACAAATTCCGATCCCCACACAACCGGCACCGAGTTCTTCCGATGTCAGGGCACTCTCGAAAATATTGTGCCCGTTACCACCGTATTCCACAGGAACGGGGCCATTCATCAACCCTTCTACATAGGCCTTTTTTATAATGTCCCAGGGGAACTCTGCCGATTCGTCATATTTCCTGGCATTGGGAATAATTTCACGTTGGGCAAAATCCCGAACTTTCTCCCGAAGTTCAACTTGCTTGGGTTCTAAAGAAAAATCTACCATTTTTTTGATTTATTTGTTAAACAATTTAGATTCATGTCTTTTTGCAAACGTTTTCAAGAAGTGGAAGCAAAAATAAGTTTTCCCTGGAATTTTTTCTATTTTAGTGCAGAATTTTATAAAAGAAAACAAAAAAACAGGCATATTTCATGAAGGAAAATATGTATTCAAAGGGTTTTAAGGCTTTTCTTCAGCTTGAAAGGGCGCTGTCGGAAAACACGGTAATGGCTTACCTGCATGATGTCAGCCTGCTGTTTTCATTCCTTCAGGCAAAAAAAGAGCAGCTCCTCATAAAAGATATTGCCCATGATGATCTTCGTGATTTTTTGCAGTATATTAACGAAATGGGGTTGGGAGCTTATTCTCAAAGTCGTGTGGTTTCGGGTATCAAGTCATTTTTTAGCTATTTGATGCTTGAAAAGATCATCGACACAGACCCGGCAGCATTGCTTGAATCGCCTAAGCTGGGAAAAAAGTTACCTGATGTGCTCTCTGAAACAGAAATTGTTACACTGATTCAATCCGTTGATTTGTCGGAACCGCTGGGAGAACGCAACAAAGCCATATTGGAAACCCTATATGCCTGTGGCTTACGCGTTTCGGAACTTACCGGCCTAAAGCTTTCCGATTTGCATTTTAACGAGGAGATTATCATTGTTACAGGTAAGGGAAACAAGCAAAGAATGATTCCCATCGGCGACAGTGCACAAAAACAGTTGCAAACCTACCTCCAGCTAATTCGAATTCGTATCACACCAAAGAAAGAAGCGGAAAATATTGTTTTTTTAAACCGGCTGGGAGGAAAACTGAGCCGCCAAATGATCTTTCTTATGATTAAAAAACAGGTTGAAAAAGCCGGTATCCGTAAAACGGTAAGTCCGCATACTTTTCGTCATTCTTTTGCTACGCATCTTATCCGCCGGGGAGCCGATCTGAGGGCTGTACAAGAGCTGCTGGGGCACGTATCCATCAATACTACTGAAATTTATACCCATCTAAACGATACCGATTTAAAAAATACCATCCTGAAATTTCATCCGTTGAATATCGGCGAAAAAACAGAATAGCCTTTGTGTTTATCCGGTTGATAACTATCAGGTACTTAGCTGCAATATTCCCTTGCATTTTAAAAAAATAATTTTAAATTTGTCAAGCTTAAAACTTGCCGGTATTATTTCATTTTCTACCCCATGAGTAAATTGCGGATTTTAATCATAGAAGATAGCCCATCGGATGATAAACTTCTCCGGTATGAACTTAGTCGCGATTTTGATTTTGAAGCAGTTACCGTTGAAACAGAGCATGATATCCTTGAAAAACTTTACAGCTTTCGTCCCGACCTGATTCTTTCCGATTATTCCCTGCCGGGATTTTCGGGTATGAGGGCACTTGAAATTCGTAATGAAAGAGCACCATTAACTCCGTTTATCGTTGTTACAGGTTCCATTAATGAAGAGGTTGCTGTTAAATGTATCAAAGCCGGTGCATCCGATTATGTTACCAAAGACCATTTGATGCGCCTGAACGTGTCCGTAAAGAGCGTTCTGGAACAACAGAAAATTCTTTTGGAAAAAGAAAAAGCAAAAGCGGACCTTTTTAAAAGCCTGGAGCGGTTCAGAAATTTTGTGGAACATGACATCTCCGGCGATTATCTCGAAGACAAAGACCGTGTGCTGTATTGCAACCAAAAAGTACTTGATATTTTTGAGTTTGATGACCTTGACCAGCTTAATGCCTATGGCTCCAGAAATTTGTATGACGATGTCGAAGTCAGGAAAAAGATTGAAGATGCCATTTTTAGTAAAGGAAAGATAGTAGATTTTGAAGCACGCATGCATACGCGTACCGGGAAAAAACTTGTAATACTCGAAAATGCTTACAGTGAATTTGATGAGGACGGGAACCTGTTGCTAATCCAGGGTTACCTTATCGATATTACAAAACGGGTTGTTGCCGAAGAGAGACTGAAACATTCTGAAAATCTATTCCGCACACTCACCGAAAACACTTCTTCGGGTATTGTTATTTATGATAAAGAAAGATTCTTGTACGTCAATCCTGCAATTACCCATCTCCTCGGGTATTCGGAAAAGGAGATGAAAGCCATGTATTTTTGGGATGTGGTACACCCGTTAGACCGCAAAATGGTAAAAAATCGGGGTCAAAGGCGTATAAAAAAAGAGAACGTACCCAGAAATTATCAGTTTAGGATGCTGACGAAAACCGGCGAAACACGTTGGGTTGACTTTACGGCAGGTTATCTGCAATTTGAAGGAAAGGATGCAGGTATCGGCAGCGTTCACGATATTACCAAAGAGAAACAGACCGAAGAAGCAATCAGAATGCTTTCCGCTGCCGTCGAACAAAGCCCGCTTTCCGTTGTCATTACCGGTTTGGATGCAAAAATAGAATATGTTAATAATAGCTTTACCAAAATTACCGGTTACACTCTTCAGGAGGTCAAAGAACGAAATCCGAAGATTTTGCAAAGCGGTGAAACACCGGGAAGCGTTTATGATGACTTATGGAATACGCTGTTGAAAGGCAAGGTTTGGAGAGGTGAATTCATCAACAAGCGAAAAAACGGGGAAAACTACTATGAATATAACGTCATTGCTCCCATTAAAGATGAATCGGGAAAGGTAAAACGTTATATTGGCATGGGGGAAGACATCACCCGGCGTAAACAGTTAGAGATGGATTTGCGTGTTGCCAAGGCAAAAGCAGAAGATGCCAATCGTTTAAAAGCAGCTTTCCTCGCAAATATCAGCCACGAGTTACGTACTCCCCTGAATGGAATCCTGGGATTTTCCGAACTGATACTCGAGATAGAAGAGATTGATTCTATCCAGGAAATGAGCCGGTATATCAACGAAAGCGGACAAAGACTACTGCGTACTTTGGATATGATTATTGCCATCTCAAGATTAGATTCTGGTACTTATGAAGTTAAAAGGGAAGGAGTGGATGTAATAGCTGAGTTCCGTAATGTTTACACAAAGAAATTGCCACAAGCCCAACGTAAAAACCTGGAAATAATGCTTGAGACGGAGTTTGAACACTTTGAACTTTTGGGCGACCGGAATATCATTTCGGAAGCCATAGATGAGATTGTGGATAATGCTATTAAGTTTACGAATAAAGGAAAAATAAGCCTGAAAGCGGGAAAAGCCATAATAAAAGAGAAAGAATTTATTTATTTCGAGATAAAAGACACGGGAATTGGTATTTCGGAAAAAAATCAGGAAAGTATTTTCGAAGATTTCCGGCAGGCCAGCACAGGTTATGGCAGGAGATACGAAGGAAACGGACTGGGGTTAAGTCTTGCCAAAAAATATATTGAGCTCATTGGTGGCTTCCTGAGACTAAGGTCTTCGGAAGGCAAAGGCTCTGTTTTTACCATTTATATTCCAGTTTAACAAAATGTTACTAATGCACTGCAATCAAAAATATAATAATTTATTTAAAAATTCCTAAGCATGGAAAACAGTTATTCTCGCAAGAAAATTTTGTATGTTGACGATGACCTTCAAAGCCGTCTTCTCGTAAAACATGTCATTGGCCGGGTTTACGACCTGTTCCTCTGCTCTACCGTTGCGGAAACTTTACAATTACTCAAAACCGAAACTTTTGACCTTCTTCTGATTGACATCCGTTTGGAAGGAGAAATAACAGGGGTCGAATTATTGGCAATGATACGCAAAACACCTCCTCATGCAGAAGCTCCTGCAATAGCCGTAACTGCCTTTGCCTTTGATGAAGACAAAAAATACATCTTGTCGTCCGGGTTCGCCGACTATATTTCCAAACCGATTAACCTGCATGATTTTAAGGAAAAAATCAGAACTTACCTCGAAAATCAAAGCGTTAATTCTTATTAAAATCAGAGATGGTTCTTCGTGAAAAAGATTGTACCCCGGAAAAAATCTATCTACAGTCTCAGAATACTGAAAGTTCCGTTTTCCTCCAATTTGATAATTGTTGAAGGCCGGATGTTTCGAATCCGCGATCGATAAATATCAACCACATAATCCACCTTTTCCTTAATAATGTCTGCAATCTGATTAAAGATTTGTGGCGTCGGTTCACCCGATATATTGGCAGAAGTAGATACCAATGGATGTTCCAGCTTTCTTATCACTCCCAGGCAATAATCGTCTTTTACAACCCGAATGGCAATACTTCCGTCAGAAGCGATTAGTTTTTTAGACAGGTTCCGGGCTTTATTGTAAACAATCGTTATAGGCGAAGCAGCATTTTCTATGAGATCATAAGCAATTTGGGGCACTTCATCAATATAAAGGCTAAGCTTGTCGGCACTATCCAACAACACGATCATACTCTTCTGCTTATGGCGGTTTTTTAGCTTGAAGACCTTGTCAACGGCTTTTGTATTGGTGGCATCGCAGCCAATTCCCCAAATAGTATCCGTCGGATAAAGCAAAATTTTTCCCTTCCTTAGCAACTCAACTGATTTTTCAACTTCTTGTTTTAATTTTTCAGACATAACAACAATTGTTTTATCTTAATAGTTTCTGCACATTTAAAATGTTTTTTAGGACAAGTCTTTTTCCCGTGAAGGCCACATGGGCGGCAAGGTAAATTTTCAGTCGTTTGGATAACAAATGAAGTAGAGGAAAGAGGCCCGAATCCGAATTCCGGAACGGTAGAGCAAAAGATGGCAGCCACAGGTGCATCCATGGCAGAAGCGAGATGCATGGGGGCCGAATCGTTGGTGTAGTTCATTAAAGCATCACGCATAAGTGCCGCCGATTCCAAAAGTGTAAGTTTCCCGGCCAGATTCAAGCTGTTGGTATGGCCGGAATTTCCCAAAATCAGGTTAATTTTTTCCCGCTCTTTGCCGGAACCGAGAAAATAAACCATAAGGCCTTTATCCAATTGCTTTATGAACCCTGCCCACTTTTCAGCAGGATACTCTTTGGTAAACCACAGGCTGCCGGGAGAAACGGTGATAAATTGTTTGGTTTTATACTGCGAAACCAGTGCAAAGTCATGTTGTGATGGATAGAGTTTTGGCTTGAAAAGCGATGTATCGGTAAAATTATCTATCAACTTCAGGTTACGTTCCACTTCGTGCGGACTTCCCTCCTTTTCAGATATTTTATGTGTTAGACGAAGAGTAAAAAAAAGTGAAAAGGGGTTTTTTCTAAACCCGACTGTTTTCCTCGCTCCCGCAAAAGCAGTCATCAATCCTGTAGAGGCAAACCGCTGTGTGTTGACAACCAAATCATATTTTTGCTCACGAATGATACCGATTAGCTCCCAAAGTTTTTGATATTTCTTTTCCGATTTATCCCATACAATGACGTGTTTCAAATAAGGATGGTAGCGTAGCAATGCATCATTTCCTTCTTTCAGCAGAAAATCAATACGTGCCTGCGGAAAAAAATGATACAGTTTTTCGATCAGTGGTGTTGCCAGCACAACATCTCCGAGCGAAGACGTTTGTATGATTAAAATCCTTTTCATCTCAACGATCAGACGGCTACCTGAAAATCGCGTAAAGCCTCATTCAGCGAAGTCTTTGTGTCGGTAGAGGCTTTTCGCTTTCCGATAATTAATGCACATGAAACCTGAAAATCGCCCGCCGGAAAATGTTTGGTGTAGGTACCGGGAATCACCACCGAACGTGGCGGGACATAGGCTTTGTATTCTGTAGGTTTATCGCCACTAACATCAATAATCTTGGTGCTTTTTGTGAGAACCACATTGGCGCCCAGCACAGCCTCTTTTCCCAACCTGACACCCTCAACTACAATAGAACGGGAGCCTATAAAACAGTTGTCTTCAATAATTACGGGAGCAGCCTGAACAGGTTCCAGTACGCCGCCAATACCCACGCCTCCGCTCAAATGCACATTCTTTCCTATTTGCGCACAAGAGCCTACGGTGGCCCAGGTATCAACCATGGTTCCGCTATCAACATAGGCCCCGATATTCACATAAGAAGGCATCATAACCATGCCGGGAGCGAGATAAGCACCGTAGCGGGCAATAGCATGTGGGACTACCCGCACACCAAGATTAGCAAAATCTTTTTTCAGCGGAATTTTATCATAAAATTCAAACATACCGGTTTCCATGGTTTCCATCTTCCGCAACAGAAAATAGAGAATAACCGCTTTTTTTATCCATTCGTTTACCTTCCACTCTTCTCCCACGGGCATTGCCACACGCAACTTCCCTTTGTCCAATGCATCCACTGTGTCAAAAACAGCCTCTTTTACATCGTCAGTTTCGAGTAAATTACGGCTTTCCCATGCTTTATTTATCAGTTGTTCAGTCGTTTTCATACGCTCCGATTTTTGAGCCAAAATAAACATTTCCGCAATAGGCCGAACAATAATTTTTAACTCTGAAAATATTTTTATACTTTTAAGCCCCCAATTAAATGAAAACTCTTTTCTGTTATGAATATACCTGTTGTCAATGGGTTCCGAACCTCCAAAATTATTATTCTGTTTCTAATGTTTTTTATCTCCTCACAGCATGTCTCTGGTGCAGGATTGTGGCCGCCGGTCGGCGCCAGAGAGGCAGGGCTAAACTATAGCTCTGTTGCACTGAGCGATTTCTGGAGTATCCAAAACAACCAGGCCGGTATGGCGCTGATAAAAAATCTGTCGGTAGGTGTTGCTTACGAGAACAGATTCCTTATTCCACACATGGGAACAGCAAACCTTGCCCTTATTTATCCTCTGAAATTTGGTAATATGGGGCTCAGCATGAGCTATTTCGGCTATGCTTTGTATCACGAAATGAAAATAGGGCTGGCCTATGCGCGCTCTTTTGGCCCCCGGCTAAGAATAGGCGTACAACTCGATTATTTGCAAACCGGACTGGGAGATATTTATGGTAGCCGAAGCAATGTAACATTTGAAATGGGGGTGCAATCCGATGTTACCGAACATCTTACGCTGGGGATTTATGTCTATAATCCGGTACGCGTTAAACTTTCCGATTATGCCGACGAAAAAATTCCTGCGGTCTTTCGCATTGGAGTGGCTTATCGTTTTTCCGACAAACTGCTCACCACAGCAGAGGTCGAAAAAAACACCGATTATCAGCCTGTGATATTGCGAGGCGGTATAGAATACAGGTATAAAAAGCAGTTCTTTTTCCGCGTCGGCTTCGGAACTTCCCGTGATATCTTTTCTTTCGGATTCGGCTGGCACAAGAAACATATACAATTTGACATTGGCACTACCATGCATCAGTCGCTAAGTTTTTCACCAGAGACATCACTCGTGTTTTCCTTTTAAAATGAAACGATATTTTACATATTATCTCCTTCTGTATTCGGTTTTAACCTTCATTGTAAGGATAGACGCGGATGCCCAGAATGGTGATACGCTACACAATTCTGCTGAGTTCCTGACCAATCAGATGGAAAATCTGGCAAAATCTTCAGACAGGCAACAGGATTATTCCGACCTCGCCGGAAATTACATTTATTATACCAAACATCCTATTAATATTAACGGAAATGGAGTAAGTAAACTGCTTGATTTACATTTGCTTAACGAAGCACAACTTGCTTCACTGAAAGCTTATATCCATGAAAACGGTATTATTCTCAGTATTTACGAATTGCAGTATGTTTCCGGCTTTAATTTCCGTACCATTCAGCAGTTAAGCCCGTTTATCAAAACAGGAATACCGGAAAAAGCGAAACCGTTTTCGTGGAAAAAGGCTATTAAATATGGAGATCATCAAGTGTTAATGCGGTACGGACAGGTATTGGAGACGGCGGCCGGCTACAAGATTCCAGCCGATTCGGCCTGGTTAAAACCGGGATCGGTCTATTTGGGAAGCCCGCAGAAACTATACCTGCGTTACGGATTCCGTTCAGGCAATCATTTACGTTGGGGATTTACGGCTGAAAAAGATGCCGGGGAAGTTCTGCTCCCCGAGCATCTGAGTGACAGCGTAAAACAGATTTTAGGGAGCCAAAAACCACGGTTTCCCGACTTTTTCTCTGCTTATGCTTTCGTTTCGAAATTGGGAATTTTGAAAAAAGCTGTTATTGGCGATTATCATTTGGAATTTGGGCAGGGACTTTGCCTTTGGTCGGGACTGACATTTGGGAAATCGGCGGAAGCCACTGCTGTAAAATATTACGGTACCGGTATTCGCCCCAACACCTCGGCCAACGAAAACCGGTTTTTTCGCGGAGCGGCTTTCACACTCGGAGTGAAAAACATTACACTGACAGCCTTTTATTCACACAACAAAGTGGATGGAAGTTTCTTCATTACCCCCTCCGGAAAGGATGAAATTACCACGATTTTGGAAACAGGAAACCACCGGACTATCAGTGAATTACTTAATGAAAACAGGTTGACCATAAATGCTTTTGGCGGTCATGTCAATTACACTTACAAATTTCTGAAAGCAGGAGCAACCTATTATCAAACGCGGCTAAGTCTGCCCTTAGCGCCCGATACAACGCTTTACCGTCATTTCTACTTCCGTGGAAACCGGTTTAGCAACGCCTCGGTCAATTTGAATCTGCAATTTTCGCACATTTCCTTTTTTGGGGAGCTGGCCGCCAATCCTGGCGGTGGAATGGCCGGAATGGCAGGCATCAACACCTATCCTTCCGACCGTCTGACACTGACACTGAGTTATCGTAACCTTTCCCCTGCTTACAAAGTTATTTATGCTTCACCGTTTATGGAGTCGGGACAGGTCAACAACGAGCATGGCATTTATCTCGGTATGAAATTATTGCTTTCGCGTATGTTCACACTGACCGCTTACGCCGATTATTTTAGCTTTCCGTGGTTAAAATTTCAAATTAATGCACCATCCTCAGGAAAAGCTTTTCTTGCCCAGCTCGATATGATTCCGGATAGAAATATCAGCATGTATTTTCGTTTTCGCTATCAGCAAAAGGAAATAAACGTTTCAGGTGCAGAGGACTATCACCCTTTACTGACAGAGAAAAATTATACCGATTTTCGTTATGCCATCGCTTATACTGCCTTCCCCCAACTGATTTTTAAAACGCGTGTCGAATATGTTCGTTTTGCCAAAGCTGCTGACCGCGAACGAGGTTTTCTGATATATCAGGATATTGTGTACCGGTTTGTGAATTTTCCGTTAAAAATTAACTTCCGGTATGCGCTTTTTGATACGGATGGCTGGAACAGCCGTATTTATGCTTATGAAAACGATGTACTTTATGCTTTCACCGTTCCGGCATATTACGACAAAGGTCAGCGGGTTTATTTGCTATTGCATTATAAGTTCCGGAAGTTCCTGGATATCTGGGTGAAAGCGGCACAAACGGTCTTTTTCAACAAAAAGAACATCTCTTCGGGACCGGAAGCTATTGCCGGGAATCACAAAACCGACATAAGACTACAATTACAGTTCAAATTTTAGCGCAACAAAGGAGCCACATCCTTGTAGCTCCTTTGTTATCATAGTCTTGTATTGCTTACAGGTATTGTTCAAGTTTATTAACCAGAACCTGTTTAGGAACCGAACCGACCTGCTTATCTACCACTTCTCCGTTTTTGAAGAACAAAATAGTCGGAATATTACGAATACGGTAATGACGGGAGATGGTCGGGTTATGGTCAACATCCATCTTGCCAACCAGTACTTTATCGCCGTATTCATCGCCAATTTCCTGAATAACAGGACTGACAACACGGCAGGGGCCGCACCATATTGCCCAAAAGTCAACAATCACCGGTTTATCCGACTTCAATACAAGTGAATCAAAATTTGCATCTGTGAATTCTAAAGCCATTTTTTTATTTTTTTATTTGGTTGCAAAGTTAAAAAAGTATTTAATACGGACTAATGTGGAAAACACTATTAAGGGTTTATTATGAAATAACGTATCTGGAATCGGCGAAGTAATTTTGTGCTTTTTCAAGACGCAAAAGTTGCGAATAGCCACAGTTTATTTAAAACTTTTGCAACGAAGAAAAAGGGCAAAAGAACGAGTCGAAACGGATAGGTTATTTCATAACAATCCCTAAGCCTATTTGCTAAGCGTATATCGGAGTGCTCCTACCCTACTGAGATTATTCAGGAAATAAAGAGCATCCACCTTTCCCGATTTGCTTTTTAAAACCAACGGTCTTTTTTTATCAATAGAATTCAACGAAATCATGAGTTGCGTTTCACCGGGATAGTCATGTTTCATTTTCACCAGTTCATTTATTATCTCATCGGTAATCTCCTCAGGATTAATATACAGGGTAAGTTTTTTCATTACATTATTCATGGCATCTTCCAATAGAGAAATATCATGAATATTAATATTTATATTATTCTCATCGTAGCGGCTGGCTTCCACCCTGGCATGTACTATCAGATTATTACCCACTGCAAGCATGTGTTTCAACCGCAAGTAAGTTTCTTTAAAAAGTCGTAAATCTATCGAACCGGAATAATCTTCCAGTGTCATAACGCCGAAAAGAGACCCGTTTTTCGTGGTCCTTTGCAGCGTCGAAGTTACCATGCCGCCAAAAACGACCTCCTTATTTTTATAATCGGCGAGGTTATTACGCAACCGGGCGATGTCCACATTACATAGATGTTTCATAGTCAGCTCAAAAGCATCTAACGGATGTCCGGAAATATAAAACCCCGTTACCTCCTTTTCGTACCGTAACAGGACAGCTTTGGGCCAGGGGTTGCAGGAAGGAATAGATGGATCCTGTACTTCAAACTCATCGGTATCACCAAAAAGAGAAACCTGGGCAGAATTCTTTTTTATCTGATATTTTGTAGCAAACCTGATAATCTTTTCAATAAATTCAGGGTCGTTTTCATTTTCTTTATAAAAATACTGTGCCCGATGAGTGTTAGAAAAAGTATCGAACGCCCCCGCCTTGGCCAGAGCTTCAAAGCTTCTTTTGTTCACCGATTTCAGATTTACTCTTTTGGCCATATCAAAAATACTTTTAAAAGGCCCGTTCTTTTCGCGCTCGGTGATGATGTCTTCCACAGCGCTACTCCCCACCCCTTTGATAGCTGCCAGCCCAAAACGAATAATTCCATCTTTGTTAACGGTAAAATTGAACGAACTTTCGTTGATATCCGGTCCCAGCACACGAATACCCATGCGCTCAGCTTCTTTCGTAAAAAAGGTAATCTTATCAATGTTGTTCAGGTTGCGACTCAGCACGGCAGCCATAAACTCTGCCGGATGGTGTGCTTTCAGATAAGCAGTCTGGTAAGAAACATAAGAATAACATGTGGCATGTGATTTGTTAAACGCATATTTGGCAAACTCTTCCCAGTCTTTCCACGCTTTTTCGGCATTATCTTTGGAGATACCGTTTTTTTCACAGCCATTCAGATATTCCACTTTTAGTTTGGCCATCTCAGCCAGCTTTTTCTTTCCCATGGCTTTTCGCAGCGCGTCGGACTGACTGCGGGTAAAACCGGCCATCAGGCGGGAAAGCAACATTACCTGCTCCTGGTAAACAGTAATTCCGTATGTTTCTTTCAGGATTTCCTCCATCACGGGCACATCATACTGAATTTTTTCCAGTCCATGTTTACGTCTGATAAACTTGGGGATATACTGCATAGGTCCGGGACGATACAGTGCATTCATAGCAATCAAATCCTCAAAACGGGTGGGTTTTAACTCCTGAAGGTACTTCTTCATCCCATCCGACTCGAACTGAAAAAGGCCGGTTGTTTCGCCACGGCTATACAGCTCGTAAGTCTCTTTGTCATCCAGCGGCACATTATCGATATCCACGTCAATTCCTTTTGAACGCTTGATATTTTCCAGTGCATCTTTAATAATGGAGAGCGTTTTTAATCCCAGAAAGTCCATTTTCAGCAGCCCCACAGCCTCAACATATTTTCCATCATATTGGGTTGCATATTCCAAAATCGACCCTTTCACAGTGGAGATGGGTACGAATTTTTCCAAATTGTCGCGGGCGATGATGATACCACATGCATGGGTTCCGGTATTTCGTACCGAGCCTTCCAGCGTCAGAGCATTTTTCAGCACTGAAGCAATTTCCGGCTTTCCCTTTTCCAGTTCCCGTTTTAACTCGGGCACTTCTTTAATAGCTTGATTTAGTGTAACGCCCGGACGATCGGGAATCATCTTTGCCAGTCGGTCAGCCTCCTGTAGCGGTAACTTTTGCACACGGGCCACATCGCGAATGGCAGATTTTGCCGCCATGCTTCCAAAAGTAATCAGGTGTGCTACCCGCTCTTTTCCATACTTTTCGGATACATAATGCAGCACTTTTTCCCGGCCATCATCGTCAAAATCGATGTCGATATCCGGCATGGAGATACGTTCGGGATTTAGAAACCGTTCAAACAGTAATTTGTATTTAATGGGATCTATCTGAGTAATTTTCAAACAGTAAGCTACTACAGATCCTGCAGCACTTCCCCTTCCGGGGCCAACCGAAACGCCCATCTTGCGTGCTGCTTTCAGAAAATCCCACACGATGAGAAAATAATCGGGAAAGCCCATGGTTTTGATGGTCTCCAACTCAAAATCGATGCGCTGGCGGAGAGCATCATCCATTGCGGGATAGCGTTCCTTAGCTCCTTCGTTAGTAATGTTACGCAGATAGGCATTTGCATCTTCAAAAGGTTCGGGAATTTCAAATTCAGGCATAATCGGCTTGTGATCAAGCTCGTAAACCTCCACTTTATCTGCTATTTCCTGGGTGTTGACAATGGCTTCAGGGATATCGGCAAACAAAGCGCTCATCTCCTCATGTGTTTTAAACCACTCCTGCTGTGTATAATGCAGGCGTTTAGGGTCGTCTAAGTCGCGGGCGGTACCAATACAAATCAGCCGGTCGTGTGCTCCGGCATCCTCTGCATTAACAAAATGCACATCATTGGTAGCCACCACTTTGATACCATATTTTACCGAAAGCTTCAGCAGCTCAGTATTGACATACTCCTGGTCTTCATACACACGTCGATCTATTTTCGGGTCTCCGCTTTTGTGGCGTTGCAGCTCAAGATAAAAATCATCCCCGAAAATAGCTTTGTATTCTGGCAATGCCTCTTCGGCTTTCCCTACCCCTTCGTTGACAATTTTAAAAGGTATCTCACCGCCAAGACATGCCGTCAGTACAATAAGCCCCTCGTGATACTTCTTCAGTAAAGCTTTGTCGATACGCGGTTTATAATAATAACCCTTTGTCCAGCCGGCGGAAACCAGTTTTAAAAGATTATGGTAACCGGTTTCATTTTTGGCCAGCAACACCAAATGCCATCCTGAAGCATCCACTTTTGACTCCTTCTTATCCATACCGCGGCGGGCCACATACACTTCACAACCGAGTATGGGTTTGATTCCTTCTGCGAGGGCCGTTTGATGGAAACTTTTTACCCCGAACATATTGCCATGGTCGGTAATAGCTACTGCCGTCATTCCATCGGCTTTGGCTTTTTCTATGAGTGCAGGTATTTTCGACAGACCATCCAAAATCGAAAACTGAGTATGGACATGCAAATGGGTAAACGGCCCTGTTACTGAATTTTCCTTTGGTTTATTATCATCTACTTGTAACGAAAGTAGTTCTGTTGTTTTTGTTTCCTCATGGTAAGCTTCAACTTTCAGTCCAATGGGCTTTATAGGTTCGGGATGAAGCGTCCGGAATTTACGGATACTCTCCTCAGGCAGTCCCAGCATGGAGGACTGTATCACGTCGAGACGAATCAGTTCGAGAAAACAACGCGCTGTAGCCTGCACATCAGCCGAGGCGTTATGTGCGGCGTTAAAGTTTTCACCAAATAGTTTAAAATGCAGTTCCGAAAGTTTCGGCCATTTAAATTTTCCGCCTCTGCCGCCCGGAATTGCACAATAGTTAGTGGAAGTTTTTTTTGTATCCACAATTATCTTATCCGTCAGCAGGCAATTCAACGACTTACGCAGACATTCCACCCGGACAACATTATTATCGAACTCCACATTATGGCCAGCCACCACTTCGACTTTTTGTAAAGCTTGTCCAAACGCTTCCAATACCGTACTAAGCTCTTCTCCCTCTTTCAGGGCATGCTCGGTAGAGATACCGTGTAGCTTTTCGGCAGCTCTCGGAATGACAAAACCTTCCGGCCTGATGATAAAATTTTTCGCCTCAACGATATCTCCTTTTTCATCATGAATCTGCCAGGCAAGTTGTACCAGCCTCGGCCAGTTGTCAAAATCGGTTAGCGGTGCATTATCGTTAACGGGTAAACCGGTAGTTTCAGTATCATAAATTAAAAACATAGCTTTCTTCAATGTATTAGCCTGATTTGATGATTAATATATGTTGGATATCTGTATAAACAAAATTAGTGAAATAGCTATTCGAACGGCAGTCTGTTAATAACTTTCAGTAAATTTTTACAACGAATTGAAAAACAAAGGTAAGAGACGAAAAGCCAAAAACTATCTGCAAAAAGATATGAACAATTATAGTTTTGCGTATCTTTACAGCGATGGAAAAAAACAGAGTAAAGGGAATGAGAGGACAAAGTAATAAGAATGGAAAGCAAAAGGTTGAAAAAAAAAGAGATCATTTGGTTTTTCTTATTTGCCTTCTGTTCGCCACTTTTTTTTGGCTACTCATCAAATTATCAGATGATTACTCTGTAAGTTATCGAATGAAAATAAAATATAGCCATCAGCCTGTAGGGGAACTGATTACAGCCCTGAACGACAGTATAACAACCGTACACTTCAAAACAAACGGGTATAATCTTCTGGATCTTATGATACACGGCAGTCTCGACAGCCTGAAAGTGGACCTTCGGGAACGCGATATTAAAAAAGATGCCGATGGTAAGTACTTCATTAATACCGGAAGCTTGCGGGAAAGTACTGCTCAACAGTTAGGAGTAAGTGACCGGGATATTGAATTTTCCAAATCAAAACTCAGTTTCTCAATGGAGCGCCTTCACGAAAAAAAAATGAAAGTTTCCACCCTGTTAGATCTAACCTTTAAAAGCCAGTTCAGGCTTTACAGTTTTAAAATTATTCCCGCTACCATCACCGTTTACGGGCCGGATCAAATTATGGATACCCTGAAAGGGCTGAATACGGCAACGATTCATTTGGAAAATCTGGAAAACGGCCAAAAAGTCAAGGTGGATATCCGCAATCCTTACCCCAAGATGCTTAGACTTCTTCCTCCGCAAGTTACCGTTGATTTGGATGTTGAGAAATATACCGAGCGAAGCTTACAAATTCCTATCGATGTTTCGGAAATTCATCCGAATATCAGAACCTTCCCTAACACAGCGGCTGTTAATTTCAATGTCTTTATCAGAGATTACGAAAAGGTGCATGCCAACCAGTTTAAACTGATTCCTAATATAAAAAATATTAATCTCCGTAAGGTAAAAAAACTCAGACTCGAACTCATTTCGAAGCCAAAAGACATTAATAATGAGCGGATTGTTCCTTCGGAAGTGGAGTTTATTATTGTCAACTAAACGAGAAACCATGCTGAAGATAGCTATCACGGGAAATATCGGAAGTGGCAAGACTACAGTTTGTAAAATATTTGAGAGTCTGAAAGTCCCGGTATTTTATGCCGATACCGAAGCCAAAAATCTTTACAACGATGCGTCTGTTATCTCATCGGTCGAAAAAGCCTTTGGCAGAGATATATTTGATAAAAACCGGCAACTTATCAGGCAAAAACTGGCAGATATCGTTTTCAGTGATGCTACTGCTTTAAAAACCCTGAACAGTATCATCCATCCGGTGCTTATGGAAAAGTACCGGAACTGGCTGACCGAAAATGCACAGCATCTTTACACTTTGCATGAGGCTGCCGTGATTTTCGAAAACAACCTCGCAAAACAATTTGATAAGATTATCAATATTGCAGCCTCTGAGAATATTCGCACGGAACGCATAAAAAGCCGGGATGGCCTATCCGAAAAAGAAATTAAAAACCGCATGCTGCGGCAATGGCCTGATGAAAAGAAAAACATGCTTTCGGATTTTGTCATTATTAATGATGGTAGCCGCTTTCTTATTCCCCAGGTCATGGAAATTCACAGAATTTTAACAGAAATAAAGTAATATGAACCTTGAATCAATTACAAAACAGGTAGTTAGCCTAAGTAAGGATGTCGGCCAAATGATTCGCGACGAAGTGGATAAACTTACCGAATCAGATGTGGAATACAAAGGCATCCACAATCTGGTAACTTATGTAGATAAGAAATCGGAAAATATTTTAATTACAGAGCTGAAGAAACTGCTGCCGGAAGCCGGATTTATAGCCGAGGAAGATGACAAACTGGTAAAAGGCGAACGCTACAACTGGATTGTGGATCCGTTAGACGGCACCACCAATTTTATTCATAAGATTCCACTTTACTCCATTTCCATCGCTTTGAATGACGGCGATGAAACCGTTTTGGGCATAGTGTATGAAATCAACCTCAAAGAGTGTTTTTATGCGTGGAAAGATAGTCCTGCGTTTTTGAATGACAGGGAGATTCATGTTTCACAAACCGAAATTCTTGATAATTCGCTTATTGCTACCGGATTCCCTTACTTCGATTATTCCAATCTGGACGTTTATCTCATGTTATTCAAAGACCTTATGCAAAGCAGCCGTGGTATTCGTCGGCTGGGCTCTGCCGCCGTTGATCTGGTTTATGTGGCTGCCGGACGTTTTGAACTGTTTTACGAATACGGGCTAAACCCTTGGGATGTGGCTGCCGGCGCTCTCATTGTGAAGCAGGCGGGAGGAGTTGTCACAAGATTCCACGGAGATGCTGGTTTTGTCTTCGGGAAAGAGATCGTTGCCTCAAACGGGAAAGTTCATGATGAGTTTTTGAAAAAACTCGGGCTTTATTTTATTTCATAATTTCATGTCCCGGGAAGAAACTATTAGCCGAATTTTGGGCTTGTAAAGAAATAAAGTTGTTAAAAATGGCAAAGAAATATTGTGCTTTGTTTATTTAATACTTTTGCAAAAAAGAAAATATGTAAAAGAAAACGAGTCGAAACGGATCGGCTATTTCGTTTCAATATTTTCATGCCCACAAAGCGAATAGGATGATTAAATCAAAATATTTTAAAAAAGACAGCCCAACCCGGAGTATTCTGAAAGCCATTAGTTGGCGTGTGATAGCCTCCTCAACCACTTTCATCATAAGTTATTTTGTTATAAAATATTCTACAAACAAATCAGATGCTCAGATTTTACAGTTTGCCACGGCCATTACCAGTGTGGATGTAGTAGCAAAATTAATTTTGTATTACTTTCACGAGCGGTTATGGACAAATATTTATTGGGGAAAATATTGGAGTAAAAAAGTCTGGCGCAAGAAATACCGGAAGATGCACAAGATGATCGAGACGGTGCAAAAACCTCAATCAGATAATAGTTAGGATTTGCTTACCGGCAGAGAGGCTCTGTGTGCTTTTCATTTTACAGATAGAAACCGTCTGAAAAACAGACTGTAAGATTATGGAAACTCCACAAATAAAACTGGTAAACGGCGACATTACTAAAATGCAGGTCGATGCTATTGTGAATGCAGCTAACCGTACTTTGCTGGGCGGTGGTGGTGTGGATGGCGCTATTCATCGTGCGGCCGGTTATGAATTGTTGAAAGAGTGCCGGCAGTTAGACGGCTGTCCGACAGGCTCTGCAAAAATCACGAGAGGATATCAACTTCCGGTAAAATATGTCATTCACGCTGTCGGGCCGGTATGGCGTGGAGGCAAAAACAACGAACACGAACTGCTGAAAGGCTGCTATGAAACCGCTCTGAAACTGGTTGCAGAGTACAATTGCAAAAGTATCGCTTTCCCCAACATCAGCACCGGAATTTATCGCTTTCCCAAAGAAGAGGCCGCAGAGATAGCTATTGATACCGTCCGCAATTTCCTGTTAGAAAATAATTTACCGGAAGAAGTTTACTTTGTTTGCTTCGACACGGAGAATTATGCTATTTATGAAAAATTATTGAGAAACGCCTGAGTTGGAGAAGTATCTAACCACCTCACATCCTTTCCGATTTACAACCCTGAAAGTGTTAATACCCAGTTAGATAGTTCAACAAATCTTAACTCTTTTCAAGATATTTTTTATTTGCAAGATATTCCCGGAAAGAAAAAACTTGTGCCGAAAACTTATTCAGAAGCAGCTGATGCGCTAAATCAAACACTTTTACTTTGGTATTTTCGATAATGTTAGAATCTGCTGTACAGACGTAGCCTTTTTCAATTGATATTAGCTCATAATCCGGAGAGAAAACCGTTTCCGCTTTACCGTTAAGATTCATTTCTTCCATTTTTGAGCGGATCATTTCGCACATTTTTCCGCTGTGGCTGATGGGCGTATCAAAATAAAAATGAACGTGGGAAACATCCTTTTCGCGAAGAAATTCCAAAATCAACATTATCGACCTCTCCAGCACTTCCCATTTCAGCCTTTTACGATGTAATTCCGACACATCGCGCAGATAGCCGTCCATACCAACAAAAACAGGATTTCCATTCAGATAGCTCCCCACCGTCCGGCAGACATTAAAACCGTCGAGCGCCACTTCGGCATGGGCCGGAAGTTTCTGTATAAGTTTTTTCTGCCGCGCCTTAACCTGCTGTTTTTTTGCAAGCCCGCGATAGAGCATAACTCTTTCGTTGGAAGGCAAAGCGTACCGGTCGCCCACCAGCTTCAGCATCGATTTTTGCGGATAATCGCACTCCAGCAAATAGCGGTAATCGCACACCGCCTGAAAAAAACCGTCTGATAACTTCATAAATTAGCGGCTTTGTCTATACCGATACGGAACAGGATGCAAATTATTAAGGTTTGTTCCTATCGGCATAACTACTTCTAAATACTTTTGCTTTGCAAACCTATTAAGAATTAGTATATTTTTGTAAAAGTATAAAGAAAGAAGATATGGCAAACCGAAAGATACGCATTATCAACGGCCCTAACCTGAACCTGTTGGGAACGCGCGAACCCGACATTTACGGAGACCGGACTTTTGAAAAACAACTTGAGGCTTTTGCAAAGGAATTCCCGGAACTGGAAATAGATTATTTCCAGTCAAATGTGGAAGGCGAACTCATCAACAGCCTGC
>CAZRAW010000010.1:0-31764 GCA_964598065.1 uncultured Lentimicrobiaceae bacterium
CGGATAAAAAGCTATATCCACACAATCTTTTCCAGATTCAATAATGGTTTTCAATGTGTCGTAGCCCATAAATCCCGGCACGGCATTCACCACCAAATCAAAAGGTTGCAACAGCTTCCTGAGACCATAAGTTTCCTTTAAGTCCATGTGTTTCTTTCGAAGATTTACTTCCTCAATGTTTTCGAGTTGCAGCCAGCTTTTATCGGCTATGGTTACTTCAAAATCTTCGTCATTGACGAGATCAATGGCCAGCGGCTTTCCTATAAGCCCGGCACCGAGAACGATTATTTTTGTTTTCATATTTCTAAAATTTAATTTTCATCGATGATTCCGTTTTCCCCATTTCCGACAGTACCACCCCGACAATGACCACCAGCATCCCCATCATTTTTCTTAGCGAGAAATGTTCGCCAAGCAGATAAAATGAAAAAATAATGGTAAAAACGGGAATCAGGTTGGTATATAAACTGGATTTTATCACACCGAGATATTTTACAACATAGGTAAAAAGGACGTACGACACTGATGAAGCAAAGATTCCCAGCAAAAGAAGTAAAACAATTGTCATCACTCCGGGTCGTATTGACAGGAATCTATCGCCATCAAAAAAGAGGAAAAAGGGAAGGAAAAACAGTGAACCTATCATGTTTTGCCAGGTTATAATAGTGATGGGTCTGTATTTCAAACTGAGCTTTTTTAATAATATCACATAAAAGACTGCTGAAAAAACAGCAAGAAACAGTAGCAAAATTCCGATAGGATTGGCATTCAGGCTAAAGTTCTTATTCACAATAATAAAGAACAGTCCTCCAAATGCAATCATCAACCCCGCCACATTGATGGGCCGGAGGCGCTCCTTAAAGAAATAATAAGCGGCAAATGGTGCAAAAAGCGGAATTGTGGAGACAATAATCGCACTCAAAGAAGCCGAAACAAGACTTAATCCGAAATTTTCGCCAATAAAGTAGAGAAACGGGTTTAAAAAGGCACTTCCCAAAAGCAGCCAGCGGTCTTTTTTTTGAATCGGCTCCAGCTTACCTGTGGCAAAAGCAAAAATATACAGGACAACAGACGAAATGAGCAGGCGGAAAAAGATAGTCGTCAACGGAGAATAAACTTCAAAAACAATTTTCGACCAGATATATGACATTCCCCAGAAAAACATGGAGATAAAGGCGATGATATGAATTCGAAATTTTTTCATTAACGGGGGCGCGGCCATCGTTTGGGTTTATAATCAAGATAAGGCAGCATGAATATTTTGATGGAGCCGACAATAATATTGGCTCCCACATAAATAGGATAACGATGCTTATCGTCCGTTACATAAATCTTTAAAGGATCCTTTTTCGAGAAAAAAGTGCTGTTGGTCATAACCGCCTCATAGATATCGCACAGAATACGTCTCTTTTTATGTACCATCAGCCCTTTGCCCATATAAATAATATGGTAAGTAGTCTTTTTCCCATCAATAATCAGTGGCACCTGAATAGTATCGCCCACGACCATTGATTTTGTGTTGAGGATACGCAAATAGTATGTGGCGCTGAGTACATCATATAGCGGACTATCCAGAGTGAGAACGGTGTCCTTTACGGGATGCCGGGTAGCCTCGGTATGAACATTGACATAGCGCTTGTCCCAATGAAAATGGTAAATATTGTGGATATAAAATCCGCCTTCCAGCGTCTTTTTCTCATAAAACAAGGGTTTAAAACCATCTATAGCCGTAATGGAACGGTAATAATCTTTCAGTTTAAAGATAAAAGCATATTTTTTCAACGAGTATCCGGTTCCGGTAAACCTAAGGCTCTTTACTCCGTTGTAAGTAACGGTATCTGTCACCAATTCAACATTCCCCGCAAAAACCCAGATGGGCCCCAAATTATAATAAACTTGAAGTTTCAGGTCTTCGTGAGGGGCAAAGGGGTATCCCCATTGAATCTGGGCTACACTTTTAGCAGAAATACCAATAAGTAAAAGACTGAAAAAGAGAAAGATGTTTTTCTTCATTATAATTTTCCTGAAAAATTCAAAAATAGTGAAAAAGTTTCGCCTTTGGCTTCTTTACAGGAAAAAAGGCCGGAACTATCTGTGCTGTTTTTTTGTGCGGTCTTCAATTAAAATTGAGGTCTCCATAAAAAGGAAAAACCTGTCGCAGACGCAACAGGTTTTGTTTGTAGCGAGACCGAGAATTGAACTCGGGACCTCCGGGTTATGAATCCGACGCTCTAACCTGCTGAGCTACCTCGCCGTTTTTGAGGCTGCAAAATTAAAAAATTAAATGATTATGCAACTATTTTTTAAGATTCATTTTGTCAGTGTTTTTACTTCGTCACTCCGCTGCCATTATCGCACGATTAAGGTACTTTTGTAAAAAATTCAAGTTATGCCACAGGAAATTGAACGGAAGTTTTTGGTAAAAGGTGATTATAAGTCTTTTGCCATCAGGTCTTTCCGTATTGTTCAGGGATATTTATCGTCCGTACCGGAAAGAACGGTCAGAGTTCGTATTAGAAATGATTCGGGCTATCTTACCATTAAAGGGCCGGTGAATAAAAGAGGCACCAGCCGTTTTGAATGGGAAATGGAAATTCCCGTGGGGGAAGCAGGAGAATTGCTGAAGCTTTGCGAACCGGGTATCATTGACAAAACACGCCACATCATTCCTGCTTTCGGCAATTTATTTTTTGAAGTGGATGAATTTCACGGCGACAACGAAGGCCTGACCGTAGCTGAAATCGAACTTCCGGACGAAAATCTTTCTTTTGATAAACCTTTTTGGCTGGGAGAAGAAGTTACCGGCGATAAAAGATATTACAATTCCATGTTAATAAAACATTCGTTTAAAAAGTGGAAGTAACCGTTGGAAATCCGGAGGCAGATGTTACCGATATCTATTTTTTAGATTGAATTTAGGGACGACAAAGCCTTCTCCTAAAACATATATCCGAATTTCACACCAAAAGCAATATAAAGTCCTCCCGTATCCCAATAATAATCATAAGCATATCCTAAACCGAGATGCAGGTTAAAAATAAATTCCTTTCCTAAATTCCTTTGAATTCCCCAATGAACTTCTGTTAATAAGGTGTTGTGTAAATTGATATTAGAAGCAATATTGAAAACTTCAGGAGTTGCAAATTTCACCTGGGCGCCCACATAATTTCCGGCATTGTTACCCATATTTTTGTTTTTGTATAGTCTTTTAGTCAGGTTATAATAGTATCTGAATTCGGTGATGGCATAAAATGCCGGATCAATCAATCCCCATTCATAATTTACTATACCGTTATTGACGGTATAACCACCGCCAAGACCTGCATTTACATCGATAAGGGTTTTCCTGCCGAGGGCAAATTCATAGCCAGCTCCCAAACCCTGGAAACCTAACTCAATTTTCGGATGGCTGGTTAGTGTGGAAGTGCTTCCCTGCTGGGCAAATATTTCCGTAATAAAAAAGCTTAAAATGACTAAAAGCAGTATTCCTTTTTTCATAAATCTATACTTTAATGGTTCATATAATATTAGGTCTCAAATCAATATCATTTCAATTTGTCCTGTTAATGTTTTATGATGTAGCTTGGCATTTATCTGAATTGCAGAAATCAGGCTTACTATAGCAGGGCTTTATTTTCATTATAAAATTATGGATATTCATCCCATAGAGATATCCTGTTTCAAAAACTTTTCAACATTGTTTTCAACTATTACATTTCCAAGTCTGATTTCATGGAAAAAGGATGATTTTTATTGTTAATTTTGTACGGTAAGAACAAACAAATCATCTGCCATGAAAAAAATCGGAATTTTGATTTTGCTTGCGTTTTTTGCTTTACCAATAGTTGCGCAGCAAACGGTAAAAAAAGCCTCCGGGGCTATTTTGAAATTCGATGAAACAAATCATGATTTCGGCAAAATTTTTTATAGCTCCGACGGTACTCATGCATTTAAATTTGTGAATGCCGGCAAAGAGCCGCTGCTTTTGTCCCGTCCGCGCTCTTCATGCGGTTGCACGGTTCCCACCTGGCCCAAAGCACCGATACTTCCAGGCGACTCAGGCACTATCAATGTGGCCTATAATACCCGTATTCTCGGCGAATTCAACAAAACGGTTACTGTTTATTCCAACGTACCAAAACCGATAGTGCTGCATATTCGTGGTAAAGTTGTACCCCGTCCGAAACCCATGTTGCCGGTAAAACAAACTAATGAAGACGGAGCCTCCGTTCGCAAATAATTAAAAATCAATAAAATGCCAAATATTTCATTAAAAGGACAACAGATGCCCGAATCACCCATTCGTAAGCTGGTTCCTTTTGCCGAAGAAGCCAAGAAAAGAGGTCGCAAAGTATATCATCTGAACATTGGCCAACCGGATATCGAAACTCCGGAAGTGGCACTGAATGCCGTCAGGAATTACGACCATAAAGTCATCGAATACAGCCATTCGGCCGGAATGCTGTCGCTGCGTGAGCGTTTGACCGATTATTACAAAACCGTTGATATCGAAGTTATCCCCGACCAGATTATTGTGGGCGCCGGAGCTTCGGAAGCCTTGATTTTTGCTTTTCAAAGCATAATGGATCCGGGAGATGAGGTGATTATTCCCGAACCGTTTTATGCAAATTACAACGGATTTGCTGCCACTGCCGGCATCAAAGTAAAACCCATTATGTCGGATATTGAAACCGGCTTTGCACTGCCTCCGATGGAAGCCTTTGAACAGGCAATCACGGAAAAAACCAAAGCCATTTTAGTGTGTAACCCAAACAATCCCACCGGCTATCTTTACTCTAAAGCGGAGATGGAAACGCTACGCGATTTGGTGAAAAAATACGACCTCTACCTCATTGCCGATGAGGTTTATCGTGAATTTACCTATGATGGGAAAGCCCATTATTCAGCCATGTATCTCGATGGGATTGATGATAACGTGATTTTAATCGATTCGGTTTCAAAACGTTACAGCGCATGCGGCGTACGTATCGGCTGGATGATTTCACGCAACAAAGAGGTGATTGCTACAGCATTGAAGTTTGCCCAGGCAAGGCTGAGTCCGCCCACTCTCGGACAAGTGGCTGCCGAAGCGGCTGTGGATACTCCGGACGAATATTTCGAAGCCGTTGTAAAAGAATATATTGCCCGGCGGAACGCTGTTGTGGAAGGCATTAACAATATCGAAGGCGCATTTTGTCCCAATCCGTCCGGTGCTTTTTATGTAGTTGCCCGTCTGCCCATCGACGATTCGGACAAATTCTGCCGCTGGCTGCTCGAAGATTTTGAGTTTGAGAACCAGACGGTTATGCTGGCTCCGGCTTCCGGATTTTATTCCACCCCCGGCAAAGGAAAAGACGAAATCCGCATCAGCTATGTGCTGAAAGTGGAAGACCTGAAAAGCTCGGTGGAAGTGTTAGCAGAAGCACTGAAAGTTTATCCCGGTAGAACTATTTAAAAATTTAGATTATGAAATATGTAGGTGCTCATGTAAGTGCTTCAGGCGGTGTTGAAAATGCCCCGGTCAATGCGCACGCTATTGGCGCAAGAGCTTTTGCCCTTTTTACCAAAAACCAGCGTCAGTGGTTTTCCAAATCGTTGACAGAGAATAACATCCGGCTTTTCAAGGAGAATTGCGAAAAATACGGCTATGGCCAGCATCAGATTTTACCTCATGACAGCTATTTGATCAACCTCGGCCATCCGGAGAAAGAACCGCTGGGAAAATCAAGAACCGCCTTTTTGGACGAGATGCAACGCTGCGAGCAGTTGGGCCTCGACCGGCTGAACTTCCATCCCGGCTCACATCTGAAAAAAATCTCCGAAGAGACATGTTTAAACACTATTGCCGAATCTATAAATTGGGCTTTGGACAAAACCCGAGGGGTAACTGCGGTCATTGAAAACACTGCCGGGCAAGGTACAAATCTCGGCTACCGCTTCGAACAGCTCGCAGTCATCATCGACCGGGTGGAAGACAAAAGCCGGGTGGGCGTTTGCATTGACACCTGCCACACTTACACTTCGGGATACGATATCAAAACGGAAGCCGGTTACAACAGAACTTTTGCCGATTTCGACCGGATTGTGGGCTTCCAATTTCTGAAAGGTATGCATCTGAACGATTCGAAAAAAGAACTGGCTTCGCGTGTAGACCGTCACGACAACATCGGCAAAGGCTTCATCGGCATCGACCTGTTCCGCCGCATTATGAACGACCCGCACTTTGATGACATGCCGCTGATACTGGAAACCCCCGACACAAACCTGTGGCCGCAGGAGATAGAAATGTTGTATGGTTTTGCCGGACAATAGCGGACTTTCTATTCCAGACTCTTGGCTTTATAGACAGTATCTATATACTTCTGCCGGGAGAAAACTCAAATCCACGTGGCCTCGTGAACATTAGTTCGGGATTATACGGAGATAGGCTGGCATGAATCCTGAACAGCTTTTGAATAGTCCCCCCGTAATATGTAATTAGGGTTTGCAAGAAAATAACAAATATTACCCCTGGCTGATGCGAAAACGTCAAGGTTGAGGCGGACGATGTCTTGAAATGCAGGAGTTTACTGAAGTAAATGACTAAGTTTCGAGACGAGTCCAACGAAGAGATTGGCGTTTTCGGGCAGACACTGATTATATCTCTTTTACAGCCTCAATAGTTGCAGACACAACATAATTTTCAATTCCTTTTCCCGGAGCCCAGTCTTTTATAAATTCACGGCTTTTGTCTTTTGGCTCAATACTAATTTCCGAGAATCCGGCATTTTTAAGTAGGGCATATAATTCATCAATAGATGAAGCTCCTGCAATACAGGCGGAATAAAGTGATAAATCATTTTTTTGCTCTTCCGGTAATTCGACAGACGAAACCACATCGGATATGGCCAGCCGTCCGCCGGATTTTAAAACCCTGAATGCCTCGGCAAAAACTTTCTCTTTCTCAGGAGATAAGTTGATGACACAATTTGAAATAATAACATCAACAGTTGAATCGGCAACCGGAAGATGCTCAATTTCGCCAAGCCGGAAATCCGTATTGGTGAATCCTCCTTTTTCAGCGTTTTCTCTTGCCTTTGAAATCATTTCCGGAGTCATATCTACCCCTATCACTTTCCCCGTTTCCCCAACGCGTTTAGAGGATAAAAAGCAGTCGAACCCTCCTCCGCTTCCGAGGTCTAAAACCGTTTCTCCCTGTTTCAGTGAAGCTATAGTCAGCGGATTGCCGCAGCCAAGTCCCATATTCGACCCTTCGGGCACATTAATGTATTCTAATTCGGAATATCCCATCGCTTCCGAAACGTTAAACAATTCATCTGTTGCCGAGGGACTGCAACACCCCGAACTACTGCAACCACACGAACTATCTGACACTGCCACCTCTTTGTAGCTTTCCATGACAGATTCTCTAATCTTGTTTTTTGATTTTTTTTCCATATAGACTCCATTTAAATTGTTAGAAATTAAAACTTTCATTATGGAGTCGCCGGAAACAGTAAAAAGACGCAAAAAAAATTAGCATTTTTTACGGCTATTTTGTTTTTGACAGTAGTCCAAGACATTACCTCGTTTATCTATTTCGAATTTACAACATTCGTTGAATACATTCAAAAGTTTCAATCTTCCCCTTTGAATTCTTGATTTTGTGCCGGACAGGCTAATATTTTCTTTTTCCGATATTTCCTTTTGCGACAGACCTTCTATTTCATATTGCATTAGTGAATTGGAATATTTCAAAGGAAGTTGTCTAATAAACGGAACAATACTCTTTGCAATTTCTTCGTTTTTATTATCATCAATTTCAAACTCAGGGTCTTGATTATTAATGGGTACAGGCGCATATTTTGTCGTCTGCCTGTTAAAGTCAACAATAGTATTTCTCGCAATTTGAAAAATCCAGCTTTCCAATTTCCTGTTATCTCTGAGAGAGGATAACCCGTTGTAAATTTTGATAAATATTTCCTGTACACAATCCTCTGTCATTTCTCTGTCGAAAATGCGTTTTTCCACAAATGCCGATAGCCGGTCATGAAAATCGTTCCAGATATTTTCAAATTTATTACTCATCTTTCTTTATGCATTTTACTTATAAAGCAAATATTTTTTTCTGATTTTTAGAAAATGTTTCAACCCTTTCTGCCAGCTTTGGCGGATTTGCGCTTCGGTAAAACCTGCTTCAATTTGTTTGCGTAACTGGTCCGTCCCGGCCAGTTTAGCAAAATAATTATTGAAAAACGTGTGCTTTCCCGATAATTCATGATAAGCCTTCAAAAGCCACTGCAAATGAAGCTGAGGCGGATTTTTCCGGTAGTTTTCTGCGAAAGCGGTTAAATCCTCTCCGCGAGAGGTTTTGTTTTCCAGTTTGGGATGCAGGCTGGCGCCCGGCGTACTTCTCGGTGTAAAAACATAGTTACCATTCATCCCCGGATAGCCGTAAATTTGATAAGGTTTGTCGGTTCCCCGTCCCACACTCACAATGGTACCTTCAAAAAAGCAAAGCGATGGATAGAGATAAACCGCTTTCCAGTCGGGAAGGTTGGGAGAAGGTTTTACGGGAAGTTTCACCATCATGTTATGGGTGTAATGCTTCAACGGAATAACCGTTAAATCACAGGTTACACCGTTTTTCAGCCAGTGCTCGCCGTTCACCATACGGGCATATTCGCCAATGGTCATCCCATAAACCACCGGAACGGGATACATCCCCACAAAAGAGGCAAATTTGGGTTTCAGTATCGGACCGTCCACATAAAAACCGTTTGGATCGGGGCGATCAAGAACAATCAGCGGAATATTATTTTCTGCACAGGCTTCCATAACCAGCGTCAAAGTAGAAATGTAGGTGTAAAAGCGTACGCCCACATCCTGCAGGTCAAACAGCACCACATCCACATTTTTCAGGTCATCGACAGAAGGTTTTCTGTGCTTCCCGTAAAGGGAAATTATGGGCAGTCCGGTTTGAACATCCCGCCCGTTTACCACTGCTGCACCAGCGCTTTTGTTTCCTCTGAAACCATGTTCGGGACTAAAAATCCGTACCACCCGGATACCGGAGGACAAAAGCGTATCTACCAAATTGGTTTTCCCGATGACAGAACTCTGGTTGGCCACCACCGCCACCCGTTTCCCCTGCAACAAAGGAAAATAAACGGAAGTCTGCTCGTCGCCGGTAACAATCTGGTCATAGTTTGTTAGCACCGGCGGCTGATTTTGCGCCAGGCTAACACATCCCGAAAAAAGAAATAAAACAAAAAGTAAGATACGTATCCTCATATGAAACCCCCGATTTTAAAAGGTAAAAATACAAAAGCCTGTTGTTTTAAAGCAGGAAATGATAATTTTGTAAAAAAATCAGTTTTGAACGTCGCCTATTTTATTGCCAGACACATTGCCCCCGGCCGTACAGAAACTTATGCGCGTCCGGTTATCCGCATTGCCGTTATAAGCATTGCGCTGGGGCTGGCCCTGATGATTATTTCGGTGGCCATAGTCATCGGCTTTAAAAATTCTATCCGCAACAAGGTGGTAGGTTTCTCCGCACCGCTGCAGGTGGTGGCTTTCACCAACAACGAATCACTCGAAGAGAGCCCGGTTACCATCGGTACAAAGTTTTTAAAAGAACTCCGCACCAATCCCGAAATCACACACATCCAATATACTGCCCAAAAAGGCGGCGTGCTAAAAACCAGGAACCAGATTCAGGGAATCATCCTGAAAGGTGTAGGGCAAAACTACGACTGGCATTTTCTAAAGAAAAACCTCACGGCAGGACATTTACCTGATTTCAAAACAACGAGAGCCAGCCGCCAAATTCTGATTTCACAAAAACTTGCCCGGAAGCTGCAACTAAAAGTGGGGGATGCAGTTCGTATCTGGTTCATCGGCAAAGAGGCCACTGCGGCACTTGGCCGGAAACTTATTATTAGCGGTATTTACAACACCGGTATAGAAGAATTCGATAACCGCTTTCTTATTGGTGACCTCCGGCAGATTCAACAGCTCAATGGCTGGAAACCTGACGAAGTAGGTAGCGTGGAGCTGCAGGTACGTGATTTCAAAAAGCTAAAAGCCATCGCACAGAATATTTACCGGAGCATTCCTTACAACCTGAATATCAATACTATTTATGAGAACTATCCTGAAATTTTCAACTGGCTTGATCTTCTCAATACCAATGTGGTCGTCATATTGGTACTTATGATACTCGTGGCAGGCGTTACTATGGTTTCCACTCTGTTCATTCTCATCATCGAACGCACCGGCATGGTTGGCATACTGAAGACCCTCGGCGCCGGCAACCGCACTATACAGAAAATCTTCCTTTACAAGGCCGCCTACATTACCGGACGTGGCTTGTTCTGGGGTAACCTCCTTGGCCTGTTCTTCTATTTTGTACAATATTATTTTCATGTCTTCCGGCTCAATCCGGTCAGCTATTATGTCTCCTACGTTCCCGTCGAGCTTTCCGTCCCCCATTTTTTAATGCTCAACGCCGGAACTTTTTTTCTTTGTCTGCTCATGCTCATCATCCCCTCATTTTACATCATGCGCATTGAACCGGCCAGAGCGCTCCGGTATGAATAAAATGACAAATTAACAAAGATTAGGATACTTTTGTTCCGTACAATCCATTTTTCATTACATTTGTAAAAACATCATTTTAAAAAGCCATGACAATCAAAGAGAAAAAGCTGCCTGACGTTAGTACAGACACCCGGAAGGATTCCGGTAAGAGGCTAATTCTTTTTAATGACGATACAAACACCTTTGATTTTGTCAT
Source organism: uncultured Lentimicrobiaceae bacterium (assembly GCA_964598065.1). Taxonomy (GTDB): domain Bacteria; phylum Bacteroidota; class Bacteroidia; order Bacteroidales; family F082; genus Sulfidibacterium. Next base: position 10,781 of record CAZRAW010000010.1, read on the forward strand.
TAAGACATTAATGGAAGTTTGCGGCCACGACCCTCAACAGGCTGAAAATTGTACCCTCATTGCCCATCTCAAAGGAAAATGTACAATAAAAATCGGGGCTTTGGAAGATTTGAAACCCTGTTACGAGATAATGACTTTAAAGAGATTAACTGTGGAAATACAATAAGTTTATGTTGGCTGTTATTGCTATTTTAATTCTGGTAGGACTTATTCTGCTGGCGTTGGAAATTATGGTAATCCCGGGAGTGGGTATTACAGGAATTCTTGGCTTTCTGCTTATGGCAGGAGGTGTGTGGCTGGCTTATTCCAAAGAAGGCACAGCGGCAGGAAATATTACTTTAATAATCACTGTTTTGGTGAGCGCATTAAGTATGGTGGTGATGCTTCGTTCAAAAACATGGAAAAATGCACAACTAAAGACTTCTGTTTTAGGTAAAGTACGGACGCTTGATGACATGAATTTAAAAGTAGGAATGCGCGGAGAAACCACCTCTCGTTGTGCCCCCATGGGCAAAGCCGTTTTCGGCGATAACCATGTGGAGGTTGATGCAGGAACTGATTATCTGAAAACCGGAACACCGGTTGAAATTATTAGAATAAAAGGAAATAAAGTTTTTATCAAATACATAACAAATTAATATCATGGGAAATACTTATATCATTCTTGCCGGTGCCATTGGCGCCATATTTATCCTTTGGGTTTTACTTTACTTTATTCCGGTCGGGCTGTGGTTTACAGCATTTGTCTCCGGAGTTCGCATTTCGCTCATTCAGTTGGTTCTTATGCGCTGGCGAAAAGTTCCTCCCGGAGTGATTGTCAGGAGTCTGATTACTGCAACCAAAGCGGGTCTTCATCTAAAGCGGGATGATTTGGAGGCCCATTATCTTGCGGGAGGCCGGGTACAGCAGGTCGTCAACGCATTGATTTCGGCTAACAAAGCCAATATTGATCTGAATTTTAAAACAGCTACTGCCATTGACCTTGCAGGTCGCGAGGTACTCGAAGCAGTGCAGATGTCGGTAAACCCAAAAGTGATCGATACCAAAAGAGTAACTGCCGTTGCCAAGGACGGGATTCAATTGATTGCCACTGCGAGAGTAACCGTACGTGCCAATATTCAGCAATTGGTAGGCGGAGCTGGCGAAGAAACCGTGTTGGCCCGTGTGGGCGAAGGTATTGTATCTTCCATTGGCTCAGCTCGTTCGCATAAGGAAGTTTTGGAAAATCCTGACAGCATCTCACGGGTAGTTCTTGAAAAAGGTCTTGATTCGGGAACCGCTTTTGAAATCCTTTCCATCGATATCGCCGACATAGACATTGGTAGAAACATTGGCGCTGTTCTGCAAATGGATCAGGCCAATGCCGATAAAAATATTGCTCAGGCCAAAGCCGAAGAACGCCGGGCTATGGCTGTAGCCAGCGAGCAGGAAATGAAATCCAAAGCACAGGAAGCCAGAGCCAACGTAATTCAGGCAGAAGCTGAAATCCCTATGGCCATTGCCGAAGCTTTCCGTTCCGGAAACCTCGGCATTATGGATTATTACCGGTATAAAAATATTCAGGCCGATACTAAAATGCGTGATTCCATCGCCGAAGATACGGGGACAGAGTCGGTTGAGAAAAAATAAATAAACGGAACCCTTTATGCTGTGAAATGACAATCCTTAACAGAAAAAGTTAGGAAAGCAAATGACAGACAAAGACATGTTAGTTCGCGAAAAGCTAGGGGAGTTGTTTGAATGGACGGATGTAAAAGGAGATTCCGGTGCTCATCTCCAGATACAAAAAGCATTTGATATGGCATTTAAAGCCTACGATGGTAAAAAAATACCGGATGGCTCGCCGCTGATTCTGCATCATCTTGATGTTGCCGTCATTGCTATGAAAGAGATGAACCTCGGACCAACATCAGCCGTTTGTGCTCTGCTACATAGTCTCGACACTGATAATGTACAAGTGAGCGAAGAAATCCTGAAGAATTTTGGCCGAAATGTGTTGGAAATTATTCAGGGCTTTAAGAAAATTTCTGCCATGCAAACCGAACGTGTTTCTTTCCAATCGGATGCTTTTCGGAATATGTTCCTTTCGCTGGTGAACGATATCCGGGTCATTCTCATCCGCATGGCCCATCGGTTGCACGATGTGAGAACCCCCGAACTGCTTACTGGAAAACAGAAAAAAATGTTCTTTAATGAGATAAAATACATATACATTCCCATTGCCCACCGCCTTGGCCTTTACCTCATTAAGAGCGAAATGGAAAACGACCTGATGCGTTTCGAACAACCCGATATCTATCGGACAATCACGGACAAAATTCAGGCTACCAAAAGCAAGCGCGAGGTTTATATTAACGATTTTATTAAGCCCATCGAGCATGAACTACACGCTGCAGGGTTTGATTTTGAAATAAAATGGCGAACGAAGTCGGCGCCTTCCATCTGGGCAAAAATGAAACGACAGAATGTGGAATTTGAACAGATTTACGACATCTTTGCCGTCCGCATTATCATCAACAGCAAATCGCCTAAAAAGGAAAAAGAGGATTGCTGGATGGTCTATTCCATTGTTACCAATATTTACCAACCCAATCCCAAGCGGTTGCGCGACTGGATTTCGACACCCAAAGCCTCTGGTTACGAATCGTTGCACACTACGGTCATGGGGCCCAACAAAAAATGGGTGGAAGTTCAAATTAGAACCGTCCGCATGGACGAAGTAGCCGAGAAAGGCCAGGCTGCCCACTGGGCATACAAAGGGCTTATGAAATCTAAAGTGATGGACGACTGGCTGTTGCAGGTGCGCGACGTGTTGGAACATCCCGAAAGTATTGGCTCCGAATATGCTTATCAATCGAAGAAAACCAAAGAATATGTCTTTATCTTTACCCCCATGGGGGATTTGAAACGTCTCCCGGCAGGAGCTACCGTCCTTGATTTTGCTTATGATATCCACACAAACATAGGAAATCAGTGTAGTGGCGCTCGTGTAAACAACAAGCTGGTACCCATACGTTATGTGCTGAAAAATGGTGACAAAGTGGAAGTGGTTACTATGAAAAACCAAAAACCGAAACCCGATTGGGTAAGTTTTGTGAATACTGCCAAAGCCCGTAGCCACATCAAACGCCAGCTTAAAGAAGAAAAATATAAAGAAGCTGAAGTGGGTAAAGAACTGTTGCTGCGAAAATTCAAAAACTGGAAACTCAAAAGTAGTGATGACCTGATAAATGTCCTGGTAAAACATTTTAAAATGGATTCGGCTGTTGACCTTTATTACCTGCTGGCTGTTGACAAAATTGATTTGGCATTGGTAAAAACTATTCTCAACGATTTTCTGAAAGAAGAACCTGAGGAGACCGAAGCTGAAGAAAAAACGCCAAAAGAGCTTCCCAAACCGGAAGATAAAGCGGAGGATATCCTTTGCATTGGTAATCACGTAAAGAATATCAACTACCGGTTTGCCAAATGCTGTAATCCTATCCCCGGCGATACTGTTTTCGGATTTGTTACCACACTCGGTGGTATTTCCATTCACCGTCGTAACTGTCCAAATGCCAAACGGCTCGCCGAACGTTATCCTTACCGCATTGTCGAAGTTAAATGGATTGGCTCGGAAGACAAACCTTTTTACCGCATTAATTTGAAAATCAACGGAAGCGATGATCTGGGAATTGTAGAAGCTGTTACCAAAGCCATAACAGGAGACCTTCGCGTGAACATGAGAGCCTTAAGCTTCACCACCAAAGGCAAGAAATTTGAAGGCCGCGTCAGTCTGATGATTCGTAATCATGAACACCTCGACCAGCTTATCTATAAAATAAAAATGGTAAAAGGCGTTGAGAAAGTAATACGCATAAAATAGTTAACAGTGAATGATAAGGAACAAGCGGTTATGCACCGCATTGTGGAGAAAATTCCGGACAACAAAAAGTTTCAGGCAGACTATATCTCCATAAACAGATCCGGAAAAACAGACCTGTTTTTTCTGTGCAAAGATTTTAATTATGCACTGTATCAGGAGAACGAGGACAGGCTGATGGATACAAAATCTCATTATAATTTTTAACTTTCGGCATTTTATGATAAGTCGGTATTGCACATTACAAAACAAAAGACCTTGGCACAGGAAAAAAACAGACTGATTGGCGCATCGACTATCCCCGTGGTACTGCTGTTACTCATGTGGGTTATCCGGTTTGTGGAGTATGGTTTTGGTATTGACCTGGTGTTTCTCGGTGTCCACCCGCTACATGCTAATGGTCTGCCGGGCATTATTCTCGCTCCTCTTATTCACGCAGGGTTTAAACATTTGGGCGCCAATTCAGTTCCCTTTTTGGTATTGGGTGTTGCGCTTTTTTATTTTTACCGCGATCTGGCCTTTAAAGTTTTGGTTTTTATCTGGCTTATGACCGGTATTTGGGTTTGGTTTGGCGGGCGCGATGCATGGCATATTGGCGCAAGCGGTATCATTTACGGCATGGCTTCTTTCCTGTTTTTTAGCGGACTTATCCGTAAGAACAACGGGCTGGCGGCGCTGGCACTTGTGGTGGTTTTTCTGTACGGCAGTCTGATTTGGGGGGCCATCCCCGGATTTTTCCCTAAAGAACACATCTCGTGGGAATCACATATGGGTGGTTTGTTTTCAGGTCTGGTCATGGCTTTTTACTACCGGAAATCTGGTCCGCAACGGAAAAAATATTCCTGGGAATTAGAGGAAGAAGCGGAAGACGAAGATGACGAGAATAGCTATTGGAATAGCACAACCAGCATGTGGATAGACAGGGATGATTAATGGTCAGGCAGTTGTGAGATGAGAGTTAAAGTTGAATGACCTTAGTCTTTTTGACTTTCCCAAGAACAAAATGATTGTACAAAAACAATGCGATGATGGTAACTACTCCAATGGCACTGAAAAGTATCCATATCCGGTAAGGATGGTAAGTATTCCAAAGTATCTGCGTCAGGCCATGCTGGTCGGTGTGCAATAATTCAGCAGCCCGTTTTAGATAATCGTTCTGGGTAAACTTTTCGCTGATGGTGGGGATATGTAATCCTTGCTTTGCTACATAACGTTGTAGTAAACTGACTTTATCGGACATAGACTGGTAAACAGGGCCGGAAAGAATACCGGCCAGATAATTTCCCACAGCTACCGGTAAAAAAGAAGTTCCCATATACAAAGCCTCCTTATTTTTTGGAGCAATACGCCCAATGTATTCCGTAAATTTAGGAGAGCTGGCCATTTCACCAATGGCAAAAATAAAGATACCGAGGATTACATAAAAACCGTTATTGGTTCCAAAAGCAAAACCGATACCTACCGAAACGACCATAATACCTGTAATGATGGCGTTAACTGGTTTCAAACGCATAACCAGCGACGAAATGAGAATTTGAAACAGGATGATAAAGCCGGCATCGAGGTTGACCAACATTTCAGGAGCAATAATGCCTTTTTCTGTACCAAATGCTGCCGCCATGTCAGGAGAAAACCCATGTATCCATTGATAAATCATAGAGGTATCCACCCATTGGTAAATAAAATTGGGAAGGGTATAAAACAGCTGGTTGAACATCGTCCAGAAACCGATCATAATAATAAGGAAAACGGTAAGTTTCACATCTGATAAAGCCGTGACAATATGCCTGAGTGATTTGGTAATGGAAGGCCAAAAAGGATCCGTATTTTTCACCCGCCCGGGCTCTTTGTAGAAAATCAGAGCAAGCAAAATGTTTACAGCTATGGCTGAAGCCGCCATAATAAAAACAATGTGCCAACCATATATGTGTCTTAATTTTGAAGAGAAAACAGGGCCTATAAATCCGCCAATATTCACGATCATATAAAAGATACCAAATCCAATGGAGGAAGTCGTTTCGTCCGTAGTTTTGGCTACTGTGGCAGAAACAATGGGTTTAAAAAGGGCTGCCCCCAATGCAACGAGCAAAAAAGCACCATAAACGGCGGTATAGCTTCTAGCCTGCCCCATAAGTAGATAACTTGACGAATAAATAACAAAAGCGATAATGAGCATCTTCTTGTATCCAAACCGGTCGGCAAGCGCTCCGGTAAACAGCGGCAGGAAATATAGGATAGCTGTTACCGTCCCCATCATGGTTCCCTTCTGCGACTGGGTAAAACCCAGTGCACCGGTATCCGTTGACTGGGTTAGATAGAGCGCTAATACTGCAAACAAACCATACCATGCCCAGCGCTCAAAAAGCTCCATGGTGTTGGCAATCCAGAAAGTCTTTGGGAATTTTTTGAAAGTTGTACTGATCCTGTTCATTTTGATTCAGTTAATTTTTTAAGGGGGGAAAAGTTATCTTAAGTAAATCAACGAAAAAAGTGTATAGAATTGCTTTGTCCGGATAACTTTTCGGCACAAAAATAAACCTTTTGGCATTACTTTCCGGTCTTGCAAAGACTCTAAATAATTCTTTGTCCGAAACCGGCTTAATAGGCAACATTTTTGACGATAAAACGGTTATAAAGCCATAATAATGTGGCAGCACCAATGCCTATGAAAAAAATCACTATCCAGATATGTGAAGGATTATACTGTTGCCATAACAAATGCTTCAGACCTTCGGGACTCAGGTTCATCTTTTGGGCTGCATGCAGGAAATATTGATGGTGTGTCAGATTTTTCGGCAGATGAATACCGCGTGCAAGCACCTCTCTAACCAGCAACGTATGTCTGTCCGACATATTCTGGTAAACAGGTCCGGAAATAATCCCGGCAAAAATATTCCCGATAAATACCGGAATAAAAGAGTAGCCCATGTACAGCGCCTTCTTGTCGTGCGGTGCAATGCGACCAATGTATTCCGTAATCTTCGGAGAAGCTGTCATCTCTCCCACAGAGAAAATAAAAATCGCAACTACGGTAAACATAACATTTTGCGTAAGAAGAGACAATGCCATACCGAAAGAGCTGATAATAAAGCCTGTAACCATTGTTCCAAGGGGCTTCCAGCGCATCACAACAGTAGAAATAACAATTTGAAACACAATAATAAAAAAGGCATCAAGATTGGTTATAAACGCCGCATCTATTTGATTGCCATGACTGTAATTGTCGGCAATAAAGGGGATGGAGTGACTGAAAAAATTGTAAAGCGACTGGGTGTCCACCCATTGCATAATAAATACAGGCAGGGTAAAAAACAGTTGATTATACATGGTCCAAAAGCCGGCAACAATCAAAAGGAAAGTGACAAACTTAAAATCTTTCAATACCAGTCCGATATTTTTGAAAACCTTAGCCAATGACTGGCCGAGGGTTTCACTGGATTTTTCACGGGTTCCCGGCTCTTTGTAAAAGAATAAGAGGATGAAGTTCAAAGCGATGATTCCTGCGGAAATATCAAAAACCATTTTGTAAGAAGTGTTTTTGAAAAGCAGCGTTACCATGGGGCCGAAAAATGCGCCAAGATTAACCATCAGATAAAAAATTCCAAATCCGATGGACGCCGTTTCATTGTTTGTAGTTTTAGCAACTGTAGCGGAGACAATGGGTTTAAACAAAGCCGCACCGAGTGCAAGATAGAGATACATGATAAAAACGCCGGTGAAACTGTGGAACATGGGCAGGAAAATAAAAGCTGTAGTATAAACAGAGAAGGCAATATAAAGAACCTTTTTGTAGCCGTATTTATCTGCAATAGCGCCGGTTATGACAGGCAAAAAATAGAGAATACCAGTACCGATTCCCATAATCATCCCTTTTTCCGTCTGGGAAAACTGCAAACCGCCGAGGTCGGTTGATTTGGTCAGATAATTGGCGAAAAGCATGAAAAACCCATACCATGCCCAGCGTTCTATTAATTCAAGGCTATTGGCAACCCAAAAAGTACGGGGGAGTTTTTTGATAGTTGCGGTGATTCTGCTCATTTTGGTTTCGGCTAATTTTTTAAGGGGCGAAGATACAAATAATGCCGAATTTTGTTCAACAGCGTATCCGGAAGTCCTGTCAGCTTCTTTACCTGACGGAAGTTGCTGAAACCGTATGCTTCCCTGCGGGCATTAACAAGTTTTTTTGTGGTTTCATAGCTGATGTACGGATGATGCAAAAGCTGCTTGAAAGTGACGGTGTTCAGGTCTGTTTTTTTGATTTTAGATGTATCTATACGCACAAATGGCTTTATGGCATCATAAGTCGATGTTTTCATTCCGTAAACCTCGCGTAATTGTGTGCGGGAATAAAAACCGCCGAGCAACGTACGGTATTTCAAAATCCGGCGCGCCAGCCATGGTGGCAGTTGAAGTTTTTGTACCAACGCAGCCGAATCCGCCGAGTTGATTTCCACTTTCATGCGGCTTGGTTGTTTTTTAGACTGATAACCGTTGTGTATAGAATTTTTGAACGGCGCTATCCGGATATAAGGTTCAAGAATACTATATTCCACAGCAGACAAGCCATGCATTTTTTTCAAATCTCTCTTTTTGCGAAAGCGACCTCCCTTTGCTATGTAATGCTGTATGGTTTTTACCTGCCGGACACTCAGTCCTATCTGTAATCCCTTCTCGACGGAAAGGTGGTTGGGGTCAAAAGGAACGGGATGCAATTTTGCATCTGCCTGCTCAGGGCTTAGCTTGCCGATATTCTGTAAATGAATAAGCTGTAAAGAATCGGTTAAGGATTTTTGTGTCCGGAGAAACTGTGACACTTCCCGGTTGTAAGTTCTGAATTCGCTTTTTTTATGTGAGACAAAATTTGGTAACAGCAAATTGAAAAACAGCAATAGAAGGATTATAACCAACAAAACAATGATGCCCCGCTGCTCGCTTTTGTTCAGTGTGAAAAAATCACGAATCCAATATCGAATTTTTTTACGCATAGAATTGAGAAAAGGTATCCGGGAAATTTTCCGGGTTTTCAACTGAACCCAAAAATAGTGATTTTATCGCAAAATGACAGAAAAAATAACAGCTCCGGTCATCAGGCTATTCTTCTTCCTTGTTATCACCGGGTTTTTTGGGTGCTCTCAGCACCTTAATGAAAAAATAAGCGGTAATAATGGTAACGGTTGCTTGAACAACCACCATAAAAATCAATGCTCCTGTGCTCATGGTTTAGTAATTTTAGCGGTTTTTCTTTTTTTCTTTGCAGCAATATACACCAAAACAGATAACCCGACAAAAGTAAGGGTCAGCAGAAGTCGTGACATATCTTTATAAAACATAACAGTGGGATGACCCATTTTAAACCAAATCCATTTTTGGTTCAGATGAAATGCCTGAGCAATAATACTATCATTGGCCCATGGCCAGGTCCCATGTGTAAACAATTGATGAAAAGCTATTTTCCAGTCACTCATTTCTCCATGAAGGGGTTTGAAAAGGGAAGTAACGAAAATAGTCAATATAAAAACCGGGGTAACCCATTTGATAATAAATTTGTAAAAATGAGGCACCTTAATATCTGAACCCCGGGTGATTTCTTTCCAGCCTTTGTCAATTCCAAAAACCCATGAAAACAAAATGATCTCAGCTGAAGCAAAAATAACGAGAGAAACGGTTCCTGTCCAGTAGTCATATTCGTTTAAAACGCCCATTTCAAAAAAGAAAATAGTGGGTAAAGCCAAGATTAAAACAATGATACCGAGAACAATAGCGCTTCTTTTCCTACCCCAGCCAAATTCATCTTCGACGAATCCCATAAAAGGAGTCCCCATAGCGAGCGAACTGGTTATTCCGGCAAAAAACAATAATCCAAACCAGGCTACCCCCGACAAAGTTGCTAAAATAGATCCCCATCGACTGAACAGGAAAGGCATAGTTTTAAAAGCCATCATAAAGCCTGCATTTTCTTTAACCCAATCGAGCCCCATGTATCCAACGGCAATAGGAATGACAATGGAAGCCCCCAAAACAATTTCCACGAATTCATTCATCCAACCTGCAGACATAGCATTTAGCGCAATGTCATCGTTTTTCTTAACATAAGCGGCATAACAGTGAATTGTACCCATACCAACCGATAAAGTAAAAAAGATTTGTCCTGCAGCCGCAAGCCATACCTTGGGATTGGCCAGACTGTTAAGTTTAGGCTTCCATAAAAAGTCAAGTCCGACATGTGAGTTACAGGTAGCGCATCCTGCTGTACCAGTACTTCCCAACGTAACAGCCCTTATGGCAAGGAAAACACCGAAAACAATAAGAAGCGGCATGGCTATTTTAGCCACTTTTTCAACTCCTCCGCTTAATCCTTTGGACAGAATATATATATTTAGTATTAAAGTTATTAGAAATGCCACTATTGCCCAACCGGGAATGTTAATATTTACCAAAGCATCAGTCATCGTACCATGAATTCCGGCATAGCGGTCAAACATTGCACTGACCTGTCCTATGCTCTTGCCGGTAAAACTTTGGGTTAACGATTCAAGGGTATAAGATAAGGTCCATGATTCAATATAAGTGTAGTAAGCAAGAATTCCGAGATTGGTAAAAATCCCGAAAACGCCAACATATTTCCACAATCTTTTCTTGGACATACTGTCCAGAATAAACGGAGTGGAATGGTGTCCTCTAATGCCGCCAAACCGGCCCATGGCCCACTCTACCCACAATAGAGGAAGTCCCATAAGCAAAAAAGAGACAAAATAAGGGATGATAAAAGCTCCGCCGCCATTTTGAATTGCCTGAACGGGAAATCGTAAAAAATTCCCCAGTCCTACTGCGTTTCCCGCCATTGCTAAAATCAATCCGACACGGGAACCCCAGCCTTCGTTACTTTGAGCCATATCATTGAAAAATTATCGGTTATCAAATTAAATTGCAAGTATAAGAAAATGTCGGTTTTAGCGACTTGTTTCCGCATCTTTTATTTTTTAACAACCCTGGTCTTCTTATCGTGAGACCACAAAGCCGGAAAATACAAGGCCTTCTTTTACACATTTTGAAATTTATTTACTATTATTTGCAAAAACAGAAAACAACATGTACGGTTGTTGTTTCCAAATGTCTGGTCAAGCGAATTCCTGTTGCCATTAACATTTTCTATTTCCCTTTAACAAACATTAACAAACTAATTACAAGCCTGTTTATATATTTGCACAACCAAATTGAAAAAAATAATACCCATGTTAGAAACGGACATTCGCGAACTAAACGAAAAGATTCAAAAAGAGAGCCAGTTTATCGATATGGTAAAACTGGAAATGAATAAGGTAATTGTGGGACAGACACACATGACCGAACGTTTGCTCATCGGCCTTCTCGGCAACGGACATATTTTGTTAGAAGGGGTTCCCGGCCTGGCAAAAACGCTGGCAATCACTTCACTGGCCAATATTATTGATGCCAAATTCAGCAGGATTCAGTTTACACCAGATTTGTTGCCTGCCGATTTGTTGGGGACGCTCATTTACAGCATGAAAAATGAGGAATTTGTTGTGAAAAAAGGTCCCATTTTCGCCAATTTTATCCTTGCAGATGAGATTAACCGTTCGCCTGCAAAAGTGCAGAGTGCTTTGCTCGAAGCCATGCAGGAGCGTCAGGTTACTATTGGCGACAACACTTTCATGTTAGAAGAGCCTTTCCTCGTTATGGCAACACAAAATCCCATCGAGCAGGAGGGAACCTATCCGCTTCCGGAAGCCCAGATAGACCGTTTTATGTTGAAGGTGGTAATTAACTATCCTAAAAAATCTGAGGAGAAACAGATTCTGCGTCAGAACATTACCAATGTTTATGCCAAAACAAATACGATTCTGAAACCGGAAGATGTGCTGAAAGCAAGAGAGCTTGTGAGACAGATTTATCTTGACGAAAAAATTGAGAATTATATAACCGATATTGTCTTTGCCTCCCGTTATCCGAATGAGTATCATTTGGAAAAATTTTCGGGCATGATTTCCTTTGGCGCCTCGCCGCGTGCAAGTATCAACCTCGCGTTGGCAGCCAAGGCGCTGGCCTTTATCAGAAGGCGTGGCTATGTCATTCCCGAGGATATTCGCGCCATTGCCCACGATGTAATGCGCCACCGTATCGGCCTGACCTATGAAGCCGAAGCTGAAAATATCACCAGCGAAGACATTATCAACGAAATTCTGAATTCGGTTGAAGTGCCATAAACCGTTAGATTCTAATTGGTTTAAGGAATTATTCTATGAATAACTTTTGCGGATAGCATAAAACAGAGGCAAATTGGAAGCACAGGAATTATTTAAAAAGGTTAGGAAGATAGAGATTAAAACACGGGGATTGTCCAAACAGATTTTCTCAGGCGAATATCATAGTGTTTTTAAAGGGCGCGGAATGGCTTTTAGTGAAGTGCGTGAATACCAGTTTGGCGACGACATCCGCAGCATCGACTGGAACGTTACGGCGCGTTTTAACCATCCGTTTGTCAAGGTTTTCGAGGAAGAGCGTGAGCTGACGGTCGTGTTGCTCATTGATGTATCAGGCTCAAATCTGTTCGGGACCCACGGCCAGCTAAAACAGGAGATGATTACCGAAATGGCCGCAACGCTCTCTTTTTCAGCCATTCAGAATAACGATAAAGTGGGGGTAATTTTCTTTTCCGATAAAATCGAAAAATTTATTCCTCCAAAAAAAGGTTCTTCACACATTTTGCGGATTATCAGGGAGCTGATTGATTTCAGAGCCGAAAATAATGGAACCAATATTGCCGAGGCCCTGCGTTACCTGACCAATGTGATTAAAAAACGGGCTACTGCTTTTTTGATTTCCGACTTTATGGACGACGGTTTCGAAAAAGCCGTGCAGATTGCCAATCATAAGCACGATCTTATCGCCATTCGTGTAACGGACCGCAGGGAAACAATTATGCCCAATGTGGGGATGGTGCGTATGCTGGATGCGGAAACCGGAAAACAAATGTGGATAGATACGGGAAGCGCTTCCGTGCGTCGTCAGCTGAGCCGGTGGGCTGCCGAAAAAAGTCAGGAGTTGGATGCCCTTTTTTCGCGAATGGGTGTTGACGTGGTAAAAGCTTACACGGGCGAAGATTATGTGAAACCGCTTATGAACATGTTCAGGAAAAGGGAGGCAAGAAGTTAACAATAACTATGAAAATGAGGAAAGTTAAAAATGCGGGGTTACTGATATTGATGCTAACAGCTTTTACAGTTGTCCGCGGGCAGACGCTGAATGCAACTGCTTCGCTGGATACAAATGCTATTATGATTGGTGACCAGATTGGCCTGAACCTCACGTTGAAAGTGCCTGCCGGATCGCAGGTAACCTGGCCTGTACTGAATGACACGCTGGTTCCTCACGTGGAAATCATTAAACGTGGAAAAACCGAAAGCACGATAGAACATAATATCCTGAACCTGAAACGCCGGTTGGTGATTACCTCTTTTGATTCGGGCTATTTTAATATCACCCCACTAAAATTTCAGGTGCAATTACCCGGTAGCCATAAAACTGAAAATGTTGCCACGCAAGATTTGTTTTTGCAGGTTTATGCTCCAAAGGTGGATACTACCAAAGCCTTTAAAGCTATCAAAGGGCCGATGGCTGAACCTTATACACTCGGAGAAATTTTACCCTGGATTTTACTGGGACTTTTGTTGTTGGCAGGTATAATTTTCTTTGTATTGTATCTGCGCAAGCGAAGAAAGAACCAGCCGCTGTTTGCCCGTAAACCCAAACCCAAGTTGCCGCCGGATCAGGAAGCTATTCAGCGATTGGAAGAAGTCAGGCTCTCCAGGTTGTGGCAGGCTGGTAAGCTGAAGGCATACCACACGGCCATTACTGACATTATGCGTAATTATTTTGCACGGCGGTTTCTGTTTGATGCCCGGGAGATGACCACCGGAGAGATTATGCGAAATCTGGAAAAAGAAACGGTAAATAAAGAGGCGCTGGCAAAGGCCCGGAGTGCTTTTGAACTGGCCGACCTTGTGAAATTTGCCAAGTTGAAACCCTCGCCGCTGGAAAATGATACGAGTCTGAATTACTGCCTTGATTTTGTTAATGAAACCAAAGTTATACCGCAGGAAGAACCGGCACAAACGCAGGGAGATGAGGCACAGGCAGAGAATAAAGGGCAAACGGAAGAAAAAGTACAACCGGAAAATAAGAAGGAGAAATAGCGATGTTTGGCATAGACACATGGAGAAGCCCCGATTATTTTTATCTGTTCCTGCTGATACCGGCACTGATTGCCTGGTATGTGTATCGCTTTCGCAAAAGCACTCCCGAGCTTCTTTTTTCGGGGCTGAAACCTTTTGAAGGGACTTCGCCTTCGTTGAAAACGCGACTCATTCACAGCTTATTTGCGTTGCGTATGCTGGCATTGTCGCTGCTGATTATTGCGCTTGCCAGGCCACAAAGGATATCCTCAAAGAGTAACATTAATATTGAGGGAATTGACATCGTAATTGCTCTCGATGTTTCGGGAAGTATGCGTGCCCGCGATTTCCAGCCCGACCGTATTGGCGCGGCCAAGAGAATTGCCGCTCAGTTTATCAAGGGCCGCCCTAACGACCGTATCGGGCTGGTGATTTTCAGTGGGGTTGCCTTTACACAAGCCCCGCTTACCCTTGACCATTCCGTCCTTATAAGCCTCCTGAAAGAGGTGAAAAGCGGTATGATTCAGGGTGGGACAGCCATTGGTGATGGACTGGCTACGGCAGTCAGCCGGCTGAAAGATTCAAAAGCACGCTCGAAAGTGATTGTGTTACTTACTGACGGGATGAACAATTCCGGTGCTATCGACCCGGAAACTGCTGCCGAACTTGCCAAAATGTACGGAATACGGGTTTATACCATTGGCATAGGTACGTATGGCTATGCCCCTTATCCGGTACAGACACCCTATGGCATCCAAATGCAGCAAATGAAAGTGCAGATTGATCAAGCGCTGTTGAAAGAGATTGCAAAGGAAACAGGCGGGAGATATTTTCGGGCTAATAATAATAATAAGCTAAAAACCATTTTTAAGGAGATTGATAAACTGGAAAAATCGAAAATTAGTGTACAACAGTTTCGCAAAAAATATGAACTGTATTTTCCGTTTGCGTTGGCGGCTCTGTTGATTTTTGTGCTGGAGATAACTTTAAGATATATATTTTTTAGAAGGTTACCGTAAAACAAAGAGGGAAAGATGATTCAATTTGAACATATAGAGTTTTTTTGGGCTTACCTGCTGCTGCTGTTTTTCATCTTAATTTACTGGCTTTTTAATGGCTGGAAAAGGCGGACAACCAAACGGTTCGGCGACAGATTACTGATGGTGCATTTGATAAGACATCAGTCCGCTACACGGCCGGCCTTACGGTTTTTGCTATTACTCTTTGCCCTGTTTTTTATGATTTCCGGCATTATTGACCCCAAGGTGGGTACAAAAGTGGAAACCGTGAAACGGAAGGGTATTGATTTGTACATAGCTTTGGATGTATCTAATTCCATGCTGGCCGAAGACATTAAACCCAATCGGCTCAGCCGGGCAAAAATGGCTGTCTCCAATCTGATAGATAAACTGAATGGCGATCGAATCGGATTGATAGTTTTTGCCGGACGTGCTTACAGGCTGCTGCCACTCACAACCGATTATTCTGCTGCAAAGCTTTTTCTTTCGTCGGTGGATACCAAAATTGTTCCCGTGCAGGGAACAGCCATTGGCTCGGCCATCAATTTGGCCACAACCTCCTTTGAAAAGGATAAACACAATAAAGCGATTATCGTTATCACCGATGGCGGGAATCATCAGGGTAATCCGGTGCAGGCTGCCAGGATGGCTGCTGAGAAAGGCATTAAAGTATTTACCATCGGCATGGGGTTGCCCGAAGGGGCGCCAATTCCTATTTACGATGCGCATGGTAACCGAACTTTTTTGAAAGACAGACAGGGTAAAGTGGTTATTACCAGATTGAATGAACAGATGTTGCAGGAAATTGCCAGCGCAGGTCATGGAACTTATGCCCGCGCCAACAATGCCAGTGTGGGGTTGTCAAAAATCTTAAAAAATATCAACCACATTCAAAAACAGGAACTGGCCACCAAACAGTTTACCGATTATGCGCATCATTTTCAACTGCTTCTCGCTATTGCTTTCTTCTTCCTTGTTGCGGAATTGTTGTTGATTGAGCGTAAGTCAAAGTGGGCTGAAAAAATTGATTTTTTTGGAAAATGAGAAAGAAAGAAAAAATAAAATTGTTTTTAATCCTGATGCTGGGACTTATTTCGGCCGGAGCTTCCGCACAAAGTGCGAGGACTCTTATACGAAAGGGAAATAAACTGTATGAGCAGAAGAAATTTTCCGAGGCTGAGGTGCAATATCGTAAAGCACAGGCGAGAAATCCAAAATACGAAAAGAGCACTTTTAATCTTGGCGATGCTGTTTATCAGGAGAAAAATTACAAAGGAGCAGAGAACTTTTTTAAAAACCTGGTTCAAAAGACTAAAAAGCCTGGATATAAAGCCAATGCATGGTATAATCTCGGGAATACTTTCATGCAGCAAAAACAGTATGAAAAGAGTATCGGTTCGTATATTCAGTCTTTGAAACAACAGCCTGCAGATATGAACGCCAAGTATAACCTGGTGTATGCCCGTAAAATGCTGAAAAAACAAAAACAACAAAAAAAGAAACAAAAGCAGAACAAAAAGAACAAGAACAAGAACAAGAACAAAAACAAAAACAAGAAAAATCAAAATAACAAGAAAAATAAGAATAAACAGCAGCCTCAGAATCAGAAGGGAAACCAAAATAAGAACGGACAGAAAAAACAACATCAAATTTCACCGCAGGAGGCTCAGCGGATTTTGAATGCTTTGAAAAATAGTGAGAAGAACACGCTTGAAAAGCTTGAAAGAGCCAAAGCAAAAGCAGAGGCAGCAAAAGCGAAACCAAATGTTATTAATTGGTAGAGGAGGAACGATGATGCTCGTTATGGTGCAATATTTGATAGAAAACCGCAATGGAAATAATCCTTATTTTTGAATAAAATTTATGGCTTAGATGAAAAAGAGGGGATTTTATATTATTTTTCTGTTGTTGTTTATGTCGCAGGGTGCCTGGGCCGGTAAAGAGGTTACTTTTACCGCAGAGGCACGGCAGCAGGTTTTGGTTGGGCAGCAGTTTCAGATTATGTTTGAGGTGAATGCCAACGGCAGGAATTTTACACCTCCCGCCGATTTTGGCGGCCTGGAAATTTTATCCGGTCCCAATACTTCGAGCAGTTCCAGCATCCAGTTCATAAACGGAAAAATGAGCCAGTCATACACAATGACTTATTCCTTCATTGTTATGGCTACCAAGCCCGGCGTAATTGCCATCGGACCGGCAACGGTTAGGGTGAAAGGCAAAAGATATTCTTCCAACATACTTAAAATTAGAGTTCTGAAAGCTAATGCGTCTGCAAAAAACCAAACAGGCAGTTCGGGCGCCCCATCGCAAAACAGGGCGGGAGCTGTCTCCGGAAGAACCCAGGCAACCTCCAATGCCAAAATAAGCAGCAAAGATGTTTTCATTAAAGCCACGGTGAATAATACCCATCCCTATCTCGGTCAGCAGGTGGTGGTTACCTATCGTATTTATACCCGTGTTCCGGTGACAAACCTGAGTATTAACGAGGTGGCTTCTTTTAAAGGCTTTTGGTCGAAAGATTTGCTTGCTAATAATTCTACTTTGCAGCAACATAACGAAATCATTAACGGACAGAAGTATGTGGTGGCGGTGATTCGTAAACTGGCTCTGATACCTCAGCAAACCGGAAAACTGGTGATCGACCCCATGCACCTGGATTGTTCCGTGCAAATCCGGGTGAAAAGTCCATCCGGTAATTCCGGTAATCCGTTTAACTCCTTTTTTAATAGTCCTTTTTTTAATCAGAATGTGAGAAACGTAAAGAAGACACTGGTTTCCAATGCGCTGTGGTTCAATGTGAAACCGCTTCCCACTAAAGGGAAACCGAGCTGTTTTTCAGGTGCCGTTGGCAATTATACTTTCAAAAGCAATATCGACAAAACCAATTTGACCACCAACGATGCCCTCACGCTCAAAATTATTATCAGCGGAAGCGGAAACATTGAACTGGTGAGTGCGCCTTCGGTGAAATTTCCCTCTGATTTTGAAACTTATTCCCCAAAAATAACGACGAACATCAATAATTCCGGTAATGGTGTTTCGGGAACAAAAGAGTTTGATTATCTTGCCATTCCCCGTAACCCCGGTGATTTTACCATCAAACCGGTAAAGTTCTGTTTTTTTAATCCCGGTGACAGGCAATACCATGTTTATCAGTCAAAAGCCTTTCATATTCATGTAAAAGAGGGAAAAGGTCTCGGCGTGGTATATACAACTACCAACCAGCAGGGTATTCATATTCTCGGCAGAGACATCCGGCACATCAAAGAAGGGTCGTTTGATTTGCGAATTGCCAGCGACTACCTTTTCGGAACAACCTTGTACTATGTGTTGCTGGCGTTGCCCGTGTTGTTGTTGTTGTTGATTCTTCTCCTTTGGAACGGAATGAAAAAACGTAAAGCAAATGTGTCGCTAATTAAGAACCGCAAGGCACAGAAGATGGCCCGTAGCCGGCTCACAAGGGCACAAAAGATGAAAAAACAGGGTAATGATAAAGCCTTTTACGATGAAATTGCGCAGGCTTTATGGGGATATATCTCCGATAAGTTTGATTTGCAAAAAGCCGAGCTTTCCATGGAGACGGTGAAAGAGATGCTGGAGCAAAAACAGGTAGCCGGTGAAACGATAAAAGCTTTCATGGATACGATGAACAGTATCGAATACGCACGTTTTGCCCCGGGTGATACCAAAGGCAAGATGGAAAATATTTATTCGGAAACTTTGCACGCTATTATGCAGGCCGAAAAGTCCTTAAAATAAGTTGACAAATGAAACGGATACTAAAACATATTTTATTTTTGACTTTGGTGGCTTTTTCAATCCATGCTTCAGCCATCAACCCTGATTCGCTGATGGTTCGGGCTAACCGTGCGTATGACCATCAACAGTACGATTCAGCTGTAAATATGTACAATCGTGTGCTGAAACAGGGATTGGTTTCGCCTACGCTTTATTTCAACCTCGGAGACGCTTATTTCCGGAAAAAAGATATGCCTTCGGCGATTCTTTATTATGAAAAAGCTAAAAAGCTGGACCCCAATAATGCAGACATTCAATACAATCTGAACCTGGCCAACACCATGATTCCCGATAAAATTGAAAAGGTGCCCGAAATGTTTTTGAAACGGTGGTGGAACTATTTCTATGATCTTTTTAATGCCAACACGTGGGCTGTTCTTTCTCTCGTTTCCTTTGCGCTGTTTGTCTTTCTTTTAGGCCTGTTTATTTTATCCCGGGGACGACGAAACCGGGAGTTGTCTTTCTTTTTCGGGGTGCTTTTGTTAGTAGCCTCCATTGTGGCGTTTGGACTGGCATCGCAAAAAGCTTACTATTCGCAACATCACAGCGAAGCCATTATTTTTACGCCGACTGTCACTGCTAAGAGCTCACCCACTCCTAACTCGGTGGATTTGTTTGTTATTCATGAGGGTACCAAAGTCAGGTTGCTCGACGAGGTCGATGGCTGGGAAAAAATCAAGCTGCAAAACGGTAGTATCGGCTGGCTGCCGAAACAATCCATGAAAAAGATTTAGACATTTGAAAGTCGCAGCCTGTCCGCTTTTCTCTGCTTTTCTATTCCTGCATCAATACAATGCCGGCAAACTATCAGCGTGTCCAGGAACGTCCGGATGGAGCGTGTCTCGGCTTTGACAAGAAATCCGAACGAATGTAAATAGGGCCTGTCAATAAAGTCAAGTGTTTGGTTCAGAATGTTCGAGCTCGAGGCTTGTGTATTTAAAATCAGGTGACCCCGGCTATTGAGTGAATAATATTTCGTGATACTGTAGTTTTACTGATTCGTTAGGCGTCTCCCGGTTAAGGCCACATTTGAAATGCTACCGGATTCGCAATCCGAAAGTTGTGGCAAGAGGATGGACTATGCTTTTTTTGTTGAGATAAATTGACTTTAGGCAACAAGCGGGTAACCATGCTGTTCTTGTGTTTGTCTTTCTGTTGCCTGCCCGGTAACTTAATCTTCCGGAATACCTGTCTCATAAGGATTTGCCGGGTCGTTGCTCCATTCAAACCAGCCGCCGTCGAAAACGGAAATGCGGGGCCAGCCCATGAGCCAGGCATTGAAAAAAGCTTCGCTGCCCCGCCAGCCGGTGCCGCAGTAAAAAGCCAAATGTTTTTCAGGAGAGATACCGGCTTCTTCCCACTGGGCGGCAATTTCGTGAAACTCGCGGGTGGTGTGGTCCACATTCCGGTAGTTTTCCATGTGGTAAGCATCCGAGCCGCAATTTCCGAAGATGGCACCCGGAATACGTCCTTTTTTCTCGATGTAGTTATATCCGCTCACCTCGCCAATGTACTCCGGCCAGCTGCGCACACTAACCAGCTCGGCGTCTTTGGATTTCAGTATCTCTTTGGCTTCGGGAATGTCCACTGTTAGCTCCGGCCTGCCCGGAATAGGCGCTCCAAAGTCAGCCACCGGCTTTTTGGGCACATCTTCGGTACTTATTGCATAACCGGTATCTTTCCACGACTGGAAACCGCCGTTCAGTACCCGTACATCTTTTACTCCGGCATACATCATGATAAAAGCATTACGGATAGCGCCGATATGTCCGGCGGCGCTGCCCGGAAAGTCGTTTGCATTGTCGGGATGCATAAATTTTCCGTATAAAACCACCGTGGTGTCGGCGGTGATACCATGTTGCTCCAACGCAGCTTTCAGCTCTTCCGGCGGGCGGCGGTTCCATGTTTCGGGAGCTTCCAGCGCCAGCGTATCCATATCAATAGCGCCGGGAATATGTCCGGAAAGATAAGCGTCACGGTTGCGGTAGTGGGCATGAACTACCACAAATCTGTCATTATCATATTCCTGTGGCCTGTTTCCCGAAAGGAGTGTTTTCACCCATTCCGCCGAAACCAAATGGCTGTAGCGGGGTAAATATTCCATGGGCAGGT
>CAZRAW010000011.1:0-5241 GCA_964598065.1 uncultured Lentimicrobiaceae bacterium
TATTCTGATTACGGATACGGAGGTGCTACTATTTACCAGCCAAGAATATTCCGGGGTGGCGGATCTTCTATTCCCCGTAGTACTGCTGCCGGTGGTTCAGGTGTTTATCCCAATCATGGCACCAAGTCTGCCAGGGTTTCCCGTACGACTTCCGGGAAACGGGTTCCTATAAACCCTAATGGTAAGCTGATTAAACCCGGTAGCACTAACGTCCGTCCGGCAGGCTCTATGCGTTTCAGTCCTGAACTGGCCAAAAAGCGCCTGGAAGAGATGCATGCTCAGGGAAAACTAAACAAGCCCTCCGGAAAAGCCGTTGGAAACAGAAATACTCACTTTGGCATTTCCGAAGCAAGGAACAACAAGGAAGCTAGATATCGCAGACCTCCTGCTTACAGGCAGGAAGAAAACATGCCAAGACCAAGATTTCAAAAACCCAAACAATATCAAAGTCTGGAATCACGTTCTCCACGCAGCAGTAAGGAATTTTACCGGGCCCCGACACGTCCGGGAAATAGAAATATCCGGGGATTTAGTTCGCGAAACAGCAGACAGCGTCCGCAAATCATGCGCAGACAAAATATTTATCGTCCTGCCGGCACCAGAAATTCGGTTTACCGGGGCAATAGGTCGCGTTCGCGCATTAGGGTTTACAATGCCCCCACCCGCTCTTTCTCTTCGCCCAACATTTTCCGTGCCCCGGTTAGAAGAAGCTATTCCGGTTCAGGATCTACACGAATTTTTTCAGCGCCCACACGGTCTTTTTCAGCACCACCACCAGTCAGGACAGGTTCTTCATCAGGTTCAGGTGGCGGCGGTAGAAGAAGTTCCGGTTCGGGAGGAATAAGACGATAAAATCCTGAAAATATTTTTAAAATTAGGTAACAAACACATTTTAATTATGAAAAAAATATTTGCCATAACAGTTTTTGTATTATTCACATTTTCGCTTTATGCTCAAACAGCAGACGATGCATTGCTCTTTTCACAGAATTTTTATGAAGGGACAGCCCGTAGTATGGCTATGGGAGGTTCATTTGGCGCATTGGGTGCCGACTTCTCCACGGCGTCCACCAATCCCGCCGGAATGGGACTTTTCAGAGAAAGTTATTACTCCATTAGCCCGGAAATAAACATCCGTGATATTAGCTCCGTGTATAATTCCACCCCATCATCGGATAACAGTACTACTATTAACTTCAGCAACCTGGGGTATGTAAGCGCCATCCGGTTGGGGCCAAAAAGTGGAAAAGGATGGAAATTCATGCAGTTTTCTTTTGGGATGAACCGACTGAATAATTTTAACTCAAACCTGAACATGCAGGGCCCCAACACAAAAAATTCCAGATTAGATGTCTATCTTGAAAATGCTGATGGTGTAAATTACGCAGATATTGCAAATGACAAAAATAATAACTATTCGTTTGATTTAAATCCGGCCTGGCAACTCTATCTTATCGATACCATCCCCGGCTATCCGGATTGGTATTACTCACCCGTTCCTTTCGGAGGAACTTACCAGCGTGAGCAACTGCAAACAAGGGGGTCGGTGAATGAATGGTTTTTTTCTTTCTCTGCCAATTATAACAATTTTCTTTACCTCGGCGCAACTATCGGTATTGATGCTTTACATTACTCCAGTACCTCATACTACTCCGAACGTGATGTGGCGGATACAATTCCTTACTTCAAAAGCTGGAAATTTGACCAGACCTTGGAAACTAAAGGAACAGGCTTAAACATTAAAATCGGACTTATTATTCAACCTGTAAAGTGGTTGCGCGTTGGGGTGGCTTATCATTCTCCCACCTGGTATTTCAACCTGCGTGATACATGGTACACCACAACTTTTGCCGATTTGGGATGGACAAGCCCAGCCTCGGTTTCCTCTCCTACCGGAACCTACCAGTATCGGCTGAATACGCCCATGAAATTGCTTGCCGATGCGGGCATTCTTTTTGGCGACAGGGGAAGCCTCTCCTTTGAATACGAATACCTCAACTATGCAAATGCAAAATTCAACTCAACCGATTACAACTATCAAACGGAGAATGGGAATATTAAAAATTATTTCCGCTCGACGAATAACATCCGGGTAGGAACAGAATGGCGTTTTGGTATGACAGACATCCGGGCCGGCTACGCTGTTTATGGCAGCCCGTATGCCCGTAACTTGAATGACGGTATGCGGCAGTCTTATTCAGGGGGCCTGGGATTTCATTTTAATAACCTTTCCATCGATTTGGCTTACGTCTATTCCAAAATGAATAAGGATTACTACTTATACGGAACAAAAGATATTGTAGTCAATCCGGTTAAAAACGTTTACCATAACCATTCCATTGTTCTCAGCTTTAACTATCGGCTGTAAAATATTGCTATTTTCTTCTGAATTCTTGATAAAGCCTCTTTAGCGTTACCGCGGATACTGTTTTTATACTCATCGAAATTCATGTTGAGGCATTCTTCATAAAAATATTTCGCCAGCATAAGGCTGTCTTCCGATTCGTAAATCTCACCCAGTTTTAACGCAGCATTGGCAGCAAAATATCTTGGAGAAAGTCTTCCCAACGCAATTGTTTTGCGATATCCCGATTTTGCCAAAGGAATCTTTTTCTCCCGGTGTGCAATTCGGGCATAACGATAGAGTCGTTCCGTTTGCTCGTCTTTGGTCAGCCGGCTGACGTTCATGGTATCAAGAATGGTTTGGGCGCGTGCATAATAACCGCCATCAAACAGTAATCGTGCCCGTATTAAATTGACATTGGGAATGATACCGGACGCAGCCTCTGTCAGCGCCTCTTTATCGGCACCGACTTCGGTGGCTCCATAAACAGTCACCGAATCCATAAGCCGCCGATACTCTTTCGGTTTGTTTTGCAACAAAGCCGCCCATGCCAGCTTGCGCCAGGCATCCTTTATATAATTCATTCCTTTGAAATGCTTTAAAAAATAGCGGTAGGATGCTGACGCAGAATCCAACTCCAGTTTTCGCAAATAGCACGCTCCTTTTAAATAATCGAGGTAGTAAAACGGAAAATAATCAGGACTCTGTGGAAGACTATTCAACTGTTGCAGTGCGATATCGTTTTGGCCGTAACGCATGTGAATGTCCACTTTCAAAAAGTCCATCAATAGATTCTCTTTTTTCGTTTGATTCAGGTAAACCAAGAGCCTGTCAAGGGCTTTTTGATCAGGCGAGAGGTTGAGTTCAATAAATCCGAGATAAAACAGGGCTTCATCGCGCAGATAAGCATTTGCAGGATTTTTTAAAGTATTATCGAGCACACTGTAAATTTCAGCTTTCCCCTGCTCTACACTACCTTTCATAGAAATAATCTTCAGCATCCATCCGTATTTATCCGGTACCAGACCAATCATTACGTGCAAAACGCCCATGGTAATGTAATTGGGAACAAAACCGGGGAAACGATCCACATTATCGGTCAGCATACGGTAGGCACGGTTCAACTCCCAGGCTGCAGAGAAATACTGTCCGAATTTTAGCCGGGCAAAAGCCCATTGCATGTTCATATTAGCTAGTAGCAAATTTTTATAGCGGCTGGTGTCGGGCAACTGTTTTACACGATTGTAGCGGGTTCCAAAACTTTCGTTTACATCCTGGAACACTACCGGGTTTTCGCCAATAAAAACACGCAGGAAATCAATGTAATTTTCAAGATAATCCACATAAACATTTTCCGGATAGATTTGCCTTTCTGCTTTCAGCAGTTTCCGGGCGGGAGCAAATCTGAGCGATAAAATCTGTCCGTAAGCTTGCCGGCAGAGGCGGTCAACTCTCACATCCTGTGCAAACAGAAAATGAACAAAAAAAACAAACAAAAAGAGAAAAAATACCTTTTTCATGGTTTAACATTTCAACAGCAACCAACTACAAAAAGCAAAAAAAAGTTAAAAAACAAGCACTGCTACGTTTTATAATTTTCGCACAAAAACGTCGCAAAAGCCTGCAATACCACTATTACAGACAACCACATAATTATCTGCCGCAATTCTATCTGTGGCAATTAAAACAAACTTGCGCTAAAATATTGTTTTTTAACCTACATTTGCATCAAAACAAGTCCATTTTGCATGAAAATAGTCATTTTTGGTAAACAGTTTGACCCGAAACAGGCTCCCTATGTTCAGCAGCTTTTTGATGAGTTACACCATAAAGGAGCACAGCTTTGTGTGTATAAAAGCTATTACAATCTGATAAAAGGACATATAAAGTTTGCGGCGAAACCGGGAGTTTTCAGCCAATCGAAAGACATTGAAAACCTGGATTTTCTGTTTTCCATTGGCGGTGATGGAACATTACTTGATGCCATCCCTTACGTACACGATTTGGGCGTACCTATTCTCGGCATCAATCTCGGGCGACTGGGCTTTCTGTCGAGTGTTTCCAGACTTGAGATGAAAAAAGCAATCGAACACATCTACACCGGAAATTACAGCCTTAACCATCGAACACTTTTAAAGCTTGAAAAGCCAGGAGAACTTTTCGGCAAATTAAACTTTGCCTTAAATGATTTGACCGTTTATCGTAACAACAACACTTCACTGGTAACCATCCATGTTTATGTGAACGGCCTTTTTTTAAACACTTACTGGGGCGATGGGCTGATTATTGCCACACCCACAGGTTCCACCGCTTATTCGATGAGTGTGGGCGGCCCTATTTTAACACCCGGGTCTGAGAACTTTGTCATTGCACCCATTGCTTCGCACAATTTAACCGTACGCCCCATCGTTATCCAAGACAGCAGTGAAGTACGCATAAAAATAGAGGGAAGAGAAGAAAAATATTTATTGTCATTGGACTCGCGCCAGAGGCACATTAACAAATCAGAAGAGATAATTATAAAAAAATGCAATTTTAGAATCAACCTGGTTCAGATGCCGGGACAAAATTTTTTTTCTACTATACGCGAGAAATTGCTTTGGGGTGTTGACAGCCGGAATTAAGCTGCCGGCAATTGTAAAAAAATAATAAATTTGCCGCTCAAAATCAGGAGCAAACATACAGATGAGAGAACCTATACCCATAACTTTTAAACAGATTCTTTTCCTTTTTTTGGCAGGGATGATGTTTCCTACGGCCTTGCAGGCACAGCATTCTTTGGAAGCAGGCCTGTCCGGAGGAGTGGCATATTACAATGGCGATATTGTTCCATGGGTCCCGTTTGTTATGCCCAAGCCGGCTTATGGTGCAGTGGTCAGGTACAATTTTGGTAACCG
>CAZRAW010000011.1:5341-31108 GCA_964598065.1 uncultured Lentimicrobiaceae bacterium
GTTGCCAACATCAGTTTGACATATAAAATAGAGTTTAACAATAACTGTGGTTGTAAAGACCAGCGGTAGTATAGAATATGGATATTTTAGAGCGCATAGACTTAAAGAAACTTCCGGTTCATGTGGCCATCATTATGGATGGGAACGGAAGGTGGGCCAGAAAGCAGGGACAGGATCGGGCTTTTGGGCATCACAAAGGGGTAGATGCCGTGCGCGAGATTGCGGAAGCTGCTGCAGAAATTGGTATCCGGTTTCTGACACTCTACACTTTCTCTACCGAAAACTGGAGCCGCCCTAAAGGGGAAGTGGAGGCTTTGATGCATCTGTTTGTTGAAACCATCGAGAAGGAAATCCCAACGCTGAATAAAAATGATATCCGGCTCAATGCCATTGGTAATCTGGAAGGCCTCCCGAAGATAAACAGGGAAAAACTGAAAAGCACCATGGAACAAACCCGAAATAACCGAAAAATGGTACTTACCCTGGCCATGAATTATAGTGGTCGATGGGAAATATTAGAGGCTGTAAAAAAAATGATAAGAGATCAACAGAGCGGAAAGCTTCGTATGGAAACGATAAGTGAGAAGACCGTAGCAGGATATCTGAATACCTCTCAAATGCCTGATCCGGAATTACTAATCCGTACCAGTGGAGAGCAGCGTATCAGTAATTTTCTTTTGTGGCAGGTAGCTTATTCCGAGTTATACTTTTCACCAAAATTATGGCCCGACTTTGGAAAAGAAGATTTTTATGAAGCTATCCATGAATATCAAAGCAGAGAAAGAAGATTTGGTTTAACAAGAGAGCAATTAAAATTTGGAGAACAGAATGAAGATGAGTAAGAACGGCTGGTTTTGGCTTTTATTAGTTTTTGTAGGTTTAATTTTTATGCCCTTTTTGGCAAATGCTCAATCGAAAGAGGGGAAACTTCTTTCCGAGATTAGCTACAACCATCCCCGGAAATTTATTATTGGGGGAATCGGTGTCTCAGGGAAAGATTATTTAGATAAATCGGTAGTTATCATGCTGTCGGACCTTGAAAAAGGAGAAAAAATAAAAGTACCCGGCGATGAGATAACCACTGCCATCCGAAACCTATGGAACCAGGGACTTTTTGATGATGTCCGCATCCTTGCTACAAAAATTACAGGCGACACAATCTATCTCAACATTTATCTCCATGAAAAGCCCAAGCTGAACAAATACTCTTTTACAGGGATTAAAAAAAGCGCACAGGATGACCTGAAAGATAAGATAAACCTAACCAGTGATGATGTTGTAAGTAACCATTTGATTATTCTGACGGAAAACATTATTAAAAACTATTTTCGCGGTAAAGGGTATTTGAATACAGAGGTAAACATTACCGAGAAAGCAGCCGGGCCACGAAAAAGCCATAAGGAATTTGTGGATCTCATCATTAATGTAAAGAAAAACAAAAGGGTAAAAATTGGTGTTATTAACATATACGGAAATCATGCTTTCTCGGCAGAAAAAGTGAAAAAGGCCATGAAAAATACCCGGGAAAAGGGGTATTTCAATCCGTTAAATCCACTGGGCCCGGTGGTTGTTCATGCTGTTGCTGATGTCGCTACTTTGCATTTTAAAAAGCTCAGGGACGACCTGGTCGGTTACGTATTAAAAAATTATCGCGTACAAATCTTCAAAAGTTCCAAGTTTATCAAGTCTAAATTTCAGGATGATTTGCATAAAATTGTAGCAGAATACAATAGTGCCGGTTACCGTGATGCACAAGTGGTTAAAGACTCCATTTTTAAAATTAACAAGTCAAATATCGGGATCGATATCTACCTGAAAGAAGGGAACAAATATTATTACAGAAAAATCACCTGGGTCGGAAACACTATCTATACTTCAAAATTTCTGAGCGCTGTGCTGGGCATACATCCCGGAGATGTATATAATAAGAAACTACTGGAAACCAATCTGAATTACAACAATAAAGGTTTCGATGTCAGCAGTCTGTACATGAACAACGGATACCTGTTTTTCTCGGCAACACCTGTAGAGACATACGTAAGCAACGACTCCATTGACCTTCAAATCAGGGTACACGAAGGAAAACAGGCGCGCATTAATAAGGTAACCGTAAGTGGGAATACAAAAACAAATGACCATGTGATTATCCGTGAACTCCGTACAAAACCAGGGCAACTCTTCAACCGTGCGGCTGTCATCAGGAGTGTCCGTGAACTGGCTAATCTGAAATATTTTAATGCACAGAATCTCAAACCGGATATCAAGCCGAATCCGGCCAACGGGACGGTGGATATTAACTATGCCGTGGAAGAAACCTCTGCCGACCAGATTGAACTTTCCGGAGGCTGGGGTTATGGAAGAATTATCGGAACAGTAGCGTTGAGTTTTAACAATTTCTCGTTAAGGAATTTCTTTAACGCAAAAGCGTGGAGACCGGTTCCTTCGGGTGATGGCCAAAAGCTTTCACTCCGTTTTCAGACTTATGGAATGGGATATATGAGCTGGGGTATTTCTTTTACCGAACCCTGGCTCGGTGGCAGAAAACCTAATGCACTTACTGTTTCCTATTATTACTCCATCTATTCCATAAAATCTCCGCTAACGAGGTACGGTCCTGCCAACCCTGCTTCGTCTTCTCTTGGAAACAGAAGGTTTATGAGCCATGCCATTACCGTAGGCCTGGGGAAACGTCTTTCCTGGCCTGACGATTATTTTACGCTTTACCAGGCTTTGAACGTTCAGCTTTACAGTCTGGAAAACTATGCTGCCATTTTTTCAGTTGGAAACGGAAACGGAAATTATAATAATATAAATTACAATGTGATTTTTGGAAGGAACTCGGTTGACCAGCCCATTTATCCCCGTTCGGGTTCCAACTTCGCCCTCTCGCTGACACTCACGCCTCCCTACTCTCTGTTTTCCAATAAAGACTACTCAAAGCTCAGCGATACCGAGAAATATAAATGGATTGAATATTATAAGTGGAAATTTAAAGCCTACTTGTATTTCGAGCTCATGAACAAGCTGGTACTGGTAACCAAGGCAAGATTTGGATATCTTGGAGCCTACAATAAGAATTTGGGGGTTACCCCGTTTGAAAGATTCTATCTTGGTGGTAGTGGCCTGTCGGGTTATAACAACTATGATGGGCGTGAAATAATTGGCATGCGAGGATACGGCAACGAAACCGTTACTCCTGATTATTATAAAAACCGAAACCTTGGGGGTACCATTTACTCTCGTTATACCCTGGAATTGCGCTATCCTATTTCGCTGGCGCCAACCTCTACCATCTACATTGAAGCTTTCTTTGAAGCCGGAAATTCGTGGCTGGGGTCAAGAAATTTTGACCCTTTCAACCTGAAGCGTTCTGCCGGTATCGGAGCAAGAATTTATCTTCCCATGTTTGGTTTACTTGGTCTTGACTGGGGCTATGGGTTCGATCCTATTCCAGGCCTGCCCTCGGCTTCCGGAAGCCACTTCGCCTTCTCCATGAATGGTTCTTTAGACTAATTTTGGCAAGCTTATTGTGGTTTTTTATTAAAAATAAAATTATTGCATTATGAAAAAGACAAAATCCCAACTTCTTCAGGTAGCTCTTTTCACACTGCTCATGATGGCTTTTATCCCACCGCTTCATGCACAGAAAAATGCTTTTGTAAATACGCAGTACATCCTGAACAATATTCCCGAATACACTGACGCCCAAGATGTTTTAAATAATCTGTCGGAAAAGTGGCAAAAAGAAATTGCTGAAAAACACGAAGAAGTTAGTGAAATGTATAAAAAATATCAGGCAGAAGCTGTTTTACTACCTACTGATGTGAAAAAGAAACGGGAAGCTGAAATTACAGAAAAAAACAATGAAGTAAGAGCACTACAGAAAAAATATTTCGGCCCGGGAGGTGAATTATTTAAAAAACGGGAAGAATTGATAAAACCCATTCAGGAAAAAATTTACAATGCTATCGAAACCGTTGCAACGACCGAACATATTTCTTTTGTCTTTGACAAAGCGGGGAGCCCTACCCTTTTATACGGTAATCCAAAATATGATATTAGCGATGCCGTACTTGACGAGTTGGGTAAGGTTATGCAAACTAGCAGCCCCGGAACACGTAAATAATCAAATACAAAAAGATAAATCTTAGAATTATTTTTGTATTTAACGAATTTTATGACGCACATTGATTAAAATTTTTTACATTTGCCCCTCAATATTTAAGTTAAATATTTACTCATCACAATAGTTATTCAATGAAAACAGTTAAGAAAGGATTTTTACTTTTAGCAGTCGCCCTTTTTATTTCCGGATTTGGCTTCGCCCAAAGCACATTAAAAATCGGCTATATTAATTCTAACAAGCTTATGAGCACGATGCCGGAAGCCGACTCTGCCCAGGCTCAGGTTAAAAGTTATGCTACCGGATTACAAAAACAAATGCAATCCATGGCACAAGAATATCAAAGTAAAGTTCGGGCCTACCAAAACAATGTCGGAACTATGTCCGATTTAATCAGGCAAACCAAAGAAAAAGAAATTTCCGACCTGCAACAGCGTATTCAGTCTTTCCAGGCCTCTGCTGACAAGGATGTTCAGAAAAAACAACAGGAACTGTTCCAACCAATCATCGCTAAAGTAAAAGCGGCTATTGATGCAGTTGGAAAAGAAAACGGTTATACCTACATTCTTGATGTTTCGCAGGGAGTGGTTCTTTATTATGCCCCCGGCAATGATATCACTCCGTTGGTGAAAAAGAAATTACATTTGAAGTAAGAGAAAACTTCTCATAAAAAAACCTGCTAAATAGCAGGTTTTTTTATGTCTTTTCATCATTTCATTCGTCATTTACTTTGTACCACCCGGCATACATTTTATAATTTCCTGAAATTCGATATACCTCACTTTTCAGTAGCCGTTCATCCATATCCTTCATTTTTTTTGCAGGGACACCGGCAAACACACTTCCCGATTTTACCACCGTGTTTTTAACCACTACAGCTCCGGCAGCAACAACAGAGTTGCTTTCAATAACTGCATTATCCATGACAATGGCACCCATACCTATTAATACATTATCCTGAATGGTACATCCGTGAATAATAGCGCCATGGGCAATAGATACATTATTGCCAATGTTAACAGGCCATTTTTGATAAGTACAATGGATGATTACACCATCCTGAATATTGACATTGTTACCGATGCGGATGTAATGGACATCGCCGCGAAGCACGGCATTGAACCACACACTGCAT
This sequence comes from uncultured Lentimicrobiaceae bacterium, assembly GCA_964598065.1. Taxonomy (GTDB): domain Bacteria; phylum Bacteroidota; class Bacteroidia; order Bacteroidales; family F082; genus Sulfidibacterium. The sequence continues at coordinate 10,600 of CAZRAW010000011.1, forward strand.
CCTTTCCCTAAAATAATATCTCCCAAAAGGGTGGCGGTTTCGGCAAAATAGCATCCTTCACCCCACTGCGGGGTTTTTCTTCTGACTTTTTTTATGAGCGCCATGTTAGTTTTTCTTTTTTTCAGGATAATCAATGGAATAATGCAGCCCCACACTCTCTTTGCGATTCATGGCCATTTTTATCACAAGATAAGCCACGTTAATCATGTTGCGCAGTTCACAAATATCTTTTGAAAGAATTGATTTATCATACAAATCTTCCGTTTCTTTATATAAAATTTCCAGCCGGTCAAGAGCACGTTTCAGGCGCAGATTTGAGCGGACAATGCCCACATAGCTGCTCATAATAGCCTGAAGCTCCTTTTTTGATTGGGTAATCAGAATCATCTCCTCATTCATCACCCTGCCTTCGGCATCCCAGTCGGGAACATTTTCACGAAAATCCATCTGCCGGAAAACGCCAATAGCATGCATGGCCGCCCTGTGAGAAAAGACTGCAGCTTCCAGTAAAGAGTTGGAGGCAAGCCTATTAGCACCATGAAGTCCGGTACGTGCCACTTCTCCTACGGCATACAGATTTTCGATAGTCGTTCTTCCTACTTTATCTGAATTAATTCCACCGCAGGAATAATGTGCTGCAGGTACCACGGGAATCATGTCTTTGGTAATGTCGATACCAATGCTCAGACATTTGGCATAAATGGTTGGAAAATGATTCAAAATTTCATTTTTACTTATATGACGGGCATCAAGAAACACAAAATCGTCTCCGGAAAGTTTCATCTCGTTGTCGATGGCACGCGCTACAATATCCCGCGGAGCCAATGACCCCAGCTCGTGATATTTTTTCATAAACACACTTCCTTTTTTTGTCTTTAAAATAGCGCCCGAACCGCGCAAAGCCTCTGTGATCAAAAAAGAAGGTTTTTCACCCGGGTTATATAAAGAGGTAGGATGAAACTGAACAAACTCCAGATTATCGAGATGTGCTTTGGCGCGGTAAGCCATAGCTATGCCATCACCGGTGGCAAACAAAGGGTTGGTAGTGGTCTGATAAATATTTCCTAAACCGCCGGTGGCTACTACAGTTACCTTAGCAAGAAATGTCTCTACTTTTCCGGTCTTTTCGTTCATGGCATAGGCGCCAAAGCACTGTATATCTTTTCTGTAACGGTTTACCTCCTCATTGAAATGGTGCTGGGTAATCAAATCAATAGCAAAATAGTTTTCAAACACTTCAATATTCGGATGTGCTTTTACTTTTTCGCTGAGTGCACGCTGAATCTCAAACCCCGTGTTATCTTTGTGATGGAGAATTCTGAATTCAGAATGTCCGCCCTCACGTGCCAGTGCATACTTCCCCGACTTCTCTTTGTCAAAATGGGTACCCCATTCGATAAGCTCTTTCACCCTTTCGGTGGATTCGGTAATGGTAATACGGACAATTTCCTTGTCATTAATGCCTGCCCCGGCTTTAAGAGTATCTTCAATATGTTTCTCATAATTATCAGGCGAATAGGTAACGGCAGCTATGCCGCCCTGGGCATAAGCTGTAGCCGTATCTTCCATGGTCGACTTGGACAAGATGATTACTTTTCCATGTGCGGCCACTTTCAAAGCAAAAATAAGCCCTGCACTTCCGGAACCAATTACGAGAAAATCAATTTTACGTTTCATGGTTTGAATATTTTCACAAAGGTAAAGCAAAACAAGTGTGTAAAATACGCCCTGTGAAAAACTAACATGAGATTTTTATTTTTCAAGAGCATAAAGTTCCGATTATTTTATATATTTGAAAATCACTAAACATCAGCGCTATGAAAAGAATTAAATACCTTATCATCATTATTCTCGTGGCCGCCATTGCTTATGGAGCAAACTATTTCTTCGAACGGGCACCTATTTTCACCGGCTATGCAGCCAAAGATTTGGCTTCGTGGACTTTCCTCACCCACCGGACAAAACAAGATATTGAAAAACATGATTTAAGTTTTTTCCCCGTTAACCTGTCGCACAATGTGATTGATTACAAGAACAAAACGGTAACGGGAACTTTTCTGGGTATGGCTAAGCAGGTGGCGGTTTACCGGCAGGGGCTGGGATGTACCCTTCTCGCAGATGCCAACATCAATACGGTAAGAAAGCAAAAAATGACCGAAGAGGTTCTGCCGAAAAATCCCGGAAACATTTACTGGCCTATGGGCGATAAAATGCGCGATACCATTCCGCCGAATATTGACATAAAAAAGCTGCAGGCTGCTATCGACTCCGCTTTTAATCCGGGGAATACACGGGCTGTGGTGGTGGCTTATGATACGGTTTTTATGCGTGAAAAGTATGCCCCGGGTTTTAATAAAAATACACGCATTCTCGGTTGGTCGATGAGCAAAAGCATTACCAGTGCGCTCATTGGTATTTTGGTGAAACAGGGAAAACTGCAGGTGAACGAGCCGGCGCCACTGAAAGAGTGGCAGAACGACAGCCGTAAAAATATCCGGATTACCGACCTTTTACATCAAAGCAGTGGCCTGCAGTGGGATGAAGATTACAATAATATTTCGGATGTTACCATTATGCTTTACCGGAAAGGAAATATGGCTGCTTACGCTATGAGTAAGCCGGCTATTTACCCACCGGACTCGGTGTGGTATTATTCATCGGGAAATACCAATATTATTTCCGAAATTATCCGCAGGACCATTGGCAACAACCAACAATACTGGAACTTCCCGCGTAAAGCACTATTTAACAAAATTGGCATGCGTTCGGCGGTGCTCGAAACCGATGCCAGCGGCAATTTTGTAGGTTCTTCGTACACTTTTGCCACACCCCGCGACTGGGCACGGTTCGGATTACTTTATCTCGAAGATGGGGTCTGGCAGGGAAAACGTATTTTACCCAAAGGCTGGGTGAAATATTCCACCACGCCGGCACGCAAATCTAATGGTAAATATGGCGCACAATTCTGGCTAAACAAAGGAACGCACGAAATTAAAGGATATCCGGATATTTACTACTGCGACGGATTTCACGGTCAGCGGGTGTACATCATTCCGTCGAAAGACTTGGTGGTGGTGCGTATGGGTCTCAACGACCACGGTCAGTTTGATTACAACAAATTTCTGACCCGAATTTTAGATGCGTTTCGGTAGAAGTTAGTCATCGATCATTAGGAAATTTTTCAGATCATTAGTAAAAAACGGATGCGTTTGTCCCGAGTTGCCGGAAATAATTTCTTTTTGCCGCTATAATCCCAGCAGCGTTTCCACGGGATTTTTGGCACCGAACAACATGCGTTCGGGCTGCTCCAGCATCTCTTTTACTTTTATTAGAAAGCTTACCGACTCGCTGCCGTCAATCACGCGGTGGTCATACGACAGCGCCACGTACATCATGGGGTGAATTTCTACTTTTCCGTTCACCGCTACCGGTCGTTCCACAATGTTGTGCATCCCCAAAATAGCGCTTTGCGGCGGATTGAGGATGGGGGTTGACATCATGGAGCCGAAAATACCACCGTTGGTAATGGTAAAAGTACCACCCTGCATATCTTCCAGCGTAATTTTATTTTCCCTCGCTTTTATTGCCAGTTCTTTGACAGCTTTTTCAATTTCGGCCAGACTCATCATTTCGGCGTTGCGAATGACCGGTACCACCAGCCCTTTGGGAGCACTCACGGCAATACTTACGTCCACGTAGTTAAACTGAATGATCTCCTCTTCAGAAAATTGTGCATTTATTCCGGGAAAGATCCGGATGGCTTCGGTAACTGCCTTGGTAAAAAAAGACATAAACCCCAGCCCTACACCGAATTTTTCCTTAAAAACATCTTTGTATTTTTTCCTGATTTCCATGATGGCGGTCATGTCCACTTCATTAAAGGTAGTCAGCATGGCCGTTTCGTTTTTTACCGATACCAAACGCTGTGCCAGCTTTTTCCGCAACATGCTCATTTTTTGATGTGTTACTTTGCGACCACCGGGCCAGCCGGTAAAGTTTGCCACGACAGAAGATGTCGAAACCGGGGCATTATCCCTGTTTTCAAGGAAAAAAGCCACATCTTCTTTGCCAATCCGGTAGGTTTTAAAAAAGTCGAACAGTTCTTTTTCTGAGGCTCCGGCTTCCTCCATTATTTTGCGTGCCAGAGGAGAAAGCGTTAAATCCACGTCGGCTTTTACTTCCTTTGCAGCAGCCGATTCAGGTTTTGCCTCTTCAACCGGCGTAGTGTCTGCTTCTGTTTTTGGCTTAAGTTCTTTTTTTTCTTCCGGTTTATCGGTGGTTGCCGGTTTTGAACCGACAGCTTCCGTATCGATTACAGCTATCACCGAACCTACATCAAGGGTATCGCCCTCAGCAACAAGCAATTTTATCTTTCCATCCGCTTCAGCAGCAACACTCAGTGTGGCTTTGTCAGAATCTATCTCCACGATATCCTGGTCTTTTTCCACCTGCTGGCCATCCTCCACCAACCAGGCAGCGAGCTGAACTTCGCTAATGGATTCTCCCGGACTGGGAACTTTTATTTCTATCTTCATGGTTCTCTTTTTTTCAGGTTATTATTTCAACGGTTTTACACCGGAATGAAATTTACTATCAATATGATCAACGTGCAACTCTTTCAACTCTTTTTCAAATGATCTCCAACGGTTGCCGATACAAACCATCTCACATTTGTCGTTCAGAAAAGGACAAATACATTCGAGAAACACTTTGTCCAGGATTTTCTGCTCCTGGATGACATGAAATTTCGATGAGCCGGTAGCCGGACTTCCACTGGCAGGACGACCAATCAGCATCAAATCAATTTCTTTTCCAAAAGCTTTCCGCATAAAGTCCCACGCCCCCATGTTGGCAGGTTCTTCCTGCGCCCACACCATAGCTTTAGCTCCTTCGTATTTGCTAATAATGGCATCAACCTGCTGTTTTGGGAAAGGATAAAGCTGCTCAATACGTATCAGGGCAACCGATGTGTTTTTCAGTTTCTCTTTTTCGGCTTGCAAGTTGTAATACAATTTTCCCGAACAGAAAACCACCCTCGTTATTTCCTCCGGTTTTGCTGAGGCATCATCTATTACTTCACGGAAGCCTCCTTTTGTAAAGGCGGAGAGAGGAGAAACCGCTTTGGGATGTCGCAACAAGCTTTTCGGCGTAAAAATAATCAGCGGTTTACGAAATTCGCGTTTCAGCTGACGTCGTAAAATATGGAAAAAGTTGGCCGGCGTGGTACAATTGGCAATTTGCATGTTGTTTTCGGCTGCCAAAATCAAAAAGCGCTCTATGCGGGCGCTGGAATGTTCCGGTCCCTGTCCTTCGTAACCGTGTGGCAGCAGAACAACCAAATCGTTCATCACGTTCCATTTTTCTTCTGCGCTACTGATAAATTGATCAAAAATTACCTGTGCCGCATTGGCGAAATCACCAAATTGTGCTTCCCAAATGGTCAGCGAATAGGGCGATGTCAGCGCATAGCCATATTCAAAGCCAAGCACGCCATATTCCGACAGCGAAGAGTTATATACCTCAAAGCGGGCTTGTTCCTCACTGATATGATTTAACGGAATATATTTTTCTTCCGAATCTTCGAGTCGCAAAACGGCATGACGATGCGAAAACGTCCCGCGCTCTACATCCTGCCCACTCAGTCTGACCGGTATTTTTTCGTTCAGCAGGCTTCCGTAAGCCAACAGCTCGCCCATAGCCCAGTCGAGGCTGCCCTTTTTCATCACCATCTCTTTCCGTTGCTGTTGCATCCGCACCGTTTTGCGATAAAAATTCTTTTCCGCCGGCAGGTTGGTAATTCGTTCGGCAATGGTGAGCAACTCTTTTTTGCTAATAGAAGTATCGGGCGATTTCAGAAAATCTTTATCCGTAGCCCTGCGAATATCCTTCCATGTATCCAACAAAAAACTATCGATATTGGCTTTTTTATGAGATTTAGACTGGATATAATTATTTTCTAAAGTTTCATAAAAATGAGATTCTTCTTTTTCACAGAATACAAGTAGTACAGTCCCTTCTTCCAGCAATTTTTGTTTATAAATGACGTAAGAATCGGGGTGTTTCTCAATAGCTTTGTAGAGCAGAGGTTGCGTAAACCGGGGCTCATCACCTTCATTGTGGCCGTATCTCCGGTAGCACAGGATATCGATGAAAACATCTTTGTGAAAGCGGTTCCGAAACTCCATGGCGAGTTGAACGGTATAGACCATCGCTTCGGCATCGTCGCCATTCACATGAAAAACCGGCGACAGCGTAGTCTTTGCCACATCCGTACAATAAGTACTGCTACGGGCATCGAGATAATCCGTAGTAAAACCCAGCTGGTTGTTAATGACGAGATGGATAGTTCCGCCCGTCGAATATCCTTCTAATTCAGACATTTGCACCACTTCGTACACCACCCCCTGTCCGGCAACGGAAGCATCGCCATGGATAAGAATGGGAACGAGCCTGTTAGTATTTCCCGCTTTAAATATATCCAGTTTGGCACGGGTAATTCCTTCAACAACCGGGTCAACAGCTTCGAGGTGAGACGGGTTAGGCGCTAATGTCAGTTTCACCTCCCTACCTTTGCTGGATTTTCTTTTGATGGTATAACCCAAATGGTATTTTACATCGCCGAACAGATTTTCATCTGCGTACTCCACCCCCTCAAATTCGTAAAACACATCTTTAAACGGTTTTCTGAGGATATTTACCAGCACGTTGAGTCTCCCGCGATGCGACATTCCAATGACAAACTCGTCAATACCCATTTCAGAGCCTTTTTCCATAACTGCATCCAAAGCAGGAATCAGGACTTCTGCACCTTCGAGCGAAAAGCGTTTCTGTCCGGGAAATCTTTTCTGGAGAAATTTTTCAAAAAAAACCGAACGCAACAATTTTTTCAGAATATAAGTCTTTTCTTCCTGAGAATAATCCGGCTTGTTCCGTGAGGTTTCAATTTTCGTTCTCAGCCAGGAAACAATTTCAAGGTCACGAATAAAATAGTACTCGACTCCAATCGAATGGCAGTATGTTTTTTCCAAAAAGCCAATAATATCCTTTAATTTTGCTGGTCCCAGTTCCACTTCATTGCCGGCAATAAAAGTTCTTTCCAAATCTGTTTCCGAAAGTCCGAAGTTCTCGATGTCAAGTGTTGGCGTATAAGCTCTGCGTTTCCGTACAGGATTAGTTTTGGTAAACAGGTGTCCTCGCCGGCGGTAATCGTTTATAAGGTTAATTACCTTAAACTCATCGGTAGTGTCCAAACCGGTAGTTGCACTTAACGGATATGCCTGCCGGGCAAAGTCAAATCCCTGAAAAAACTGGCGCCAACCGGCTTCCACCTGTTCAGGGTCTTCCTTAAACTGTCTGTACAAATCCATAATATAATCCGGGTCCGAACTATTCAAAAAACTATAAGTGTCCATGCTGATCTAATATAGGATAACAAAGGACAAAAGTAATAATTATATTTGTTATTTAGAATCGGTTTAAATTTTTTCCGGAGATTGGTTGGCTGTAATTCTACGATGTTGTTGATGACAATTACCAAAAAATATCAGCAATAAAATTCTACAAAACAAAAAACCCCGCCTAAAAGACGGGGTTTTTAAATTCTCTGTTTTTTCTTATTCCGGATGAATGGCCTCAACGGGACAAACATCGGCACAGGCACCACAATCAGTGCACAAATCAGGGTCAATTACATAGAAATCACCTTCTGTAATTGCCTCAACAGGACATTCATCAATACAGCTACCACAAGCGGTACACAGATCAGGCTCAATTTTGTATGCCATAACTCAATTATTTTAAAATTAACGCGACAAATATAGAACGAATGATTATACAAAAGACGGCAACCACTAATAAAAATCAATTTTTAGAAAATCTAAATTAAGCTAAAAGGGAGCTCTTTTGAATTTAGATTCTTTATAATTTAAACCACACAGCTGTTTTATTATCACAATGATCAAACGTATTCTCCTGTCTTTCGGGTGTTTATATAAATAACATCTGGTTACACATTAAGCCATCAAACGTTTTAAAAAAAAACCGACTTGTATGATGGTCGGGAAAATAATTGATTTAATTTTGCCCCTATTAATAAAAAGTATTTTTATGACAGCAAAAAAAGATAAAATAGTTGAAATAGAAGAGGCGGTTGTAAGGTTTGCCGGTGACTCAGGTGATGGCATGCAGCTAACCGGAAGTCTGTTCTCTGATTCAACAGCCTTTGCAGGCAATGATTTTGCCACTTTTCCGGACTATCCCTCCGAAATCAGGGCGCCTCAAGGAACGGTTTCCGGTGTTTCCGGATTTCAGATTCATTTTGGGCATAAGAACATTTATACCACCGGCGACCTGGCTGATGTGTTGGTCGCCATGAATCCGGCTTCACTGAAAGCTAACCTGATATGGGTGAAAAAAGATGCCATCATTATTTTAAATAACGATGAATTTACTGAAAAAAATCTTGAAAAAGCCGGCTTTGCCACCAACCCTCTTGAAGATAATTCTTTAATCGGGCATCTTGTGGTTCAGGCGCCTTTAAGCACACTTACCAAAGAAGCAGTCAAAGACTTAGACATGGACAATAAATCCGTTTTAAAGTCAAAGAACATGTTTGCCCTGGGAATTATCTATTATTTATTTAACAGAGATTACACCAAAACCTTTACTTTTTTTGAAACCAAATTTAAGAAAAATCCGCTGGTTGTTGAAGCCAATAAAAAGGTGTTGGAAGCAGGTTATAACTATGCAGAAACACTGGAGGTTTTCAGCAACACGTATCGAATTGAGAAAGCTAATCTAAACAAAGGTCATTATCGCAATGTTACCGGAAACCTCGCCACTGCCTGGGGACTGCTGGCAGCTTCCGAGCGTTCCGGACGAAAAATATACCTGGGATCTTATCCCATTACCCCGGCTACCGACATTTTGCAGGAATTAGCCAAACACAAACAATTTACTTGTATAACCCAACAAGCCGAAGATGAAATTGCCGGTGTGGTTTCTACCATCGGTGCCAGCTTTGCAGGCGCCATGGCTGTTACCACCACATCAGGCCCCGGCTTGTCGCTAAAAAGTGAGGCCATTGGCCTGGCTGTTATGACTGAGCTCCCCATGGTCATTGTAGATGTTCAACGAGGAGGCCCGTCCACCGGCCTGCCTACCAAGTCGGAACAATCGGACCTGATGCAGGCTTTGTTTGGTCGCAACGGTGAAGCCCCTTGCATTGTGATGGCTGCTACGAGTGCCGCCGATGCTTTTTATGCTGCCTATGAGGCTGCCAAACTGGCCATGGAGCACATGACTCCGGTGATTTTGCTTACGGATGGCTCTATTGGCAATGGTTCAGAAGTTTTCAGGATACCAAAGGTTGCCGATCTTCCGGAAATTAATCCTCCCATTGCAGAACCAAACGATCCGGATTATAAACCTTATAAAAGAGATCCGAAAACCCTCGCCCGCAAATGGGCCATCGCCGGAACGCCCGGTTTGCGCCACCGTTTGGGGGGTCTTGAAAAAGAGGATATTACGGGAAATGTTTCTCAAGACCCGATGAACCACCAGAAAATGATCGGCCTGCGTCAGGCTAAAGTGGATCGGGTTGCCAATTATATTCCCGAATTAAATGTTGACGGCGATACCGAAAGCAACTTGCTGGTTGTAGGATGGGGTAGCACTTACGGCGTACTCCTTACAGCAGTAGAAGAGGTGAGAGCGGAAGGAAAATCCATTAGCATGACGCAGTTTAAATACATCATGCCATTGCCCAAAAATGTTCATGAGATATTTTCCAAATTTAAAAAGATTATAGTTTGTGAAAATAACATGGGTCAGTTTGCCAACTACCTGCGTATGACACATCCTGAATTTAAATATGAACAATACAACAAAGTTCAGGGATTACCTTTTATGGTGTCGGAATTGAAAACTAAATTTGACACGCTTTTAAACGAATAATATCATGGAAAATATAATAGAACCTCAGGAATTACAGCTTACAAAAGGGGATTTTAAAAGCGACCAAATGGTAAAATGGTGTCCGGGTTGTGGCGACCATGCTATTTTAAAATCAGTGGAAAATGTTTTCCCGTTGGTGGGACAGAAAATGGGCTATAAAAAAGAAGAATTCGTAGTTGTTTCCGGTATCGGATGCTCTTCGCGTTTTCCTTATTATATGAACACATACGGAATTCACGGAATTCACGGTCGTGCTGCCGCCCTCGCTATGGGCATTAAACTCACTAACCCCAAGCTAAGCGTTTGGATGATTAGTGGTGATGGCGACTCTATGGCTATTGGCGGAAACCATTTCATTCACGTTGCCCGGCGGAACCCCGACATCAACTATTTGATGTTTAACAATGAAATTTACGGACTAACCAAAGGACAGTATTCACCTACTACTCCCAAAGGACAAAAAACCAAAACTTCCCCGCAGGGAACTTTTGAAACGCCTTTCAATCCCGGAGAACTGGTTATCGGCGCCCGTGGAAAATTCTTTGCCAGGGTAGTAGATACCAATCCCAAACTGATGCAACAGGTCTTCCTCGAAGCCGCTTTACATCACGGCACTTCCATTGTCGAAATCCTGCAAAACTGTATTATTTTTAATAATAATATTCATGCACTGATTACAAGAAGAGACACCAAAAACGACAACCAGTTAATTCTGGAAGCCGGCAGACCCATGATTTTTGGAAAAGAAAAAAATAAGGGAATTATACTTGACAGAACCCGGTTGAAAGTTGTTACCATTGGCGAAAACGGTATCACCGGGGACGATATTCTTGTTCATGATCCTACTACCGAAGATGCCGGTATCCACATGATGCTTGCCAGTATGGCACCTCCGAAATTTCCGGCTGCTCTCGGTGTTATCCGCTCAGTAAAAGCCGAAACACTGGAAGACGCCATTTGGAATTCGGTTGAACATGAAAAAGAAGTTTCCCCGTATAAAAATGTTGACGACCTGCTAAACAGCGGAAATACTTGGGAAATTGAATAGTGGGCTTGCCCGATAATGAAACAAAAAAAGCTGCTTTCGGGCAGCTTTTTTTGTTTCTTCTCAAGCATTGAAATGAAGTTCAAAGCTGGAATTTGAGTCATCCCTCTGGGTACGATAAAGTCCCGTAGGGACGACTCAAATTGAGCCTGTAAATTTATTTACAGGCCTCACCCAAAATTTCTAAAATATTCTCCCGCCTTCAACATCCGGCTGCCGTACCAGCTGAACATTTCTCCATCCACAAGTAATACTTTTTTGCCTGGAAATCTCTGCTGTAATTCCTGCCGATGTTTCTCTTTAAACGGAAAAGGTTCCGTAGAAAGCAGAAGAAATTCCGCTTGGCGGAAATTCTCATTTGTTACTTCCGGATAACGGCCTTCTGCCACATTTTCAAAACTACATATATTTAACATTTCGTTGATGAAAGTCTCTTTTCCTGCCGCCATCCATGGCCTTTTCCAAATGAGATAAAGACATTTTCTTTTGGGTAAAACTTCCGGAATTTGAGCAAATTCTTTTTTAATTTCCTCAACCAACCGCCGGGCTTCTTTTTCCTTAACCAAAAGTTTCCCCAGCATAAGCATCATGCCAAAAGCATCCTCTACATGCACAATATCAAACAAAACAACCGGCAAATATTCGGCAAGGCGCAAAATACGCGTTTCATTATTTTCTTCTTTGACGGCAACTACCACATCCGGCTTTAAGCTGACAATCTTTTCATTATCAAAATCTTTGGTCCCTCCCACTATTGCAATTTCCTTTCGGATATCTTCCGGATATTTACAAAAGCGGGTAACGCCTGCCAACCTGTTTTTTGCACTGAGTGATGCAATCGTTTCCGTGAGGGAGGGGACCAGTGAAACCACACTCTTTACATAACCTATTCTGCTGATTTCACGTAAGTTGTTTTCTGTTATTAACATAATAATTTCAAAATAAAGATAAGGTATTTCGTGTGAAATTAATGATTTATTTTGCAGAAAAATTAAACTATGGGACGAAAAGTAAAAATTGTCGCCACACTTGGCCCTGCGAGCAATAGCCAGGAAATTATTTGCCAGTTGGTAAAAGCCGGAGTAGATGTTTTCCGGCTAAACTTCTCTTATGGCACTCACGAAAGTCATTTGGAAAGTTTTCACCGTATCAGGCAATGTGCGGCAAAACAGGGAAGAGAAGTAGCAATAATGCAGGACATTTGCGGTCCGAAAATTCGTATCAAAGGGATGAAAGACATCCGGGAGGTGAACAAAGGCGACAAACTTGTCATGTCGAAAAAGGCGATAGGAGAAGCATTTTCCATCACCTATCCCCACCTTATCGACCAGCTGGAAGAAGGCGATGAAGTCTATTTTGCCGATGGAACCGTCAAATCGAAGGTGGAAAAGAAATCGAACGATACACTGGTACTGCGTGCTATGACCAGTGGCCAGCTGCGGGAAGGAAAAGGAGTCAATATCCCCAAATCGGGGATAAAAATGTCGGCACTAACCGAAAAAGACAAAGCCGATTTGAAATTTGCCGCTGAAATCGGTATTGACATTGTGGCTGTCTCTTTTGTAGAAACGGCTAAAGATATTCTTGAGGCCAGAAAAATACTTACCGACAACGGCTCGGATGCCTGGATTATTGCTAAAATAGAACGAAAATCGGCAATAAAAAATCTGGATGAAATTTTGGCTGTTACCGATGGTATCATGGTAGCACGTGGTGATTTGGGTGTGGAAGCAGGTATTTTTTCTGTTCCCAGCCTGCAAAAAGAGATGATTAAAAAAGCTAACGAATGTGCGTTACCGGTCATTACGGCTACGCAAATGCTGACTTCCATGTTGCATTCTTCCTCGCCTACGCGTGCCGAAATTTCCGATATTGCCAATGCTGTTTACGATGGTAGTGATGCGGTTATGCTTTCCGACGAAACCGCCGTGGGTTCTTTTCCCGTGGAAGCAGTGGAAGTAATGGTGAAGACACTGTTGGATACCCAAACCCATTTACCCAAAATCAAAAAGATAAAACCCGATAAAGCCGAAGGGTTTGCTCATGCTGCTGCCGAAATTTCCGGAGATGTGCCTTGTAAAGCGATTGCCTCTTTTACTACCTCCGGTTACACCGTCCGGCAAATTGCCAAGTTCAGACCCCGGAAACCCCTTTATGTTATGACTTACAATAAAAAAGTGAGTCACCGGCTGGCACTGATCTGGGGTGTGGAAAAAATCTTTACTATTAAGCTGGATGTGAGTGAAAGCCGGATGATGTATCAATTTTTACAAAAAGTGAAACCGGGAGAACAATACATTGTGACTATGAGTTCCCACGCGGGAGTAAAAGGGAATACCAACATGGTCAGGTTGCTTGACGAAACCGCGAGGGAAAAGATTTTCGAACGCTTTGAAAAATAAGACACGCTTTTCCTGCAAACAAAGCAGTGCCTGAAACCGACTGTAACCCCATGGCTTTTTATACCTTTGTGCCATGATTGAAGCTTTTCGGGAATATATTGAGCAGCAGGAGCTTTGCCAAAAACAGGAAAATATTCTTGTGGCGGTGAGCGGCGGAGTGGACTCTGTAGTTATGCTTCACTTGCTGTATCATGCCGGTTACCGGCTTGCTGTGGCGCACTGTAATTTTCAGTTGAGGGCCGAAGAATCAGATGGTGATGAACTCTTCGTTAGAAAGCTAACGGGACAATACGGAATTCCGATTTTTGTAAAAAGATGCGACACACAAGCGTACGCTGAGAAAGAGAAAATCAGCATCGAAATGGCTGCCCGGCGGTTGCGCTACAACTGGTTTACAGAGCTGTTGGAAGCCCATCAATTTCAGAAACTTGCCATCGGCCATAACAAAGACGACGACGCAGAGACTTTTTTTATCAAATTGCTGCGCGGTTCGGGGTTGGATGGTCTTAAAGGTATTCTGGCAAAACGGGGAAATATTATCCGGCCGTTGCTGTTTGCTTCACGCGGAGAAATCCTAACCTACGCAAAGGAACATCAACTACCGTTCCGCGAAGACTCTTCAAACGCTTCAGACGATTATCTCCGCAACCGCATCCGCCACCACTGGCTGCCGTTTTACGAAAAAGAATTCCCGGGCGGAACAAAAGCGCTGGCCGAAAGTCTGGCAAAATTGAAAACAACGGAAACCATTTTCCGCCAGCTGCTTGAGGAAAAGAAAAACCGGCTTTTCCACCGGACAGATAACAAAATCAGTATTGACAAATCAGCCATTCGTCATTTGGAGCCTAAAGCGGCCTGGCTTTTTTTCCTTTTGGAAGATTTCGGCTTTAACAACAGCACCATCGACAACTTTTGCCAAACGCTGGAAGCATCACAAACCGGCCAAATGTTCCATGCGGAAAATTACACCCTTCTCAACGACAGCAGTAAATTGATTATCAAAAAGAACGAGTCTGCTTCCGAAAAAGAATTTTTCATAAACGACCTGACCGAGTCTGTGAATGAACCACTGCACTTGGTTTTTGAACAATTTCCGTATCATCCGGACTTTTCATTTGCGCCAGACAAAACCATTGCCTACTTTGATGCGGATAAGCTCTCGCTTCCCTTAAAGCTACGCCACTGGCGTACAGGAGACCGTTTCGTTCCTTTTGGCATGCATGGCAGCAAACTGTTGAGCGATTTCTTTTCGGATGAAAAAATCAACCGGTTTGAGCGGAAAAATCTCTGGCTGTTACTTTCGGGCAAAAAGATTATCTGGGTAACCGGATACCGCTCCTCTAACCGTTTCCGGATTACGGGCAAAACAAAAAATATTTTAAAGATCTCATTAATGCCGGAATAATTACGTTTCCAAAATCTTATTATATGTTAAAACTTTGTGAGCCCAGAACAGGAAACAGAAATTACTCTATTTTTGCAAACCAATTTACATTGAATAATTTCAATTAGTCAATATGAAACGCATCTCATTCATTTTTATTGGCTTGTTTTTACTGGTAGTTTCTGTGTCAGCACAAATTCTGCAGCCGGTTCACTGGTCTTTTTCCTCCAAAAAAATTTCCGCTACAGAATACAAAATAATTTTAAAAGCTTCCATCGACAGTCCCTGGCATTTATATTCACAAGATATACCTCAGGCTCCTCCCGCTACAGCTTTTAAATTTGAAAAAGACAGCAGCTATACCCTTGTGGGGAAAGTGAAAGAGCTGGGCAATGTCATTCAGGATTACGACAAGAACTTCAATATGGTATTGAAATATTATACCGACAGTGTAAGCTTTGTTCAAAAAATTAAGTTAAATGCTCCCGGCGCTATCGTGAATGGAGATGTTACTTTTATTAGCTGTGATGCTACCCAGTGTTTGGCTCCAACAGATATGGATTTCTCTTTTGATTTGGGAAAGATGCAACCAGCAGTCGTAACTGCGGCAGTTATCGGTACAAAGAAGGCGGTTACAGGAAAGAATAAAATTAACATTGGCGGCAGAAAAAAGGGACTTTGGGGTTTCTTCATCCTGGCTTTTCTCGGCGGGTTGCTCGGTATTTTAACGCCCTGTGTCTTTCCTATGATTCCCATGACGGTGAGCTTTTTTATGAAAGATGGCGAAAGCAAAGCCAAAGGTAAGATACAGGCTCTTTTGTACGGCTTCAGTATCATTCTGATTTATACGTTCATTGGTTCGGTGCTGGCTGTGATTGCCGGTCCCGACATTGCCAACTGGCTCGGTACAAACTGGGTGCCTAATGTTTTATTTTTCCTTATTTTCATGGCTTTTGCATTTTCGTTTTTTGGCATGTTCGAAATTACCTTGCCGCATTGGGCCGTGAACAAAACTGAAAAAGGAGCAGACAAAGGCGGCTTTCTCGGCCCTGTTTTTATGGCCATGACATTGGTTTTGGTCTCTTTTAGCTGTACAGGTCCCATTGTCGGAACCATTTTGGTGGAATCGGCCGGGGGACAGATACTTAAACCCATTGTGGGGATGCTCGGTTTTTCGCTGGCTTTTGCCCTGCCTTTTACGCTGTTTGCCTTCTTTCCTTCGTGGCTCTCCAATCTGCCCAAATCGGGTGGCTGGCTCAACTCCGTGAAAGTCGTCCTCGGTTTTCTCGAGCTTGCGTTATCATTGAAATTTCTGAGTATTGCCGATCAGGCATATCACTGGCATATTCTCGACCGTGAAGTTTATCTTGCCCTTTGGATTGTGATTTTCTTCCTCATGGGGCTGTACCTTATCGGAAAACTCAGATTTGTTTACGACTCGGATGTCTCTTTTGTATCGGTTCCGCGGTTACTGTTGGCCATAATAACTTTCAGTTTTGTGGTTTATATGATACCGGGTATGTTCGGTGCTCCATTGAAAATTTTGTCGGGATATCTGCCGCCGCAAACCACGCAGGATTTCGACATAAATAAAATTCTGCGTGAAGATTTTCAGGTTTATGACAACTCCGGAGGAAAATCAACCGAGCCCAAAGAAATTTGTGAAACTCCCAAATACCATGAGTTTCTGAAATTGCCGCTCGGATTGAAAGGCTATTTCGATTACAAACAAGCCGTGACATGTTCCAAAAAACAAAATAAGCCGATTTTCGTCGATTTTACCGGACACGCTTGTGTAAACTGCCGCAAAATGGAAGAGAATGTGTGGTCCGACCCGCGGGTGCTTAAAATTTTACGCAACAATTATGTCATTCTGGCACTTTATGTGGATGACAAGTACAAGCTTCCCGAAAATGAATGGGTTCGTTCTGCTTACGATGGTAAGATGGAAAAGACACTCGGTAGCAAAGATGCCAATTTTCAGATTGCCAAATTCGGTATAAACGCACAGCCGTTTTATGTGCTGATGGATAACAATGGCAATGTGCTGGTGCAGCCTACAGGCTACGATCTGAATGTTGATCATTTTATCAAGTTTCTGGATAGCGGGTTGAAGAATTTTAAAGATGGAAAAACGTTATTTAACATTAACACTAAATAGCTTAAAATAAGTAATCTAATGCTCTTTGCATAACACCTGCCTCCTTCGAGCTTCTCAGTAACACATCTGGAAATATTGGTTATTTCACAGAATACTTTCAAAAAACTATAACTAATGTTTTGATATAAAAAATATTTATCTACATTTGCCGTGTTAAAACAAAACAAGATCATGCAGCATCATCTGTCAAACAACTTTTTTCATTCCTTTTATTACTTTTATTTTAAAAGTATAACGGGATTGTATATGGTTTGACATCAATAAAAAATTAAACAATATAATGAAAAGTCCCGAATGGCATTCGGGACTTTTTTTTTTGAAAAAAAATGAAAAAAAAATGAAAATAGCTATGCAGGGAGTACGAGGAGCCTTTCACGAAATCGCCATTCGGAAATATTTTGACGGTAATAATTATGATGTTGTTCCCTGTACCTCTTTTAATGAGCTGTTTGATACTTTGCAGTTTCAAAAGACGGATTATGGCATGGTGGCCATCGAAAACTCCATCGTGGGAAGCATCCTGCCCAATTACACGTTGCTACGAGAATCGGGACTGCGCATCCTCGGTGAAGTGTATTTGCGCATCGAACAGCATCTGCTGGCGCTTCCCGGCCAGACCCTGAACGACATAAAAAAAGTCTATTCCCATCCCATGGCCCTCCAGCAATGTCGCGAGTTTCTAACTCCCATGCGCCGAAAGGGTATTCAGTTGGTCGATTCGGAAGACACCGCATTGAGCGCAAAATGGATTAGCGAAGGAAACATGACAGGCGTGGCCGCTATTGCCAGCCGACTGGCAGCGAAATTATATGGCCTGGATATTCTGGCCGTAAGCATCGAAACCAACAAACTGAATTTCACCCGGTTTCTGATTGTTTCTCACGAAGAAAACTACCAAAAACATCGCAAACAGGAACAAATTAACAAATCGTCGCTCTATTTTATCCTTCCTCACCAGCAGGGACGGCTTTCGGAAGTGCTTTCGGTATTGTCATTTTACAAAATCAACCTCACCAAAATTCAGTCGCTGCCTGTTGTCGGACAGGAATGGGAATACCTTTTTTATGTGGACCTCGTATTTTCCGATTATGAAAGATACCGGCAGTCGCTGGATGCTATCCGACCATTACTTAGCGAACTCAAAATTTTAGGGGAATACCGGAAAGGAGGAAAAGTTCATGAGAATTAAAACTGCACACCGACTGGAAATTGTCAGCGAATACTATTTTTCGCGTAAACTCAAAGAAATTGCCGCATTGCGTCAGCAGGGTGTCGATGTAATCAATCTCGGAATCGGTAGTCCGGATATGGCACCTGCCGAAGAGGTGATTGAAATCATTGTGAACGAAAGTCGCAAACCGGAAAATCATGCTTATCAAAGCTATTCCGGTATTCCTGTGCTGCGGGAAGCTTATGCAAATTGGTATCTCAAATTCTTTGGCGTTCATCTGAATCCCGACAATGAAATTCTCCCGCTGATGGGTTCCAAAGAGGGAATTATGCATGTTTCCATGGCTTTTCTCAATCCGGGTGACGGAGTATTGGTTCCCAATCCGGGCTATCCGGCGTATGCCGCCGTAGCGCGGTTACTTGGGGCGGAAGTACGCTATTTTGATCTGAGAGAAGAAAATCACTGGCTGCCCGATTTGGATGCCTTGGAAAAAACCGATTTGTCAGGCGTGAAAATCATGTGGGTCAATTATCCCAATATGCCTACCGGTGTGCGGGCTTCCGCAGAACTTTTTACAGCGCTTACAGCCTTTGGCCTTAGTCATAACATCTTAATTGTCAATGATAATCCGTATAGTTTTATTTTAAATGACGAGCAACTGAGTTTGCTGAGTATTCCGGGAGCGAAAGAGATTGCATTGGAGCTGAATTCGCTGAGCAAATCGCATAATATGGCAGGCTGGCGGCTGGGCATGCTGGCCGGTCATTCCGAATACGTCAGCGCTGTTTTGCAGGTGAAAAGTAACATGGATTCGGGGATGTTTAAACCGCTGCAACTGGCAGCAGTGAAAGCATTGCAGCAACCTGGAAGTTGGTATCGGCATCTGAATGAAATTTACCTGGAAAGAAGAAACGTTGCTTTTGAAATTCTAAATGCGTTACAATGCACTTACGATAAAAATCAGACGGGCATGTTTGTGTGGGCAAAAATTCCCGGAAAAAGTCAAGGTTCGAAGCAATTTTCGGATAGCATTCTGAAAAGGAATCAGGTGTTTTTAAGTCCGGGATTTATTTTCGGCCCCGGAGGCGCACGTTACGTTCGTCTTTCGCTCTGCACTGAAAAAAGCCGCTTGCTGGAAGCAGCCTTACGAATAAAAGAAAAATCAATTATCAAACAGGAGATATTTTCATGATAAACGTTTGTGTTGTAGGTATCGGACTTATTGGCGGCTCCATGGCGCTGGATTTAAAAAAACGGAAATTTGCCGGAAAGGTTACTGGAGTCGACATTAACCCACAGCACGCCAACGTAGCCAAACTCAGCCGGCTGGTGGATGAAACCATGGATTTGAAAGATGCTGTAGCCCAATCTGATTTGATTATCGTTGCCACCCCCATTGATGTGACTAAAAAGCTGTTGCCGGAAATATTGACACTTTGCGAGGGCACGGAAAAAGTGATTACTGATGTGGGTTCCACCAAAGCAGGGATTCTTCAGAAGATTCAAAGTCATCCCAACCGGGCGCAATATGTGGCTTCGCATCCTATGGCCGGAACGGAATTTTCGGGGCCGATGGCGGCCATCAGCAGGCTGTTCGACTACAAAACGGCCATTATTTGCGACAAAGAGCACAGTGCACCACAAGCACTATCGCTGGTAAAACAAATGTACAAAACCCTGCACATGAAAGTTATCTTTATGCAGCCACACGAGCACGATGTGAGCGCTGCTTATGTGTCGCATATTTCACACATCTCCGCTTTTGCCTTGTCGCTGGCAGTGCTGGAAAAGGAAAAAGATGAAAAACATATCCTTGACCTCGCCAGCGGTGGTTTCGCTTCCACAGTACGGCTGGCAAAAAGTTCAGCGGAAATGTGGGTACCGGTCTTTGATCAGAATTCCGATTATGTACTGGAGGTTCTGGATACTTACATTGAAAAGTTACAACGTTTCCGGGAAGCTATTGATAAAAAAGACCTTCAACAACTGACAACCCTGATTCACGAATCCAATAAAATTCAAAAAATACTTTAAACAGTTAAATCATGCCAAATAATTTGCAAATAAAGACCTTACCGGAATGGGAGGAATACAATGAGCGGCCTTTTGTTATTGCCGGACCGTGTAGTGCCGAATCGGAAAAACAGGTGATGGAAACGGCCATTGGATTGAAAGAAACCGGAAAGGTTGACATGCTGCGCGCCGGTATCTGGAAACCCCGGACACGTCCAAACAGCTTTGAAGGAGTCGGCTCAAAAGGTTTACCCTGGCTAAAAAAAGCGAAAAAAGAAACCGGTCTGCCGCTGACCATTGAAGTAGCCAATGCCACGCATGTCTACGAAGCCCTGAAATTCGGTGTGGATGTTTTGTGGATCGGGGCACGGACTACTGC
>CAZRAW010000012.1:0-30998 GCA_964598065.1 uncultured Lentimicrobiaceae bacterium
TCTTATGAAAAAAATATCCTTACTTTTAGTTTTTCTAACACTTGTGATTATGGTGTCGATGAGCGCTTGTCAGTCGAAACAAAAAGTTGATTTAATTGTTTATCACGCAGTAGTTTACACGGTAAATCCACAATTTGATACGGTGAGCGCTTTTGCCGTAAGAGATGGAAAATTTGTAGCGGTTGGCACGGACAGGGAAATTCTTGACCATTATGAGGCCAAACAAAAAATTGATGCTCATGGCAATGCTGTTTATCCCGGATTTAATGATGGCCACAGCCATTTTCTGGCTTACGGACAAATGCTGGTGCGCTGGGCAAACCTCGTGGGAACCAAATCTTTTGATGCGGTGCTGAAAGTTTTAAAAGCGCATCAGAATAAATATCCTGAAGAATGGATTCTCGGTCGCGGCTGGGACCAGAACGACTGGGCTGTTCAAAAGTATCCCACCAACGAAAAGCTTGACGCACTTTTTCCCGGCCATCCGGTGGTGCTTATGCGCATTGACGGCCATGCGGTTTTGGCCAGCTCCCGGGCACTCCGACTGGCGGGTATTACCGCAGCAACAAAAATCGATGGGGGAGAGGTGGTGCTGAAAAACGGCAAGCCCACCGGTGTGCTTATCGACAATGCCGCCGACAGGATGCGCGCATTAATTCCCGAAATGAGCAAAAGCGCTAAAATAAAAGCTTTGAAGTTGGCACAGAAAAGCTGTTTTGCCGCCGGACTGACCTCCGTAACGGATGCCGGACTTCCCAAAGCCGACATTCTGCTCATCGATAGTTTGCAGCACCGGGGCGCGCTGAAAATAAGGGATTATGCCATGATGGCTCCCACGCAGGAGAATTTTGATTATTTCTTTCCCAAGGGGCCGTGGCACACCGGACGGCTTACGGTGAGCGCGGTAAAGTTGTACATTGACGGAGCGCTGGGATCGCGTGGCGCTTTGCTGCTGAAACCTTACAGCGATATGCCCGGCCATTACGGCCTCAGGTTGCATCCGTTGCCTTATTACGATTCCATTTGCCGAAAGGCTTATGCTGCCGGTTTTCAGGTGAATACCCATGCCATTGGTGATTCGGGCAACCGTATTATGCTAAAGATTTACGCCCGCTTTCTGAAAGGCAAAAACGACCGGCGCTGGCGTATTGAACATGCACAGGTACTCTCGCCCGAAGACTTCCGTTATTTCGGTGACTTCAACATTATTCCGTCTATTCAGTCAACGCATTGTACTTCGGATATGTACTGGGCAGGGGAGCGGCTGGGGCCGGTACGACTGAAAACAGCTTATGCTTACAAACAACTGTTGGAGCAAAACGGATGGGAGGTGAACGGCACAGATTTTCCCATCGAGGATATCAGTCCGGTAAAGACATTTTATGCAGCGGTTAGCCGCAAAGACCTGAACGGCTGGCCTCCGGGTGGTTTCCAAATGGAGAATGCCATTTCCCGGAAAAATGCACTGCGTTCCATCACCATCTGGCCGGCGAAGGGAAGTTTTGATGAAAAAATCAAAGGTAGCATCGAGCCGGGGAAACTGGCTGATTTTGTGATGCTTGACCGTGATATCATGTGTTGTCCGGAATCGGAAATTCCAAATGCAAAAGTGTTGCTGACTTTTGTGCAGGGCGAGAAAGTTTTTGAGAACGGTGAATAGGGAATAGTGGATGAAGCGGGCTGAAATAAAGTGTTTTGAATATCATCATGCCTGCCTGATGACCTACAGTCTGAGCAAGATAGCGTTTGTGCCCAACCTAACTGGTATAAGTCGTGTACACCGGCCCTGCAGGCAGCTGACCTATGCCTTGGGGTAATCAATTTCCCCAAAATCTATAACAAAAATTCCATGGTTTTTTTTATTTTTGTTATCTTTAAGCCCGAAACTTAAATCATTGCTTTATGATAAAAGAGAATTTGGTTGAATATTTTGAAACAGCCATTAAAGAAAACTGGGAAAAGCCGGCCGTATCGGATTACAACGGCAAGACCATTACTTTTAAAGAAGTAGGGGAGACCATTCAGAAATTTCACATTATTTTTGAAAAAACAGATATTAAAAGAGGTGATAAGATTGCCCTTATCGGGAAAAATTCTGCCAACTGGGCTGTTGCTTACCTTGCGGTCATCACTTACGGTGCGGTAATTGTCCCTATTTTGCCGGATTTCCTCCCAAAAGATATCCATTTCATTGTGAATCATTCCGAATCAAAGGCATTCATTGCCGCTTCTTCCATTTGGAGTACGCTGGACATCAACCAAATGCTGGAATTGAAATATGTTATGGGCGTGGAAGAACTCATGCCGCTGTTTTCGCGCATCGACCATCTTGAGGAGGTCATCCATTCGCTTAACGGATGGGTTAAAGAGAAGTTTCCTCAGGGACTGGATGCCGAAAATTTTGCACTTCCCCCTACAGGAAATGACCAACTCGGCGAGATAAGCTATACCTCCGGAACCACGGGCTTTTCCAAAGGTGTTATGCTTTTGCACAACAGTCTCGCTGCCAACGTGCGCTTTGCCCGTGCCCACATGCCGCTGGAATCGGGCGACAAGATTGTCTCTTTCCTGCCTCTGGCGCATGCCTACGGGCTGGCTTTTGAATTTTTATTTCCGTTTTCGCTGGGATGTCATATTACCTTTCTTACCAAAACACCCGGCCCGCAGATTATTACCCGTGCTTTTCAGGAGATTAAACCTCGGCTTATTCTTTCCGTGCCTCTCGTTATTGAAAAAATCTATAAAAAGAAAATTCTTCCTGTGGTGAACAAGTCCCCCATTAACTGGATGCTAAAAACCCCGTTGCTGAACAAGCTCATTTATAAAAAAGTGCTTGCGGGGGTAAGCGAAGGCTTTGGTGGCAATTTTGTGGAAGTAGTTGTCGGCGGCGCTGCATTGAGCCACGAAATTGAAATCTTCTTTAAACAGATTGGTTTTCCCATTACAGTGGGCTACGGCATGACTGAATGTGGTCCTTTGATATCCTATGTCCCTGCAAAAAATGCGAAGATCGGATCTTGCGGCATAGCGGTTGATACGTTAGAAGTGAAAATAGACTCGAAAGACCCCGAAAATGAGGTGGGCGAAATTCTTATGCGCGGCGAAAATGTAATGGCGGGTTACTACAGAAATGAAGAAGCAACGAGAATGGTGCTGGATAAAGATGGCTGGCTCCATTCCGGCGACCTCGGTCTCATGGATAAAGATGGTTTTATCTTTATTAAAGGCCGTAGCAAAAGCCTGATTCTCGGTCCATCGGGCCAAAATATTTATCCCGAAGAAATTGAATCGAAGCTGAACAATCGTGCCTGCGTAGCTGAATCTATTGTTATTCAAAGAGATGGGAAATTAATAGCTCTGGTTTATCCCGATGACGATGTTGTTAAAAGTATGATGCTTTCCAACAAAGAACTCGAAGAAAAGCTGGATAATTACATGAAAGAGATGAACAAAGAATTCCCCTCTTTCATGGCTGTTTCCAGAATTGTGTTACATCCCGACCCTTTCGAAAAAACACCTAAACTGAGTATTAAACGCTTTATGTATCAGTAGTCTTCCCTGTACTGGAAAAATTATAGAAACAGCACAAATTCAGGTGCTTATGCTTATGTCTGACCCCGTGTCCTTTTTAGATGAAATAGCCCGTTTTCTTGTCCGCCGCAAAAACGGAGATGCTGTCCGCACGTTGGTAGTGTTACCCAACCGGCGTTCGCAGGTATTTCTAAAGCAATATATTGCCAAAAACGCCGGTCGTGATTACTGGCTGCCCGACATGCTTACCATAGATGAACTTATGGCGCAGTTGTCCGGTTTAACGGTGATAGATCCTTTGGTTGCCTATTTTGAGCTATTTAAGATTCATCGGGAGATGACCGGTGATAAAGCCCGTAATCTGGACGATTTTTTGTCGTGGGCGCCACTCATGCTAAACGATTTTAGTGATATCGATTACTATCTCGCTGATGCTCACGGACTTTTTTCCGAGCTTTCAGAAGTGAAAGCACTTGAAAAATGGAATTTGAATGACCGGCCTTTAACGGAAATGCAAATGGCTTATCTTGCTTTTTTCCGCTCGCTTTTCGGCTATTACGAACGACTTCAAATGCGTTTGTATGAGAAAAAAACCGCATACAAAGCTATGGCATACCGTTTTGCAGCTGAAAAACTTAGGAACGGGGATTTTGAGAAGAGCCCATGGGCCGATTATGTTTTTGTGGGTTTTAATGCACTTACCGAAACAGAGAAAAGCGTGGTAGCCTCTTTAAAAGAGCACTTTAATTTGCATTTTTTTATTGATGCGGACAGCTATTACTTTGATGGCAGCAAGAATGGAAACCACGAAGCGGGGACTTTCCTGCGCAACATCACTAAGTATTTAAAAATCGAAAAACCCGAATGGGTTGGGAATGCCTTGCTGACGCAGGAAAAAACAATTGAAATTGTAGCTGTTCCCAGGCAAATGGGACAGGTAAAATATGCCGGACAGCTTTTGTATGAGTGGCTGGTGGAGCAGAAAACAGATGTCCGGAATATTGCCGTGATACTGGCGGATGAGCGGTTGCTTGTTCCGCTGTTAGGTTCTGTTCCGGCAGGTGCGGATGGCGAAACGGCGTTTCATTATAATGTAACAATGGGTTACCCGTTGATGCAGAGTCCGTTTTACGATTTGATTTATCGATGGACACAGTTGCTGATTTTGCGTAGTGAGGATGCCTCTTTGCGGATTTCTTTGCCGGCTCTGAATGGTCTGATGCAAAACCCCCTGTTGGAGATGCCGGAAGGGCGCCGTCTTACGGATTTCTTCCCGTTAAATCGCTTTTACGCTTCTGCTGACGAAATAATGGAGTCAGCGAAGGATGACCACCTTAAAAGTTTATTCCGGCTGTTGTTTTTCGGATGGGATAAACCCGAACAATTTACGGAGAAGCTGAAAAATTTGTTGCAGAAGCTCCGGGCACTGCCGGCGATAGCGGAACGGAAAAATATTTTGTTGCGTTTTCAGCTGACGCTGATGATGCAGATGGTAAAACTTGCAGAAGGCATTTTCTCTGATCAGAAACAATATCTTGGTTTTCAGAGTATTCAAAAAATACTGTTGCAACTTATGGGGCGTAAAGAAGTCAGTCTGAAAGGTGAGCCGCTGACCGGAATTCAGGTGATGGGGATGCTGGAGACAAGAAACCTGGATTTTGAACGGGTGATAATCCTCGGGGCAAATGAAGGAATTTTACCCAAAACCGGTTTCCAGGAATCATTTATCCCTTACGACTTAAGAAACGCTTACAAACTTCCATTGCAGCGTACCAAAACGGCTGTAACTTCCTATCACTTCTTCCGGCTGCTGCAACGTACCCGGCATGCTGTCATGATATATAATTCGGTTCCTGATGTGATGGGTGGTGGCGAAGTCAGCAGGTTTGTTCTGCAAATTGAAAATGAACTTACAAAACGCAACCCGAAAATCAGGATAATCCGGAAAATGGTAAACGTACCCGTTGCGGGGCCCGGAAACAGGCAGGAAATCATCATTCCGAAAGAACCGGATGTAATCCGGAAGCTTAAGGAAATGGCTGAGAGAGGTATTTCCCCTTCTGCATTAAATACTTACGTCCGCTGCCCGTTGCAGTTTTATTACCGGTATGTGGCACAAATTGAAGTCCCGGAGCAACCTGAAGTTTCGATACGGTCCGATACTTTCGGCAGCGTAGTGCATGGCGTTTTGGAAAAACTCTACAAACCGCATAAGGGAAAGCTTATCAATAGTAAGAGATTAAAAACCGATTTACAGCAAAATCTTGAATTTCTTCTTCTTCAGGAGTTTCAAAAAAATTACGGCAGTCATGATCTGAAATATGGCAAAAACCTCTTGATTTATAATGTCGCAAAACAATATCTCGAACGCTTTGTGCTTAATGAGATTCGTATGCTGGATAAGGTACCGCTCGTGCTGGCGGATACGGAAAAGGCTGTAAATGCGATGCTCAATGTGGACGGTCATCCAATAAAGTTGAAAGGTTTTATAGATCGGATAGACAAAAATCCCGGTAACGGAGAAATCAGGATTATTGATTATAAAACGGGAGGCGTTGACCCGAAAGACCTGAAACTGAAATCATGGGAATCGGTTATTACAGATAAGAAATATTCAAAAGCCATGCAGGTGCTGACCTATGCCTGGCTTAACAGCAGGGAACAACCGGGCAGTGTTGATGTTGTCCCGGGAATTATCAGCTTGAAAACGGTACGCAGTACATTCCTGCCGGTAACATTTCCGGATGAAGTACCTTTCGCAGAAGCCATTGAACAGATAAAGGATATGTTAAAAACGCTTATAACCCGGATTTTTGATGAGGCAATGCCGTTTTCTCAAACGGGTGATACAAAAGGATGCGAATATTGTGATTTTAAAGACCTTTGCAACCGTTAATATTAGTTAGCTTTGCTGTTTATATTATTCGGAATAATGGATTACAGGATGTTTGAAATTTGCTTATTTTTGCTAATGAAGGTCTGAATGACTGCTCTGGAATACCTAACTGCTAATTAAATGGAAAAAAAATACAATATCCTCATTGTTGATGATCGCCCGGAAAATTTACTGACACTGGAGGGAATTCTCGAAAGTTCGCAATTGAACATTATCAAAGCCCGGTCGGGAAACGAGGCTTTGGGTCTTTTGCTGGAATATAATGTAGCTCTGGTGCTTATGGATGTACAGATGCCGGGTATGGATGGTTTTGAAACTGCTGAAATTATGCGGAGCAGCGAGCGTACGAGACATATCCCCATTATTTTTGTAACGGCCATCAGCAAACAGCGGAAACACATTTTTAAAGGTTATGAAACCGGTGCGGTCGATTACCTTTACAAACCGCTTGACCTGGAGATTCTGAAAAGTAAAATTTCCGCTTTTATCGAGTTGTTTAAATACAAGGAAAGTTTAGAGCAGACTACTTCCAAACTTCAGGAAACTATTGAACAGCTTCACGATGCGAAGATTGCAGCAGAGGAGGCTACAAAAGCAAAAAGTACTTTTCTCGCTTCCATGAGCCATGAAATCCGGACTCCGCTCAACGGTATTATCGGTATTGCCGAGTTGGGGCTCATGGATAATAATTTGACTCCTTTGCAGTCCGAGCGGTTTCTCGATATTAAAACTTCCGGGCAAAATCTGCTGGAAATAATTAACGACATACTGGATATTTCTAAAATTGAGGCTGGAAAACTTGAATTGGAAGAATCGGAATTCAGCATCCGCGAAATGCTGGATGAGGTTTTTAAAATTATTGACGTCTTTACACAAAACAAAGATATTAGTCTCGTTGTTGATATGTCTCCACAGATGCCCGATGTGCTAATTGGAGACCAGCTGCGTATCAGGCAGGTTCTGACCAATTTACTAAACAATGCCGTGAAGTTTACGGAAAAAGGATTTGTCAGGCTGAGAGTTGAGCTTATTGATTTGATAGAAGAGCAAATTCGTTTGCGTTTTTGTGTGGAAGATACCGGAAGCGGCATTCCAAAGGAAAAGCAGGAGTTGCTGTTTGAAAAATACACACAGGCAGAAACTTCCACTTCCCGTAAATACGGTGGAACAGGGCTGGGCCTTAATATTGCCCGAAAACTCGTTGATCTGATGGGGGGTAAAATAGAAGTCGAAAGTGAAGAAGACAAAGGCAGTAGATTCTTTTTTACCATTAATCTGATTACCGGCGCTCAAACCTGTGACCCCGGTGAGTTAAAGGCGGCTCCGCCACTAAAATACAACCGGGTACTTCTTGTTACCGAACATGAAGAAATCAACAAGACACTTGAAAAGATATTCGCTTTTTGGAAAATTAAAATGTTGTCTGTAACAAATGCTGATGAGGCTTTGAAAAAATTGGTCGGGAATCCTTTTGATGTGGTTTTTGTGGATATCAGCGGGAGAGATAACAAAGTTGATGATATTGTTGCCGAAGTCGAAAGCGCTTCTGCCGGCGCCGGAACACGGCTTGTCTTTCTCTACAATCAAAAAGCAAATGCTGAAATTGATCGCCTGAAAAAATCAGGAAAATACGGTTTTCTGAATGAGCCTGTGTTACAACGTGATTTGAAAGATTTTTTTCAGGGTTTTACATCTCAATTGAGAAAGTCAGAAGCGGTAAAAAAAGCAGTGGAAGAACACAAGACAAAAGGGCTCTCTGCTACTGCTCAAATCAGTCTTCCGTTTGGGGATGGCGTTGAAATACTAATAGCTGAAGACCAGTTGATTAACAGAAAAGTGATAACCCAGTTTCTCGAAAGAAAAGCGTGGAATGTCCATGTCGTGGAAAATGGAAAGCAGGCTGTGGAGACATTAAGAAGACATCCCGGGCGATTTTCACTCGTGCTGATGGATGTACAGATGCCTGTTATGGATGGTTTTGAGGCAACACGGCAAATTCGGCTGGCAGAGGAACAACGGAAAACTCATATTCCTATTATAGCCATGACAGCTCATGCTATGAAAGGAGACAAAGAAAAATGTATCGCGGCCGGCATGGATTACTATCTCTCTAAACCGGTTAACCCTGAAGAACTTTATGAAATTGTTGAGAAATATACAAAGAGATAGGTTTTAATACTGCAAAAATGACGGATAAAAAAAATTATATCGATTATAATGAAGCCGGAAAGTGGGAACGATTGAAATATTCCCTTCGTACATGGCGCAACATAGGTGTTGGAAAATCCTTGTTTATATGGTTTCTCGCTATCTCTTTTGTTCCGTTGGCAGCCGTCAGTTTCATCAACTTTTTAACAGCCTATCAGGGACTTACCATTGTAGCTGAAAAATCTCTTAATGCATCATCGCAATTGCGTTTAAAATATATCTATACTTATTTTAATGAGGCCAGCGACTTTTTGGAAATCAACATCAGCTCGGTACAGAAAAAGCAACAATTTGAAAAACTTGTTAACGATTTTCATAACAGTAAATTGGATGCAAAAGTTTTTGTTAAAACCAAGCGCTGGAAGGAGCTGACTAAACCTCTTTTCCCGGAAATCAAGCCTTCCCTGAAATTACAGAATTTTTATGATTTTCTCTTTATTGACACGAAAGGAAATGTTCTTTTCAGTACCAGGGAAGAGAGTGATTTGGGAACTAATATTTTTCAGGGTAAAAAGCGTTATACACGTCTCTCCCGAACGGTGCAAGAAAGTCTTGGTGAACATAAAATGCTCTTTTCCGATT
The DNA here is from genome assembly GCA_964598065.1 of uncultured Lentimicrobiaceae bacterium. Taxonomy (GTDB): domain Bacteria; phylum Bacteroidota; class Bacteroidia; order Bacteroidales; family F082; genus Sulfidibacterium. The sequence continues at coordinate 9,218 of CAZRAW010000012.1, forward strand.
TGGAACGTTATGCACCGAGTATGGGAATTATTTCGGGGTTTTTTGTTCAGGCCGTTACCAACCAGCAACATAAAGTTATCGGAGTATTTGCATTGCAGATAACCATGCAGGCCATCAACGGCATGATTCAGCAGGAAGCCGGTTACGGAAAAACAGGCCAGGCTTTTCTCATTGGCTCTGACCTTTATCTACGTTCCTCTACACGCTTTGGCGATAAATCCGAAATCCTCCGGAAAAAAATCGTTAACAAAAAAACGCTGGAATGGAAAGATTTTCTGCAACATCGCGATGACAAGGCTTATCTGAAGGCCAACGGACTGGACGAAGAGCGGGTAACTACTTACGATACGGATGGTAAAGGCCATTATGTATTGGGAATTTACAGAAATCTTTATCAGTTAGAGAAATATGGCGTTCATTGGGCACTGATTGAAGAAATATCTCATAAGGAGGCTTTTGCTTTTGCCCGACGTTTATCGGATATTGCAAAAATCAGTTTCCTGATAACTGTTCTTATAGTTGTACTAATCTCCATTTTGGTTACGCGCTGGTTTGTTAATCCCATAAAGCTGCTCTCTTCATGGGGAAAAGAGATATCAACCGGAAAACTTGTTCAGAAAGATATTAAAGCACCTAAGAACGAAATTGGTGAAATGAAGGATACCTTTAACCAACTCGTGGTAGCCTTAAAAACCTATTCTGATATTGCCCGGTTAGTGGCCAAAGGCGATTTTAGCAGGCAGGTGAAAGAACGGGGTAAAGATGATGTGCTGGCGCAATCTATTAACAAAATGGTATTCAGTTTCCGTAAAGTTGTTAAACAGGCCGACCAGATTGCCGGCGGAGATTACAATACACTGATTACCCCACTCGGCGAAAACGATACATTGGGTAAGGCACTGTTTAAAATGACCGAAACCCTGCGCAAAAATGCCGAAAAATTCCGTAACGAAGACTGGCTTAAAACAGGGCTTAATGAACTTGATGGCGTGCTAAAAGGGAAAAACAATATCAATGAACTGAGCGATGGAATTATCAAATTCTTTTCCAACTATCTCGATGCCCAGGTGGGGCTGATTTACCTTTTTGATGAAGAACATCAACAGTTGAAACTTTCGGGAACTTACGCCGTTTCCGGCGATGGTCCCCCAATAAAGAAGACTTATAAACCGGGAGAAGGGATTATAGGTCAGGTGTTTAATGACAAAAAACGCCTGATGATTACAAATGACAACGGAGATAATGCGCCGTTGATTGACATGGGCCTTGGAAGCAAAATTCCGAAAATGCTTGCCGTGGTGCCCTTCTCTTTCGAAAGCCAGGTGGTGGGCGTAATGGAAATTGGCTCGGTAAACAGTTTTACCAAACTACAACTTGCTTTTATGGATTTGGCTGTTCAGGATTTGGCACTTGCCGTTATTACTCTGAATTCGCATCTCAAAGTGCGTAAATTACTTGAGCAGACTCAGGAACAGTCCAAAATTCTTGAAGTACAGCAGGAGGAATTGCGCCAGGCCAATGAGGAATTGCAGGAGCAGACCGAAGCACTTAAACGCTCGGAAGAAAATCTTCAAACCCAGCAGGAAGAACTTAAAGTTACCAATGAAGAGTTGGAAGAACGTACAAAGGCGTTGGAAATTCAACGCGATGCCATAAAACGTAAAAACAAAGAGTTGGAAGAGGCTCGAAAAGAAATAGAAAAGAAAGCCAAAGACCTCGAAACCGCCAGTCGTTATAAATCGGAATTCCTCGCTAACATGTCGCACGAATTACGAACACCGCTTAATAGTATTATTGTTCTTTCACAGTTGATGGACGAGAATAAAAACAATAATCTGAGCGAGAAAGAGCGGGAATTTGCACGCACTATCAACTCCTCGGGAATAGATTTGCTAAACCTTATTAACGACATTCTGGATCTTTCAAAAGTGGAATCCGGCAAGGTTGAAGTTAATCTCGAACGACTTCCCCTCAAAGATTTGGGAGCATTTGTGGAGGCTGGTTTTAAGCCGGTTATTGAGGAAAAAGGCCTGAAATTGAAAGTGGAAAAAGAAAAGGACCTTCCCGAATTTGTCGAAACCGATGTGCAAAGGGTAGAGCAGGTAATTAAAAATCTGATATCCAATGCAATAAAATTTACCGAGAAAGGAAGTATCACTTTCAAAATGGGACGTTGTAAAGATGGTAAATTACTGAAATCACTCGGAATGGATGTCAATGATGCACTTGCTTTGACTGTTGCCGATACCGGTATTGGAATTTCGAAGGAAAAGCAGGACGTCATTTTTGAAGCCTTTAAGCAGGCGGATGGGACCACCAGCCGAAAATATGGCGGAACAGGACTTGGATTGAGCATTTCCAAAAGTTTTGCAGCATTGCTTGGCGGAGCCCTCGGACTAATTAGCGAAGAAAATAAAGGGACTGCCTTTACGCTTTATCTGCCCTGGAAATATAAGAAGGCCAAAGATATAGTGCCAGGTACTCAACCGGAAGTCGAAGAAAGTAAAACTACGCCTGAAGTTCAAAAACAGGAAAAGGTACCTGAAATACCAAAAGCGCCTGCTGATATCCCTTTGGTGGAAGACGACCGTGAAATATTACGGAAAGAGGATAAAAAAATCCTGATAATCGAAGATGACATTAATTTTGCCCGGGTACTCAAAGATCTGGCGCATGAGCACGACTACAAGGCCATTATAGCCTTAGACGGTGAAACAGGCCTGTATCATGCCGATTATTATAAACCGGATGCCATTATTCTTGACCTCGGTTTGCCCGGTATGGATGGTCAGGAAGTTATGGATCACCTGAAAGCCAATATAAAAACCAGAGCTATACCGGTACACGTCATTTCGGCCAGCGATTTTGATATTGAACTGATGAAGAAAGGGGCTATAGGGTTTATCTCCAAACCGGTTACGAAAGAACAGGTAGATGCCGTCTTTGAGAAAATTGCGCAGATTACTTCTCAACCGCTAAAAAGACTCCTCGTGGTGGAAGATGAGGAAATCACAAGAAAAAGTATTGAGAAACTGCTGAAAGATGACACCCTGGAGATTACTTCCACCGAATCGGGAGAGAAAGCCGTTCAGCTACTGAAAGATGAAAAATTTGACTGTATGGTACTTGATTTGGGACTGAGGGATTTGAGTGGCTTTGATGTACTCGAGGAAATTCACAAAGATAAAAATGCAAGTAAAGTTCCCGTTATTATTTATACTGCACGTGAGTTGAGTAGAGATGAAGACGAAATCCTAAAAAAGTATGGCAGTAGCATCATTTTAAAAGGAGCACATTCGTTTGAACGGCTGTTGGACGAAACGACATTATTTTTGCATCAGGTCGAATCCGATTTTACCGGTATTAAGAAAAAAATGACGGAAAAAATACACAACGTAAATATCCTGAAGGATAAGACTATTTTGCTGGTTGATGATGATATGCGTAATGTTTTTGCCATTTCCAGTTTGCTTGAAAGTTATGATATGAAAGTGATTATAGGGAAAAACGGAAAAGAGGCTATCGGGAAATTAGAAACACATGCAGATGAAGTTGACCTGGTTTTGATGGATATTATGATGCCGGAGATGAATGGTTACGAAGCCATGAGGCTCATCCGAAAGGAAAAGAGATTTGAGAAATTACCCATAATTGCACTTACAGCGAAGGCCATGAAAGGAGACAGAGAGAAGTGTATTGCTGCCGGTGCTAACGAATACCTCTCAAAACCTGTGGAAAAAGAAAAACTCATTTCCATGCTCCGGGTTTGGCTGTACAAATAATAAAACGAAATGTCGGTCATGGAGGAAAGAGATGATTCAAACACTGAAAATATTGAGCTCGAATTGTTGTTGCAGGCTGTTTTCCTGCAGTATGGATACGATTTCAGAGACTACAGCCGGGCACATGTTAAGCGGCGTGTTAAACATCGTATGATACAGGAAGGCTTAAAAAGCATTTCGGAGCTTCAAAATAAGATACTTCACGACAAGGAAAGTTTTGGCAGGCTTGTGCGTGATCTTTCTATCAATGTTACTGAAATGTTTCGCAATCCTGATTTTTATAAAAGTATCCGTGAAAAAGTAATTCCAATGTTGAAAACCTACCCGTTTTTGAAAATCTGGCATGCCGGATGCGCCACGGGTGAAGAGGTTTACTCTTTTGCTATCATGCTGAAGGAAGAGGGACTTTTGGAGCGGACACAGATTTATGCCACAGATTTCAATTCGCATGTGATTCATAAAGCACAAAAAGGAATTTTTCCTATTCGAAATATTAAAGAATATACTGCCAACTACCAAAAGGCAGGAGGGAAGGAGTCGTTTTCCGATTATTATCATGCTAATGATGAACTGGTTATTTTTAACAAAAATTTGAACAGAAATATTGTTTTTGCAGAACATAATCTGGTCACCGATAGCGTTTTTGCTGAAGTAAATATGATTATTTGCCGGAATGTACTCATCTATTTTAATCGTGATTTGCAAAATAATGTGTTGAAGCTCCTGCATAAAAGCCTGGTTACCGGTGGTTTTCTTGCATTAGGAACAAAAGAATCACTAATGTTTTCTGATGAAGAGAAAAAATATAAAGTGATTGACGCCAAACAAAAAATATTTAAGAAAAAATATGAGTAAGACACGGGAAATAAAGGCTGTGGTTGTGGGCGCTTCGGCAGGTGGCTTGTATGCTTTAAAAAAGCTGCTGCCTGCTTTGCCGGCTTCATTTCCCTGCTCCATGTTGATTGTTCAACATTTGAGTCCGCATTCGGACAATTACATGGTGCGTATGCTCAATGAACTTTCTGCGCTAACAGTAAAAGAGGCCGATGAAAAAGAGCCGATACGGCCGGGAACGGTTTATATTGCTCCGCCTGACTATCACCTGCTTGTAGAGGCCGATTACACGTTGTCGCTTTCCGTAGAGGAAAAGGTGAACTATTCCCGTCCATCGATTGATGTGCTGTTTGAAACAGCTGCCGATGTTTATGGAAAACATTTGATGGGGATTATACTTACGGGCGCCAATGCCGATGGCGCCAAAGGTTTGTATGCCGTGAAGAAAAACGGTGGTTTCACTATTGTCCAGGACCCGAATGATGCGGAAAGTCCGGCTATGCCAAAAGCTGCCATCGAGCAGATTAAACCGCACAAAATCCTGACTTTGAAGCAGATATCCGACTTGCTTTCAAAGGGAAAAACTTACTTTTGAAAATCTGCAATCACTTGTCTTTTCTGGATTTAGGTTTGTTTTTATTTTCTGTTTTTATCAGTTTCTTATTCTCCCGTTTACCCTCGCGCTGTTGTTTATTATTGAAACCAAGTGTGGAGAGAATTCCGCTTAGGTTACTTTTCCAAAGATAGCTGACAAACGATTTTTCCGGATTTCTTTCATAATATACAATTCCTTTTTTCACATGGCCTAAAAACGGGGGATTATTGTTCTTAATCAAGATGTTATTCATCATAAAATTAGCAAACGGGCTGAAAAAGCCTTTGCTTTTCTGCGCCTTTTTACGGCTATAAAGTCGGAGTTTCAGCTTTTTGTACATAAAATTGACACTTCCTTTGGCAAAGGTTTCATTTCCTGTTATCATGGGGACCTGTAAACTGCCCTTTCCGGAAATAATAGTAATTCCCAATACGTTTTCAGTTAATATATTAAATTGGGTTAGGTCAATTTTTCCGGCTTCCGCCGAAAACCACCATTGCCTGTGCGGCGCAAAATAGGGCATCGCCAGCGTGAAATCCATATTGGCCTGCTTCATTAATTTTCCCGAACCGTGAACCGTTAATACCATATTAGAATCTATAAGCGACAAGTCATTGGTCATGTTTTCAGCAAGGACATTAAAATTATCAATAAAAAATATTCCGGGATTTTTTGATTTAACTTCATATTCAAAATAGGATATGAGACTGTTATGAAGTTGTACGCTGTCAATTCTGAATTTATACGGAATACGGTTCAACAATCCGATTAGCATGGGCTTAACAACCTTTTTACGTGGGTAATGCTTGTCTCTTTCAAAACGGAGATTGAAGTTATTTAACCGAAGGTCCCCAAAGTGAAGAAGATGGTTGTTAAGCAGATCATCCGGATCGAAATTATCCAATATGGCACTTTTCCCGTAAAGTGTTATGCGATCGGTCTGGTAGCCTGCCTTTGCAAAAAAAGCTTTCCGGTTAAAACGTGGCGTAAGTGTTATGGAGTCGAAAATTATCTTTCTTTTCGCCAGATTGACACGTATATCTCTTGTGCGGAAAGTGTACATGCTGTCGCCGCTGATAATGGAACGGTCATTAAGATTGATAAACATCGTGCCAAACAAGGCAGCGGATGATTTCCCCGATAACCGGTTTCCCAACTGAATGTCGTTGGTGCTGATGCCAAGATTTTTAATATTTATCAGTTTGCTCATATTGTCATATTGATAACTGATGTTGACATTATTAAAAATACTGCTATCTATATGAATACTATTTAAACTATGAGTGTACCGGCTGAAAAAATTGCTCCTGAGAAAAGGTAATGACTTTTTCCGCTTAGCGGAATTATTGTTAATGATATTAATCCATATTTCCGGAACAGACCATTTCTTAATGTAAAGTTCATTGTTTTTTCCGGCGCTTAAGTTAATGTTGTTTAGCGACATATTGTTTATCAGGAAATAAGTGTAAACAGTTCTTCGTTGTGGGTTAAGCATGGAAAATGAAAAATTGGTGCCCGTAATTTTTTTAATACTTAATCTGTTTTCGGAAGATTGAATAGCTACCTTGTCTGCAACCATCCGGAATTTTTTCAGGGCATCCGAAAAAGATATCTCTTTTATAGTAAAATCCCAATAATCCATCAGGTTTTGCGGCATTTTTGACGATAATACAGGATGTCGCAAATTGGGATGATATAGCAGGTTTAAATTTTTAATATTGACAATTTGTATATCAGCGCCTTTATTAATTTTGATTTGCAACTGTCCCTGTTTAAATTTTAAGCTGTCGTAAACAAAAGTCCACCGGCTGATCCTGCTGGTATCTTTTAAAAAATCTGTCAACTGCAGGTGAGCCTGGGGGTACTGCACAACGCCTTTCCCAAAAATGAGGCTGTCACTACGCATTAATGCAGCATAATCAAATGAAAGAATATTAATGTTGGGAATATTTATCCTGAATTGCAGACTACTGTCTTTCAACTGTCTGAGTGAAGTGTTTTGAATTTGTATCGTGCCCGAATCACTATTCAGGTCTGTTTTTCCCAATTGTGCCGTGAGGTCGTTTTGCCGGATTTTTGTTTTATGCAGTGTCGCTTCCCATTGTTTGGGTTCTGAAATCAGGTGTAACGAATCATAACCCATCCTGAATCCATGAAGTTTCAGATCAAATTCACTACTGATTTTAAAGTCTTTGCCCGGCTGCCGGGAGGCCAGCCTAAACCGGCTTTTCCGAAAACGAACATAAGAGATGGCTGTTTTAAACGGTATTTTTATAAAGTTGTTCCAGTGTCCTGCCGGTTGGGTAACAACTGCTTTTACACTATCCTGACGGTTTTCACTAAAGTTTACCTTATAAAAATAGGCCCCTTGTGCAATCAGCGTTTGTTTGAAAACCAACGGGTTGAGTCTTGGCTTTACCAAGATGAGTGAACGTATTCTGAGGCTGTCCTGTTCTGTGGAGCCGGTTTGAAGAAAATGGAGCTTGGTTATTTTAAAAGACCGGTTGTTCCAAAGCAGCTTCCCCGTTTCTACAAGTTGGCTGGTATTCACTACATCAAGTCTGCTGTTCTCTGCCTTAAAAAAGAGCGAGTCGTAATGTATGGCAGCATGAGGGCCACTCAGAGTTGTGCCCTGCAGGTTGTTGGCATAGAAATTAATTCCTGAAATATTTAGTTTAAGGTTATTGTTTGATGCATATCCAAAGATTCCGTTTTTTATCCTGATTTTTTCAATTTGAAAAGGCTTTAACACTGTAGGGAATACTATGGGCCTTTGCTTGCATCCGCTGTCCTGTCTCCAGTCAATTACGGGGGAATCAAGGTCTATGACGAGAAGCTGATTTTTTCCTTCCAATAATCTTTTGTCGGATAAGCTATCAATAGAAAGTTTTTTAGTGTTGAACAGGATGGTAAAAGAAGTATCCGTTTTGCAGCGGGTTTTTACATTTAAATTTTTAACGATAAGCTGTTCGTTTTCGGAAGAGTACTTCGCCTGTCCCGAATGCACAGAAAACGGGCTTTTCCCTCCTCCGAAATCCAATTCGCTGTAAGAAGCGGAAAGACTTTGGTAATGAAGGTTTGCCAACGGATTATTAATAATGCGTTTCGATGTCCATGCTTTTCTCAATTCAAGGTTCATTCGTTTGAGTTTCAGGAGTGTATCCTGTTCGTTATTAATCCGGAAAAGTTGTATGTGTTTAAGGTTCAGGCTGTCCAGTGATAAAATGTTAAAGTTGGAAAAAAGGCTGTTGAGAAGGCCTGAGGCTGATTTCTGCTCTTGCTTTTTGTAACGGGATTTGAATGTATAACTTCCGCCAACCACCTTTATTTCATTGAGCTGCAAGGACGTTTTTCCTGTTTCTTTCTGTCTCTTTGTACTCAATCCTCTTATTCTTGTCCATCGCAAAAAAAGCCGGGCTATTGGTGGTTTTGTCAGATTCTTGTCTAATGCATTAATTTTTAAACCACTCAGAAAAAGGGTATTGGTTTGTGAAGAGTAAAATGCCGAATCGAGTTTAATATCTATCCGGTCAACAGGAGAATAACGATGAAACGCTCTGACGAACACTTCGAGTTTTTCAAAACTTAGCGGGTGAAGTGTATCGCGGCGGGCTCTTATGGTTCCCATATTTTCAATGGAAATATTGTACTGTGCACTCCCGTAAACCGTTGAGCTTTTTCCCTCGTTTAGTTTTATCTTTCCAAAATTTATTTGGGTGCTGTGAATCAAAAACGGAAAATTAAGTTGTGTAATTTCGTGGTTTTGTAGTACTCTGATCAAAGAGCCCGGATCGAAAGAAGAAATCTTTGTTTTTGTTCTCAAACGGCTTTTCCCCAAACTAAATACAGGTTTTTCAACTACCAGATTGTCGCAAATGAATTGCCTGTATCGTAAAATATCCCAAAGGGAGATATTGGTCAGGACGAGTTTTTGAAAATCGGCTTTTTCAAGTGTAGTACCTCGTGCTTTGTTAAAATATACGTTTTTGAACTTTAAAGCAGGTCCGTAAATGGCCAATGTTTTGGAAAAAACACCCACCTCTATTTTTTTGAAATTCAGGGAAATTTGCCCCTTTGACCGCGAGCTCACCGTACGTCGTAAAGTATAAGCTACCCATTGATTGCGGCTGACATACAATGCCGTTATCAACAAACCAAGCAGGAAAATGATAGCTAATGGTAACCATTTCTTTCTCATGGCTCGTCTTGTTTTTGAAGCATAATATCAACATACACAGGGAGATGGTCACTAAATCCGCCATGATAAGTAAATCCAATATATGTACGGTTTGGTTTTAATCTCATGTTTTTTACGTCTTGTTCCAACAGAAAAGGTGCATCAAAGATATGAAAGCTTTTGTCAATCACAAAAATGTGTGTTCCGGGGCGTATGAGATTTTTAGAGCAAAGTATTCTGTCGAACAGCGTCCAGCCTGAAGCGCTTTTGATACTCCCCTGTGCCAGTCTGTAGTCGTAATGTGGCGTAAGAGCAGTAATTTCACAGACTTTTTGCGGTTGGACGACCCATTGCAAGCCCTTGTCGATAAGGGCTTCGTTAAAATCACCGAGGATAAGTATGTGGGCATTGGGTTGTTTTTGGCAAACGGAATCCACTGTACGACGGAGAATTTTTGCTGCAAGCAGCCTTTTCGATACCGTTGCCATGAGTCCGCCGTAGCGTGAGGGCCAGTGGTTGATAAAAAGCTGGAGCGTGTCGTTACCAACCCTGCCTTTTACATACAAAATATCGCGTGTTTTCAGGCTGCCGTCTGCCGAATCACGTACGTGAATGGCTTTGGCGAAGAGGGGTTGAAAACTTTCTTTACGATAGATAAGTCCCACGTCAATACCACGATGATCGGGCGATTCGAAGTGAATAATACCGTAGTTTTTATTTCCTAACGGACTGCTTTTCAGCAGGTCTTCCAGCACAAATTGGTTCTCGATCTCCGCAAAAGCCATGATGTCCATCCCGTGCCATCCGCCCATGGCAGTAATAACTTTGAAAATATGTTGGCGTTTCGTTTTATAGCGTGCAGCAGACCAATGGTGGTCGCCACCCGGATTAAACTGCTGATAGTCAATGGCAGTGTCGGCAAAAGGGTCGAAATAATTTTCTGCATTATAAAAACCTATTCTGAGAATGGTTCCCCGACTTTTTACAGGCTGACCGGAAACGGTAATAATCCATCCGAAGAAAATAAAAAACAGACCGGTGAGAAAGAGATTTTTCATTGTGAATTGTTGCATACAATTTTACGAAAAATTTTAATTGAATAAAGATAACGGATTATTTTTAAATTTTTTTAGTAAAATATTCGCTTTTCATCGCAACAATAGTCTGAGATGAACAAATGTTCAATATATTTGCATCCAAAGTTTAATCAAATGTCGCCACGACCCAAAAGAAGAAGGATACTCAGTGAACCCCCGGCCGTTTCCGGCTTTGTGCCTGAAAGCGGCGACTATTCTTATGCTTCGGAGGATACGGTTATATTACTTTTTGAAGAGTACGAGTCTATAAGACTTGCCGACTATGAGCATCTTACGCAATTAGAAGCCTCGAAAAGGATGCATATTTCAAGGCCCACTTTTACACGTATTTATGAGTCGGCACGTAAAAAAGTAGCCAAAGCTTTTGTTGAAAACAGGCGAATTTCCATTGAAGGCGGACATGTTGAATTTGATGCCGACTGGTATCAGTGCAATAATTGCGGTTCGGTCTTTAAACGAAAATCGGGGCAGCAGGCTAATTCATGTCCTGTATGCGGAGATACATGTGTCATCCCGTTACAGCAAGCCGTCAATAATTTTTCTGAAAGATGTTGTGGCAGAGGAAGCCGTTTGCGCGGAGGCAGAGGCATCGGAGGTTTTTGCATTTGTCCGAAATGTGATTATAAAGTTGCGCACACTCAGGGAGTTCCCTGCGGCAGCATGCTTTGTCCGCATTGCGATATACGCATGATAAGAGAAGATTCGGAACATTATCAATTAATTTTAAATAAACGAAAAAGATAATATTATGTCGAAATTTTTTTTCCATCATTAAAAATAAATAAATCAATAAAAATGGACACAAAAAAAGCAGGATTTAATTCAAAACTGATACATTCGGGAGGCATTGAAGATGCCTTAGGTAGTGCAGTAACGCCTATTTACCAAACGTCAACTTTCCGGTTTAAAAGTGCCGATCACGGTGCCCGCTGTTTTTCCGGTGAGGAGAAAGGTTACATATACACCCGCTTGGGAAACCCGACCATCGATGACCTTGAAAATACGCTGGCAGAGTTAGAAAACGGTTATGCCGCAGTGGTTACATCCTCGGGCATGGCTGCTGTAAACAATGTTTATCTCGCACTTCTCGGAGCCGGCGACCATATGGTCAGCCATAATTCGGTTTACGGGCCTTCACGGGGTGTTATGGAAAAACTTTATCCTAAATTCGGTGTGGAAAGTACCTATGTCGATTGTACCGATCTTGATAATATTGAAAAGGCTATTCAACCCAACACCAAACTATTGTATCTCGAAACGCCTGCCAATCCCACCATGGGAATTACAGATATTATCGGTGCCGTTGCCATTGCCCATGAGCATAAAGTTTTGGTGTGCGTGGACAATACATTTTGCAGTCCGTACATTCAGAAACCGCTGGATATGGGTGCCGACATTGTTTTGCATTCCCTGACCAAGTTTATTAACGGTCATGCCGACATTGTTGGCGGAGCGGTAATAACGAAAACCAAGGCGCTTTTTGATAACATTGCCTACGTTATGAAAAATGTAGGTTTCAACATGGACCCGCATCAGGCATGGCTTACCCGCCGCGGACTAAAAACACTCTCCGTCAGAATAGACCGGGCGCAGGATAATGCCATTAAAATTGCCGGGTTTCTGGAAAAACATCCAAAAATCGAATGGGTTTTGTACCCGGGATTAAAATCGCATCCGCAGTATGATTTGGCCAAAAAGCAGATGACCGGCCCCGGTGCAATGATGTCGTTTGAGGTGAAAGGCGGCCTTAATGCCGGGAAAACCGTTATGGATAACGTTCAGTTAGCATTGCTGGCCGTCTCGCTGGGAGGTATTGAAACACTGATTCAACATCCCGCTTCCATGACACATTCCAAATTGTCGGTAGAAGAGAGGCTGGAAGCAGGTATCACCGATGGTCTGGTACGTCTTTCCGTGGGTATTGAAGATGCCGATGACATTATCACTGATCTTGACCAAGCTCTGTCGCTGGTATAAAATATATTGATGTTTCAGGTATGAACTCCTGAAAAAGATATCGGTTAAATAATATTTTGAGATGCAGAAATAACAACTATTCAAAATATTATTTAGCCTATTTCTTTATGAAAAGATGTCATATTTCAATTAATTCCTATTTTTGCAAGCCTTGAAATGCTCCTACCGGCCAAAAGGTCGGATATGAAAAAAATGTATTATGGAAAAGAAAGATCAAATCAGTCAAAATCCTGCCGGCGAACAGCAGGAGGAGAAGCTCCGGGTTGAAGAGATAGCCCAAACAACAAAACAGGGTGGCCAAAGCCTTACTGATGAAGAAAAAAACAGGATTCTTCAAATGATTCATTCTCCGGGTGAACAAAAGATGCCTAAGCCCGGAACAGTAAAGCTGAAAACCAGGCAAAGAAAACAAATTAACAAGGTTTTAAAAAAGAAAATTCTGAAACTAATGTGCGATAGCATGCCCGTCGCTAAGCCTGTGGAAAAGAGTACGACAATAACAGCAAAGAACATCCCGGTTCTTTCCGAAGCAGAACGTATTTTCATCCTCGGGCTAATTAGAGATACCGGAAAAAAAGTAGTCACAGAGAGCGTACATCAGGCCAGGGAACAAGAGATTGATTATGATCACCTGAACAAACAGGAGTTGGTGGAGATGCTGGAAGAGGTAGTCCGGGAAAAAGATATTACCCTGATTAAAGCACGTGTAGCGAGGATAAAGGGGGCTTTTTATCTGCTAAACAAAGAGGAAATTAGCAATAAAAAAAAGAAATTTCTTGCGGCGGGTGGAGAAGAAGAGGAGTTTGCACATGTTCCTGACCCTTTGGAAAAACGTTTTGATAATGCTTTTTCCATATATCGCCACAACAGAGCGAAATATTCAGAGGAGCTGGAAAAAGAGAAACAGCAAAATTTAAAGAAGAAATTTGAGATTCTCGAGGAGCTGAAGCAACTTATCGCATCGGAAGAAACGCTTAAGAAAACTTATGATGAATTTAAACGCTTGCAGGATAAATGGAAAGAGGTGGGCGTTGTTCCTGCAGGTGAGCTAAACAACCTGTGGCAGAATTACCATTTTTTGGTAGAGAAATTTTTTGATAAAGTCCGAATCAACAAAGAGCTACGTGACCTTGACCTGAAAAAGAACTTAGAGCTAAAGTCAGAACTTTGTAAAAAAGCGGAAGCACTTCTCGATGAAAAATCTATCCTTAACTCTTTCAAACTGTTACAACAATACCATGACGAGTGGCGGGAGATAGGTCCGGTACCCCGCGATTTGAAAGATGAAGTGTGGGAGCGGTTTAAAGCGGCTACTGATAAGATTAACCAAATGCGCCGTGAACATTATAAAGAGCTTCACGAAGAACAGGAGAAAAACTTTGAAGCCAAGGAAGCCCTTTGCGAAGAAGCCGAAAAGCTTATTAGCGAAGAGCAGCCCACTTCGGTAAAAGAGTGGCAAAAGGCAACTGATAAGTTTAATGACTTGCTGAACCGCTGGAAAAGTGTCGGCAGAGCTCCCAAATCGAAAAACGATTTGATTTGGAAACGTTACAAAACATCGCTTGATACCTTTTATTCTAACAAAAGAGCTTTCTTTTCTACGCTAAAAGAGAGCCAAATGGAAAATTACAGCAAGAAAATAAAGCTGTGTGAACTCGCTGAAAGTATCAAAGAAAGTTCGGAATGGAAAAATACCACCAACGAGTTAATCCGACTTCAGAAAGAGTGGAAAGAGATTGGCCCTGTGCCACGAAAATATTCCGATAAAATATGGAAGCGTTTCCGTGCTGCCTGTGATGAGTTTTTTAACCGAAAATCAGCATTTTATAAAAGTAATCATCAGGAGGAGGAAGACAATCTGAAAAAGAAAGAGGAGCTTGTTACCTCTATGCTGGCCTTTGAGGCTATGGATGAGAAAGAAGAAAATCTAAAGGCTTTTAAAGAATTTCAGCAACAATGGATAGACATTGGTCATGTGCCCTTTCATTTGAAAGACAAAATCTATAAACGCTATTACGAGGCTTCTGAGAAACTGATTGAGAAAATGCATCTTTCTCCTGTCGAGCTAAGTTCGCGTGGCTTTATTAACAAGCTGGAAGTTATCAGGAAATCGCCCGAAGGAAAACATCGGTTGTTGCGTGAGCGTTCGGCTTTGGCTGCAAAGATGAAGAAGCTGCAAGAGGATATTTCCTTGTGGGAAAATAACATCGGCTTCTTTTCGAACTCCAAACAAGCCAATGCGCTGAAAAGCGAATTTGAGGAAAAAATAGAACAGGCCAAAAAAGATTTCCGTTTGTTGAAGGGAAAAATTAAACTTATCGACCGGGAACTGTAAGACACCATTGCCAGACACTCTTGTCTTGCCGGTTTCTGTTCTAATTTGCCAAGCATCATGAATACCGTTTTCAATAAATCATGTCATCCGAAGATGCAGGAGATTACCGATGCATCGGTAAACCTGATTTTTACTGATCCACCTTATTTTCAGTACCGGGCACAAAATGTAAAAGGGCTGAAAAACCACAAAGATGTGGTTACCGAATTTGAATTTGATGGCTTCCGGTCGGAGGAGGAGTACCTCGCTTTTCTTGAGGATATAATGAAAGAATCTTATCGCGTGGCCAAAGAGGGCGCCAGCGGTTATCTGTTTTGTGCCGATGATTTTGTATCCTATCTCAACCGCATCATCGAAGCTGCCGGTTTTAAAGTACGTAAAGTGATCCATTGGCACAAAACCAATCCGTTCCCGGCCATCTCTTCCCGAAAAATGTTTGCCAACAGTATGGAGTTGCTCATCCATTTTTCGAAAGGAAGTCCTGCAACATGGAACCATAAACCGGTGAATGAAATGCATAATTATCGGAACACGGCAATTACCAAAGCAGATATTGAAGCATTGATAGAAAAATACCACAAGGAAGATGAAATCGGGCAGCTGCTGGATTTGATGAAAGAAGCTATCCGTAATGATACGCTGGACAACCTCATCGAAAACCCCATTTGCATGGGGGAGGAGCGCACCCGGCATAAAACCCAAAAGCCACTGAAAGTGTGCATTCCCTTTATTGAAATCAGCAGCAATCCGGGAGATATTATTCTGGACCCATTTATGGGAGCAGGCTCCACAGCCATTGCCGCATTGAAAACCGGCCGGAACTTTATGGGCTACGAAATTGATGCCGGTTATTGCGACCTGATGCAACAACGTTTTGACAATTTTCTGGAGCAGCATCCCGGTTTTAACGGGCAGAAACCGAAGATTATCAATCTGAGTTCGACGTAAGAAAAACATTTGTAAATACTTGTATAATAGCTGGATTGTTTGTCTTTTAGGTGTTGAAATATTTTTTAAAAAATATTTCAAAGAAGCCTGATCAATTGGATTTTTTACATATTTTTGCACCATCATTCAAATGTTCCATCCATAGAATGTTTGAATTATATAGAGGAGTGGAGAGATCAGGCTCAGTGAAGCTCCGGCAACCTGCCAAATAGGAAAGGTGCCAATACCTGCCGTTTCGGGTAAAAGCCGAGGGGAGTTATAATTTAAACAAAAAAAATGAAAATTAATTATTTTATTACAGTAGTCAGCCACGGGAATTTACTTTCTGTAACGGCAATCCTTTCCTCCCATAATATTAGTTCGGAAATTTCTTTCTCAGGAATGTATATGCGAATGTAACAGGGACTGGTTGTTTTGACTAAACCTTGTCCCTGAGACTCCCGGTAAACTTTTACCTGTCGGGAAAAAACCATTTTCATTTTTTAATAACAATTTCTGAAAAATATGCACAAGATCGTATTAAAAGTTGGAGGTTCCAACTTGAAAAGTATCGAAAATTTTAGCCGGATCATTTCGCTGATGAAAACGTATGAACAGCCTGTAATTTTGGTTGTCTCTGCTTTTTACGGCATTACCGATTGTTTGGAAAAAGCAGTTGGTGATGAGAATTATACCGGTGAGCTGTTAGAA
Organism: uncultured Lentimicrobiaceae bacterium; assembly: GCA_964598065.1. GTDB lineage: Bacteria > Bacteroidota > Bacteroidia > Bacteroidales > F082 > Sulfidibacterium. The sequence continues at coordinate 25,653 of CAZRAW010000012.1, forward strand.
TATCTGCACCATGTACACCGGAAGGTTCTGGAACGCTATGTTATGGATAAAGGCCGGCTTGTGCGTGCCAGCGAGGAGCTAACAGCCTGTCTTTCCGCTTTGGAAGAATTGTTGACATCAAAAGAGAGGCATCAGGTCGCCACAATCAACGAAATTTTGAGTTTTGGTGAAAAACTCAGCGCCCGTGTCATACAGGCTCTGCTCGATGCTAATGCAGTAGCCTGCCGGCTGGCCTTGCCCGAAGAGATGGGCTTTGTCAGCAATCAGCGGTTTTATCAGGGAAGTATTCTTTTGAAAAAGTCATCCCTCAACCTGAAGAAATACCTCGATGCCAATGTAACCTATGTGGTACCTGGATTCTACGCTATGAGCGAACAAGGTAAAACGGTTTTGCTGGGACGTGGCGGAACGGATTATTCGGCCGCCTGTCTCGCACATTGCGTAGGAGCATCTTACCTCGATGTGTGGAAGGATGTGGAAGGTTATCTGAGTGGTGACCCGAAGATTATTTCCGGGGTAAAAAGGATTTCACATTTGAGCTATCAGGAGGCTGCCGAACTTTCTTATTTCGGGGCAAAAATATTGCATCCCCGTACCATAAGGCCTCTTGTCTCCAAAAGGATACAGATACGGCTTTTTAATCCCGAAAAACATCTCGAACCGGGAATGCGCAACGAGGCCACACTAATAAGCTATAAAATAACGACAGGTAAGGAGGTGATAAAAAGTGTTACGAGTAATGAAGATATTGCCTTACTTAAATTAAAAGGTAGCGGAGTGGGAATCAAAAAAGGAATTCTTGCAGAAGTTACCGGAGCGTTTGATAAAGCCAACATCAACATCCGCTCAGTGGTAACTTCGCAAACGGCCATCCATTTTATCTTCTCACGTGCCAACTTGCAAGCCGCAAAGCAGATTGTGGATAAAATAAACCGAAATCTTGATTTTGATACTGAAATCAACGATGATATTGCCTGGGTGGCGGCGGTCGGACAGGGCATTAACCAAAAAGAAGGTGTGGCAGCCCGCATTTTTACCGCATTGGCCAAAGCGGGCATCAACGTGCAACAGATTGTCTTAGGCGCCTCCGAAGTTGCTATTTACTTTGTGGTTCAGCGCAAACTTGTTTCAAAAGCCGTACAATCAATACATCAGGAAATTTTTAATCATAATAATCAATAAAATCAATTTATCATGAATTACGAAACGCTACAGGTTCATGCCGGCCATACACCGGATGAGACCACACTCTCAAGAGCTGTTCCGATTTACCAAACTACTTCTTATGTATTCAAAAACATGGAGCATGCCGGAAAATTATTCAGCCTTGAGGAATTTGGAAATATTTATACACGCCTTATGAATCCGACAACCGAGGTGCTTGAAAAACGACTTGCGGCGTTGGAAGGCGGAATAGCTGCTCTCGCCGTTGCTTCCGGACATTCGGCACAGTTTATTGCCCTTAACAATATTCTGCAACAGGGTGATAGCTTTGTTTCTTCACCTTTTCTTTACGGAGGCAGCTATAACCAGTTTAAGGTAACTTTTAAGCGCCTCGGGGTACAGGTGCACTTTGCCGAAAGCCTTAATGTAACCGACTTTGAAAAGCTCATAGATGAAGATACCAAAGCGCTTTACCTTGAAACCATTGGAAATCCCAGTTTTGAAGTCCCTGACTTTGAAAAGTTTGGCAAGCTCGCGGCAAAATACGATTTGCCTTTAGTGGTGGATAATACATTTGGAGCAGGCGGTTACCTGTGCAAACCACTGGAACTTGGAGCGCATATCGTGGTAGAATCAGCTACTAAATGGATAGGCGGACATGGGAACAGTATGGGGGGTATAATTGTTGATGGAGGAAAATATGATTGGGGAAACGGGAAATTTCCGCAATTTTCAGCCCCTTCGGAAGGATATCACGGCCTTGTTTTTTCTGAAGTCTTTGGAAAAGCGAGTCCCTTAGGAAATATTGCCTTTATTATCAGGGCGCGGGTGGAAGGGCTGCGCGATTTCGGCCCTGCCCTTAGTCCTTTCAACGCTTTTTTGCTTTTACAAGGAGTTGAGACGCTGTCTCTTAGGGTACAACGTTCTTCTGACAATACTTTGGCGCTGGCTAAATGGTTGTTGTCTCATCCGAAAGTAGCATCGGTTTCCTATCCAGGTTTACCGGATGACCCGAAACATAAAATGGCTAAAAAATACTTAAAGCATGGTTTTGGAGCTGTTTTGAGTTTTACGCTTAAGGGTAGTAAAAAAGAAACTTCACACTTTGTTGAAAGCCTGCAACTTGTAAGCCATTTGGCCAATGTGGGCGATACCCGTACTCTGATTATTCAGCCTGCCACCACCACGCACCAGCAATTGAGCGATGAGGAGTTGTTCCGTGCCGGTATTGGCCCCACGCTTCTCAGGGTCTCGGTTGGCATTGAGCACATTGATGATATTATTGCGGACTTTAAACAAGCCTTAAAACACAGTTAGCCTATGTTACAGAAGCTTAAGCCGGAAGTTCCTTTTTTTCTTGAAAGTGGCGAGCAACTCCCGGAAATAGAGATTGCTTTTCATACCTATGGAAAACTCAATTCTGAAAGAGATAATGTGATCTGGATTTGCCATGCACTTACAGCCGATGCTGATGTAGCCAACTGGTGGAGTGGTATGGTGGGAGAGGGAAAATGTTTCGATTGGGATAAACATTTTATTGTTTGTGCCAATATCCTGGGCTCATGTTACGGAACAACCGGGCCATTGTCAAAAGATGAAAACGGAGCTGTTTATTATGACAATTTTCCCGATGTTACTATCCGGGATATGGTAAAGGCTCATATTGTTTTGCGTAAACATCTCGGAATTTCAAAAATAAAAGTTCTTACAGGGGGTTCTATCGGAAGTTTTCAGGCAGTGGAATGGGCTATTATGGAGCCGGAAGTGATAAAACATTTGATAATGATTGCAGGAGGAGCAAAAGCTACTTCCTGGACGGCAGGACTGAATGAAGCCCAGCGTATGGCTATCCGGGCTGACAAAAGTTTTTTTGATCTTACACCTGATGGCGGAAAAGGAGGAATGAAAGCAGCGAGAGCTATGGCTTTGCTAAGTTACCGGAATGCCGTAGCCTACAACAAAACACAACCTCTTGATCCAAACGATGATTATCGGAAATTAAAGGCGATAACATACCAGCAGTATCAGGGCGAAAAACTTGCCCGGCGTTTTAATGCGTATGCTTATTATGTACTTACCAAGGCTTTCGACAGTCATCATGTGGGAAGAAAACGTGGCGGTCTGCAAAAGGCGCTTTCTGCTGTCATGGCACGTACACTGGTTGTGGGCATTGATAGTGATATTCTTTTTCCGAAAGAAGATCAGGAATTAATCAGGAAATTTATACCTCGGGCACGTTTGCAATGGATACACTCCGAATATGGTCATGATGGCTTTTTGCTGGAACATGCGTCACTAACAAAGACTATCCGTCTCTTTATGGAAGAAAATGGCGGTCTGTAAATGAAGTTATCGGAGAAATTTTTTACAAGAGATAAAATAACAAATAAAAAGTTCGGGTTCTTTGATGCTATCTCCGGTGCTCCCCGATGGGAAAAAATAATTAATATGAAATTTCAATAATTTACAAAACAGCAACAAAATGAAAAAATTAAATATTGGATTGTACGGTTTTGGTGTGGTGGGACAGGGTTTGTATGAGGTTTTACAAAAAAGCAAAACGGTAGATGCAAAAATATTGTCGGTATGTGTGAAACACGATAAAGCACGAAAGATAAGCAGAGAATTGCTCACACGCGACCAGAACAGAATACTTAATGACCCCGCAATTAACGTGGTAGTTGAATTGATTGATGATGCAGAGGAGGCTTATCATATTGTGAAAAGGGCATTGCTTAACGGAAAAGATGTGGTGTCGGGAAACAAAAAGATGTTGGCGGCCCATTTGGAGGAGTTGATACAAATACAAAAGGAAGCGGGAAGATCATTACTGTATGATGCGTCCGCCTGTGGTTCCATCCCCATTATCAGGAACCTGGAAGAGTACTACGACAACGATTTGCTAAATTCCATTACCGGCATCCTGAACGGGTCGTCCAATTACATTCTGACTCAGATATTTAAAAGAAATATAGATTATTCTTCAGCTTTAAAAGAAGCGCAGGAACTTGGTTTTGCCGAAAGCAATCCCAATTTAGATATCAATGGCAGCGATTCTCTTTACAAACTGGTGATTATTACAGCTCATGCTTTTGGTCTGTTGGTTTCGCCTGACGAAATCTTCCGTTTTGGCATTGATAAGATTCAGGACTTTGATGTACAATTTGCCAAAGAGAAAGGTCTCAAAATAAAACTGGTGGCCAAGGTGATGAAAACGGAAACCGGAGAGGTTTCCCTGTTTGTTGCACCGAGTTTTGTCCGGAAGGAGGAATACATTTTTAACGTGGAGGAGGAGTACAACGGGGTGGTTATCGAAGGTGAGTTTTACGAAAAGCAGTTTATGTTTGGAAAAGGGGCCGGCGCTTTTCCGACGGGGTCGGCCGTTTTGTCCGATATTACTGCACTGAGCCACAATTACAAATATGAGTACAAGAAACAAAAGTATTTTAAAAAATCGGTTTTCACCAACAGTGTTTCTCTGGTATTTTATTTACGCTATAACCATAAAGACGATTTACGCTATTTTGATTTTGAGGAGGTGTATGAGCAATATACCGGACGCGGTTCTCATTATGTTATCGGAAAAATCAGCCTGGAAAAATTAATTAAAATTAAAAATATTCTACCCAAACTTTCTGCTTTTCTCGGTGTAATGTGAGATATTTTTCGATAATTCCTGATTGTTTTTTCGAAGGAGATTCCTTAACATTAGCTTTTTTTCAAAACAGAAGTAATACAATTTCTACTTTTAACGATCATACAATGGTCGTTGAAAAAGCAGAATAAAATGGAGGTTAAATTTTGGAAGATTCAAAAAGTTTGTATTTTTGCAGCCTCAATAAGGTCCCGTAGCATAATTGGATAGTGCACCTGACTACGGATCAGGAGGTTGAAGGTTCGAATCCCTCCGGGATCACTTGAATATCAAGCCTTTGGAAGAAACCATCCAAAGGCTTTTTCCTTTTTCCGTAGTGATTATAAGCTCGTTGAATCTTCGCAGAAGTAGTCATACTCTCCACCTGAATTTCGCCAGTCTATCCATTCATCGACAATGTGTTGGTTGTCCGGGGTGATTTTTATCAATATCAGGAACACAGACGGAAAAAAACAACAATAGCAAGAGATCAGCTTTACTTTCTCATCCAAATAACAAATAAAAAAACCGAACCAATAATCACGAAA
>CAZRAW010000013.1:0-30573 GCA_964598065.1 uncultured Lentimicrobiaceae bacterium
TGGCTCGGCGGACATTACCTCGGGCTGGGACCTTCGGCACATTCGTTCAACGGCTTGTCACGCCAGTGGAATGTGAAAAACATGAAGCAGTACATTGATTCTGAAACTATTGACCATATTGTGCTGGAGAAAGAAATCCTAACCAAAAATCAACGGTACAACGAATATGTAATGACTTCGCTACGAACCTCATGGGGATGTGACGTGGAGCATGTTCTCAATGTTTTCGGGGAGAAATATGCCTCACACTTTAAACGGAAGATTCGTAAGCATCTGACAGAGCAAAAAGTTACCCGAAAAGGGAATACTTACATTTTGACAAATGCCGGCAAGTTGTTTGCCGATGGTATTGCCGGCGATTTGTTTGTTGATGAAGATTGATTTTTCCGGCTTTTTTTCGTTTTAGGGTTTATTATGAAATAACGTATCTGGAATCGGCGAAGTAATTTTGTGCTTTTTCAAGACGCAAAAGTTGCGAATAGCCACAGTTTATTTAAAACTTTTGCAACGATGAAAAAGGGCAAAAGAACGAGTCAAAACGGATAGGTTATTTCATAACAATCCCTTAGTTTGCAACGACAAAAAAAGTCTTTTAAGGTTTATTAAACCCCGGCTGTGGTTTTTAGCGTTAACTTTGCAACAATAATTTTTAATAACAGAAAAATATGGCAGAAATAACATTAAAAGGAAACCCCATCCACACGTTGGGAAGACTTCCTGCAAAAGGAACCAAAGCGCCTGAGTTCACGCTAATAAAAAACGACCTGAGTGAAGCTAAATTAACAGATTACAAAGGGAAAAACGTCGTGCTGAACATCTTCCCCAGCCTCGACACCCCCACCTGTGCCGCTTCGGTGAGGCATTTTAATGCCGAAGCCTCAACCTTGGATAACACGGTAGTTTTGTGCATCTCGAAAGACCTGCCCTTTGCTCAGGCACGTTTTTGCGGCGCAGAAGGTTTGGACAACGTAGAAACTTTGTCCGATTTCAGAGACGGTAATTTTGGGAAAAGTTATCAGGTAGAAATTATTGATGGTCCGCTGGCCGTTTTGGAATCGCGGGCTGTGATTATCCTTGATGAAGAAGGAACGGTGATTTACACGCAACAGGTTCCTGAAATTGTGGACGAACCTGATTATGAAGTAGCACTGGCCGTGCTGAAATAGCCCCCGACGCTGTCCGGAAGAATGTTTTCCCGAAAATATTAACTTTACAGGATAGAAAAACAGGACGAAAAACCGTTTTTAATGAAAAAACCGAATTTTTACTATTTATCTCTACCTTTCAGTATTGTAAATGGTGTGGTGTGGGGCATTGGCATCGTGTCGCTCCCTCTGCTTGCCAAAACTACTGCACGGGCGGGGCTGACCTTTGCAATGATAAATCTCGGCATCGCTGGGGGATCTATTGTTTGGGGTCATCTGACCCACAAATTCAAGTTAAACAACCTGATTTCTACGGGAACGGTTCTTTCTTTTCTTGCCTGGCTAGCCATTGTTTTGTTCAACGGAAAGTTTTTAATTCCGCTGGCTTTTATATTCGGCACTTTTACCGCCAGCATTTTCACCTTTGCCAGTATTATGATAACCAACACTTATCCTAAAGATTTGTGGGACAAATATATTGCTCAGATGCAGGCTTTTATGACCTTCGGAACGGTTATTGGTCTGTTGGTTACCGCTGTATATGCCCGGGTTGTGATAGGTCTTCCCTTTCTGTTTCTCGCCATTTTGGCTTATCTTCCCTTTTACAAACACCACCGACATCTTGCGACACATCATCAGCTACATTTCAGCATGCTCAAGCCGAAAATGCATTTTGCCGAGCTGTTTAATGGCTATTTCCACGAACACATTCGCTGGAAACATTTCCTGAATTTTAAAAACAGATCGCTTTTGCTGTTGAATATCCGGTGGATTTTTGTTTTGCTGGCGCCGGCGCCGGTTTATGCCATGTATCCCCTGCTTATGAAAAATGCGTTTCATTTGAGCGCTTCCGGCTCATCACTGGTATATGCACTGAGTACGGCTTTTGGTGTTGTTCTGTTTATCACCGCCGGAAAAATAGCAAAGAAAAAAAGTCCGTTTTTTACGATGAATCTCGGTACGATATTTTACGTTTTGAGTTTCATTTTAATGCTTGCAGGGATATGGACGCACCTATTTATTCTCGGCATTCTCGGCTTTATGCTTATGATATTTTCCTGGGCTTTTATTTCTACAGGGATGAATATTGGCGTAGTAGAGCTCACCGGGGAGAAAAAAAGAGGCGAAGCGCTGGGCCTTGCCAATTCATTTCAAAGTATTGATAATGTATTGGGGGGAGCCATCGGAGGATTTGTCGTCGCTTCGATGGGATATCAGGTTATTATGTATTTTGGTATTTTGTTTTCCTGCATTGCTATCGTATTGAGTATCTTTCAACACAAATTTAAATCAGAAAATTATGCTGTCTAAAAAGAAAAAAACTAACGAAAAAGAGGTCGTTTCAACAACTTATGCCAGCCGCTTTTTCACCAAACCTGTATCACGCTATCATATTCCTGATGATGGTATGGATGCGGATGTGGTGTATCAGCTTATTCACGACGAGCTGAACATTGACGGAAACCCGGCTTTGAATCTCGCCACATTTGTTACCACCTGGATGGAGCCGCAGGCTGAAAAACTCATCATAGAAACCCTGAATAAAAACCTTGTGGACCAGGATGAATATCCTCAGACTGGAAAAATTCAGGAGCGTGTAGTCAATATGCTGGCAAAACTTTATCACGCTCCCGAAAGCAAGGAATATATTGGCACAGCTACTATCGGTTCATCCGAAGCAATTATGCTGGGACTATTGGCACACAAATGGACATGGCGTAAAAACAGAGAAAAGCAGGGAAAATCCACCCAAAATCCAAACATAGTCATTGGCGCGGACGTACATGTGGTATGGGAAAAATTTGCGCGTTATTTTGATGTGGAAATGCGGGTGATTCCAATGCAAAAAAACCGCTTTACCATAACAGCAGAAGAGGTAAAACAACAAATTGATGAAAATACCATTTGTGTAGGCGTTGTCATGGGAACTACTTTTACAGGGCAACTTGATCCGGTACAGGAAATAAATACCATGCTTGAGGAGGTTGAAAATGAAAAAGGATGGTATATTCCAATTCATGTGGATGGTGCCAGTGGCGGTTTTATCCTGCCTTTCCTTTATCCTGATTTTAAATGGGATTTTCGCCTTTCGCACGTACACTCCATTAATGTTTCAGGACACAAATACGGATTAGTTTATCCCGGTGTGGGCTGGCTGATCATGCGTGATAAATCGGATCTCCCCGAAAAGCTTATTTTTTATGTAAACTATCTTGGAAGCGAGGAAGCTACCTATACACTTAACTTTTCGCGCGGAAGCGCAATGATGGTGGTACAATACTACAATCTGATACGCCTTGGAAAAAAGGGGTATCGGCTGATTATGGAAAACAGTCTCAAAAACACCCGTTATCTTGCTTCTAAAATTAATAAAATTAAATATTTTGACTTGATTAATAAAGATATAAAATTACCTATTCTTGCACTAACTGTAACAAAATCAGCCGGGTTTAGCGTCTATCAATTGTCGGATAAATTAAGAGAAAGAGGGTGGATAGTTCCGGCCTACTCCCTGCCTGCTGATGCCGACGACATAAAAGTTTTGCGTATTGTAATTAAAGAAAATTTCAGCCGGGATATGGCAGATATGCTGATACAGGACATGCTCCGGTTTACAAAAGAACTTACAGGAGAGAAAAAACCAAAACCGGAATGTAAAAACACAAGTCAAATTCATAAAAATATTTGTTGATATATAAAAAGCCGGTAAATAATATTAACAGAATATACGAACCATGAAACGAATTAACGTAATTATTACCCCGGTACTATTTCTTTTCGTTTTGTCAGCCATTTTGGGAAGTTGTACAACAGCCGTTCGCTCTGAAAATGGTGATAATTCCAATTTCCATTTGATAAAAACTATTCCGCTACCTCATGTTAACGGCAGAATAGACCATCTCTCCATTGATTTAAAAAACCATCGCCTTTTTGTCTCTGCTTTGGGATATAATTCGGTTGTTGTGCTGGATTTGAAAACAGAAAAAATTATTCATCGTATTTCCGGACTGGAACATCCGCAAGGAGTGTTGTACATCCCAAAGCTAAACAAATTATTTGTATCTACGGCAGGCGATGGAAAATTGTTCGTTTACAATGCCGACAATTATCAATTGGAAAAAACAATAGATTTTGGAGATGATGCCGACAATTTGCGTTACGATTCCGCTTCGGGTATTGTTTATGTAGCTTATGGAAGCGGTGGCCTCGGGATGGTGAATGTGAAAAACAACCGGCTTATTAAAAAAATTCCATTGGATGCCCATCCCGAAGCGTTTTCTATTAATAATCAGGACTCTCTTATTTTCGTGAATATCCCTGATGCCATGGAGTTGGTAACCATAAGCCTGAAAAATTATAAGGTTGTGAATAAAACTTCCTTTATCAGCAGTCTTGGAAATTTCCCTATGGCTCTGGATTCTGTTCATCATCGACTGTTTGTCGGATACAGACTGCCGCCCCGGCTAAAGGTTTTTGATTCACGAACGATGAAACTAATTACCTCTCTGAAAATAGATCGCGATGCTGATGATATTTATTATGATGCACAGAAAAAACAGATTTATATTTCATGTGGCGGTGGTTATCTCGAAGTTATCCGGCAGGAAAACCCTGACACCTATAAACTTCAGGATAGAATTAAAACGGCAGAAGGTGCCCGCACATCTCTTTACGTTCCACAACAGAAATACTTTTATCTTGCCGTACCAAAATCAGGAAATAACAGTGCGCAAATCAGGGTTTATCAGCGTAAAGATACTGTAATACACTAAATCGAAAGCAATTAAAAAACCGGCCTCACAGAAAAAGCGGGTTTTTTTTAATGGGTGAAAATATGTTCTATATCCACTATGCGGAAAATTGTATCGCTTCCGGTTTGTCTTTTACAATGGTCAGTTCTTTGATAAGTGGTGGTTTAGCGAAAAAGAGCTATACGTATTTTTCTCCCTTTTCTATTCTTACATCAGTTACAAACTGCCTGATTTTCTGCTCGTCTTCCTTACGGCAAACCAGCAAAATGTCGTCCTGTTCCACTACAATATAGTCGTCAAGCCCCTGTAAAACAATTAGTTTGTCCTGTGGCATGTTGACAATACAATTTTTAGTGTCGTATAGCATCACGTTGTTGCCCACCACGGTATTTTTATTTTCATCTTTTTCGCGGATGGTATAGAGTGAGCCCCAGGTACCGAGGTCCGACCAGCCGAAGTCGACGCTGAGTACATACACATTTTCCGATTTTTCCATCACTCCGTAATCGATGGAGATATTTTTACAAACTGCATAAGTCTCTTTGATGAAAACATCTTCTTCGGTGGTATTATATTTCCCGATTCCCTTTTCAAAAAGGCTGTCCACCTCTTTCAAATGTTTGTCGAAAGCGGCCATAATACTCTTCAGCGACCAGATAAAAATACCCGAATTCCATAGAAAATCGCCGCTGGCAAGAAACGATTTGGCAATTTTGAGGTTGGGTTTTTCCGTAAAAGTTTTCACTTTATGCAGGCGGCTGTCTTTGGGATAAACATTGCTTCCTTCAAGTTGTATGTAGCCGTATCCGGTATCGGGTCGGCAGGGACGAATACCCATGGTTATCAGCCAGTCGTATTCGGAAGCCGCTTCCATGGCCGTTTTAACATCTCTGACAAATTCGTCTTCTTTCAAAATAATATGGTCGGAGGGTGCCACCACAATAACGGCATCTTCGTTCTCCTCTTTAATCTTGTAATTGGCATAGGCAATACAAGGTGCTGTGTTGCGGCGGGAAGGCTCGCAAAGCACCTGTTTTTCTTCAATTTCAGGCAACTGTTTCAGAACGAGATCACGGTACATTTCGTTAGTAACGATATAAATATTCTTCGCGGGAAGAATTTTGGTAAACCGGTCGAAAGTCAGCTGAATGAGGGTCTTTCCTATTCCCAGTACATCCATAAACTGTTTGGGATGAACCGTTTTGCTCATTGGCCAGAAACGAGCCCCCACGCCGCCAGCCATTATCACACAATAATAATTGTCCATTGTAATTTTTTTAGGTTATACAAAAATAAGAGAATATGTTAAAATAACCTCATTTTTCGGAAATTCAATCAGAACCCCACTTTCCAATTCACGATTCACAATTCACGATTCACCATTTCCACCGGCGTAAGCGGCTGGAAAAGGAAGATACGTTTGCTGTCCAGTTCAACACATTTGTAACGTTTTCGTAACTTCTCTACCAGTTGGAATTTTCTGTTGTTTCTGAAAAGGAATAGATCGCCAGCTTGCAGATCTTCGATAAGAGTTTCCCTGTTGCCGTCAAATTGCATGAGAACACGTGTCAGCTCAACATCGGCATGACTGGAAGCTTTGATGTTTTGCAAATGTTGATAAATTGTTCCCTGCAAATCCGGCGGGAAAACATTTTTTTCCAGAAACGGCTTCATAAGTTGTCGGTAGATTGATTTCCACTCCCTGCCGTGTGCCTGAATTTCTTTTCCGTATTGCTTGTGTGTGAGCAAATGGGCCAGCTCATGAACAAAAGTGATAAAAAATGCATATTGATTCAAATCATGGTTTATGGTAATACGATGGTAAGGATGGCTTTTGCCGGGCGGACGATAATCTCCCAGTTTTGATGTGCGGCTTCGGGTGATTTTTAAATGAATATTATGCCGGATAATCCATGCAAAGACGATATCAATCATTGCTTCCGGAAGATACTGTGTTAAAATTTCTTTTTCTTTCATAAAAAATAAATTATAAAATCTTTACATGGTTTCTTAAGGAGATTTCACGCATAATTTTTTCCAAAGGGGCTGTAGCCTCCGACCAGTGATAATTTCTTTTTACAAAACCAAAGGCATTTTCTGCCATCTTGTTGCGTTCTTGCTGGTTATCCAATAAAAAAAGCAGGGCATCGGCCAGCTGTTGTGCACTGCTGCCGGTAAGAATCTCTTCTTTTTCTTTGGCTTTCAGGGCGTCATTGGCCAGAGGAGTGGTGATACACGGAATTTTCATAGCCATGGCTTCTAACAGTTTGTTTTGCAACCCGGTGCCCATACGCATGGGTGCGATAAAAATGCCGGAGGCAGCATACGCTTCCCGAATATCATCTATCCATCCACTGACTTTTATTTTCCTGCTCGCCAGGCTTCTGACTTTGTGATGCGGACTTGCTCCGGCAAGCAGAAGTCGTATATCCGGTTTCCGCTGCCACACCATCGGCATAATTTCTTTAGCAAGAAACAAAGCGGCATCAACATTAGGATAATAATTCATATTTCCGGTAAAGACAATTTCCTGCTTTTTTTCCCGCAAAAGCGGATGGAAAAATTCCATATCCACACCATTGGGAACCACGACAATGGTATCATTTCGTGGATGGGGAATCAACGCCCTGTCCTGCTCCGAAATGATGATTTTAATGTCAAAACGGTCGAAAATATCTTTTTCGAATGCTTCCATTCGTTTGTATTCCAAGTGGAAAACGGACTTCAATAGAAACCCGGATTTGTCGGCTCGTCTTTTCAATCCGTAAGAGAAAGCATCCTGATAATCCAGTGTTTTTTTTATGGGAATATCCACAAGGTAACGTGCTGTACGTGAAAGCTGAGCAAACAAGTGATGAGGTTGGTATTCTGCAACCAACGCTTTTATCTTTCTGTTTGCCCGCCGGCTGTAGAAGTAACCCGATTGCAACGGAAATCCTGAAAAATAGGCTCTCAGAATATTTGCCACGCGCCCGCATGCCGGCAAGTCAATGAAATTAATGGAACGGCAGTAGGGCTGCAATTGCTCAAATGCTTTTTGTTTGTCGGCATTACGTAACGGATTCAGTGCGCAAAGAATGATTTCATGTTTTTCGGAAAGGACTTTTATCTGATGAAAAGCCCTGAGTTTGTCTCCTTTTTCAAGGGGATACGGAATTCTGGAAAGTAAAACGAAAATTCTCATAAGCAGTGTTCCTACACCCTTTGGCAAAAGTCATAAAATTTCCTGATAAAAAGCCTGTAACTGTTGGATTATTTTTTGATTTTCATGTTTTTCTTCCATTAGCCGGCGGGCATTTTTTCCAATACGGACAGCTTCATCCCGATTATTGTAGAGCTTTTCAATGGCAGTAGCAAATTCATTAGCCGTATCGGCAATAATAATATTTTTGCCTGCTGTATAATCAATTCCTTCCGCACCTGTTTTTGTGGAGATAACGGTTTTCCCAAGACTCATGCTCTCAATAATTTTTATGCGGACACCACTTCCTGAAAACAGGGGAACAATGGCGATACTCTTTGAAAGGATAAAAGCACGAGCATCGGGGACTTCTCCTAAAACACTGATATTCTTTTGCTTCAAATCCAGAAGCCAGCGTGGCATAGCACGGCCTGCAAGATAAAGTTTCAGGTCGGGAAACTTAGGATGAATCTGTGGCCACACATTTTTTAAAAACCAGCGGATACCTTCTTCGTTGGGCTTCCAGTTCATGGCTCCGATATGAAACAGGGACTGTTCTTCCGGCGGAGTTTCCTGCATCGGATAGCTTTCTATATTCACACCGAAGGGAATGGTTTTAACAGATTTATGGTTATGATATTTGAAAAAACCGGCATCTTTTTCAGTGATGGGAAGAATACCATCAAAATGATTGAGTACCGTTTTTTCATATTTTTCAAGCGTTACAAAAAGATGATGCAGGTAAAATTTCTTTAACGGGTTTTTGCAAGTCAGGTACATCCGCTTCCAGATGAGATGTTCGATGTTGTGTGAACGCAGCAATATCTTCGCCTCGCTGTACTTTCTAATGACATCAATGTAAGGCGCCATGAAAATAGTTTCCATTTGCACGATGTCAAAATTTTCTTTTAGTAGAATTTCTATGAGTTTCTCTTCAAAAGCTTTAGAGATAAACCGCTGTACATGATACGATTGCTGTGAAAACAGGTTAAAGAAGGCGGGGATAGTTTTTACATTCAAATTAAGGTGGACAAACTCAATGTCGGTTTTTATTCGATAAGCGGCAGGAATGTCTGCTATGTTAACATAATATTTATCAGAGTTTACAGCCAAAACTTTTATTTTATTTCCGGCTGTTATCAATCCGTCGATGAGATTGCTCATGGCTATAGGCCCTCCCTCTTTTGCAGGCCAGGGAGATTTATTACAAATGAATAGTATTTTCAGGGATGCCATGGCTTTTTATTAGTCTTGTTTCGACTTCAAAAAGGGGATTTTTATGTTACGCAAAAAGTCAACTGCTTTTTTAACAGCTTTGTGTTTTCCAAAAAACTTCTCCCAGCTTTCACTATCCATCAACGAGGCATCGGTGGTAGCTTTGTAAGTTAAAAACAAACCCAGCGGCAGGATAACCATTGTGGAGAGCCAGACGCCAGATACAACACTCATTTCTCCTGCCCGGGCAGCTTTCACGCCGATAACAGAAATTACATGATAAATCACGAAAAAGATAACGGAGATAACTACCGGAAGCCCCAGGCCTCCTTTTCGGATAATAGCTCCGAGTGGAGCTCCGATAAAGAAGAAGATGAGGCAGGCGAGAGAGAGTTTGAATTTCTGATTCCAGATAATTTCGTGTCGGATGATCAACTGCTTTTTGGGTTTAATAATTCGGTTTATGTGAAACAATACATTATCTTTTGCATTACGGGTATGACGTTGAGCGATTTCCAGAATTTGACCACGGGCTTCCAAGTCGAAATTCCTTAAAAAAGGATACAAAACCGGTACTTTTTTTGTTTCTTTTTGTACCTCTTCCGGATTCCTAACGTTTTTCATTTTTGGCCTCAGGTATCCGAAATTGCGTAAAGCGTTTTGCCGGAAATCTATTTCACGGATTTTCACAAACTGGCTCAAAGAATCAATGGCATGATTCAGCTGCTTGATGTTCAGCATAGAATAAAAGTTTTTGAAGAGAGACTCGTTAGTGTGGCGAAGGTCAAGCTGTGAGAGGTCGAAAGAGAGTATTTGCTTTTTAAATTTCATTTCTTCAAAGGGATGGTTTTGCCGGTAACCGCGTTCATTGGTTACTTCAATATAGTTATAACCGTTATAAAGGGTAATGACCAATTGTTTCCGGTTAGGCGAAAGTTCCATGCGGCCTTTTTTAGCAACCGTTACTTTAGTATCTCCCATTCCGGCGGTATGGTCATAAATCATCACGTTGTAGATGATTTTGTTGTCCTTGGATTTTCGGCCTACTCTGATAACATATCCGTTGAGTTCATTGTCGAAGATCCCCTCATCCAAGTTAAATGCCAGTTTTTTCTGACGTATATCATAGAGTAAGGAGCCAAATTTCAGGTTGGCTACCGGAAAAACATAATTTGAAAACATAAAAGCACCGATACTGATAAGAACAGCGAGAATTATAAGTGGTTGCATGGCTTTTTGCAGAGAGATTCCGGCACTCTTTATGGACACCAACTCATAATGCTCCCCCAGATTACCAAAGGTCATCAGGGATGAAAGGAGAACAGCGAGGGGCAGGGCAAGCGGAACAAATGTTGCCGAGGCATAAAACATTAGCCGCAAAATAACATCCCATTCAAGTCCTTTTCCTACCAGATCATCTACATATTTCCACAAAAACTGCATGAGAAGAATGAAAATCGTAATAAAAATGGTAACCACAAAAGGCCCGAGATACGATCGCAGCATGTATTTATGGAGTCTTTTCATGGGTGTTCTTAAAACCTGCTACAAAGATAGAGAAACTGTTGGGTAAAAAGAGGCGTTCAGAATGACAAAGTTTGAAACACTTTAAACACCTATAATACCATTCCCTGGATTTGCAGCAAACCGATAAATAGGATATGGATAAAAAAAAGCCGGCATCCACAGGATGCCGGCTTTTTTTATGAATTTACAGAAAATTATTGTTTCAATACTTTTCTGGTCGAGTAGTTTATTTTCAGGGCATTAGCCCTACGTAATTGTTGCTTCACGTCTGTAACAATACCCATTTTCGTGTTTTTATCTACTTTTAAGGAAAAAATCATTAAACTACGATCGGCTTCGTTACGAGCCTGACGTTCTTTGGCAACAAATTCAGGAATTTCACTAACAGTAGCGTAACTGTCATTTAACTGGATACGTGGTTTGGTACCGTAAAGCGCTCTATCCAACGGCTCTCCAATATAAATGTAGCTAACTAACGATTTTCTCTCAAGCTTCTGAACCTGTGTGGCTGAAGGAAGTTTTATTCTCACTATTAAATTACTCTCGCGCATGGTAGTGGTTACCATGAAGAAAAAAAGCAATATGAAAATAACATCAGGAAGCGATGCAGTATTAATCGCTGCCATTTTTTTTGTTTTTTTTGTACTAAATCGTGCCATTTTACTTCTCTCCTCCAACATTTTCAGGCTCAGCCTCTGAAACACGAATAGGAACCAATTTATTAATTATCTTTATTTTCCTATTATCCAATAGCTGATCAAATTTTACACCATAGTATTTGAGTGACGCTTGGTTTTTCATGTCATTAAAGGCCTCGGCAATCGCATTCTGAACCTGGATGTACATATTGTAAGATGTTCCCCTGTCGTTTTTTAACGAAACAATACCTTTTGTCATCATTACTTTCTTCCCCAATTCAGGGATGTATTCTTCTTTTACTTCAGGATATGACTTGTTATTGGGATGTACGGTCATGAAGTCTACAATTTTGCCGGCCAGATTATTAATATTAGCCGGCTCCCCGTTTACAAGCATAAAGTTATGATTGTTGATAAGGATTTTCAGAACATTCCGTTCCTTAACATCTACTTTTTCCTTTTTATTTTTAAGCGGTGGGGGCAGAATCCTCGTAATACCGGTATCAACATTCATGGTTGTAGTAACCAGGAAGAATATCAGCAAAAGGAATGCAATATCCGCTATTGATCCGGCATTTATTTCCGGTGCTGCTCTTCTAGCCATAACTTATCTTATTTAAATAATTTCACAATTCCTGAATACAGTATAACGAGAACGGACAATCCGATAGTGATGTAGGAGACAATCAGTCCCATTCCTACAAGTTTGGAAGTCTCAACGGTAATTTTATAAGTTTCCAATTGTAACATAGTCATGTGGTTTGTGGCAAGGCCGTAAGAAACGGCCACAATTATAGCCATAACCACAACACTGACAAGCATTTTAATCAGGTTCTTGGGATTAATAATTATGGTGTAAACCGGTTCGAAAATAATGACTAGCGCACCCAGAAACAGCATAAAATACCCCCAATTTAGGAATGCATTTGTACTCATTATTCCGAAATAAAATAAAATTCCCGGAACAGCTCCCAAAAGTAGCAGCCCGTACAGAATCCATCTGGTTATGACTGATATTTTATCTTTCATAGCAGATTATTTTTTATAATGTTTAGCCACGAGATCAATGAAAGCAATGGAAGTATCTTCCATGTCGCTAACCAAACTATCAATTTTTGAAATAATATAATTGTAGAAAACCTGTAGGATAACGGCAACAATCAAGCCAAACAAGGTTGTTAACAAAGCAACTTTAATTCCACTGGCAACAACTACAGGACTAATCTCTCCGGCTATGGCAATACTATTAAAAGTTTCAATCATACCAATAACCGTTCCCATAAATCCTAACATAGGTGCCAGGGCGATAAACAGCGAAATCCAACTCACACCGTTTTCAAGCCTTCCGGTTACGACACTACCATAAGAAATAATGGATTTTTCCACGTCTTCCAGTCCGTTGTCATAACGGTTGAGGCCTTCGGCAAAAATGGCGGCTACAGGTCCGCGTGTGTTACGGCAAACTTCTTTGGCTCCTTCAACATTATTATTATTCAATTCTTCTTCTACGTTTTTCAATAGTTTCCTCGAGTTAATGGAAGCCAGACTCAAATAAAGGATACGTTCAATAGCAATGGCCAGGCCAAAGATAAACGTTAACAAGATAATACCCATAAATCCCGGGCCACCCTGAATAAATTCTGTCTTTAAAATCTGGTGAAATGACTTTGGTTGTGCAGGAGCAGCAGGAGCTGTAGTGGCAACAGCGGTTGTGTCTTTCGCCGTCGAATCTTGCTTAACAACGGTTGTGGTATCATTTGCTGTGGTGTCCTGGGCATAAACAAAATTTGAAAACCCAATGGTTAACAAGGCAGCAATTGAAATGAATGCAATTAATTTTTTCATGATTGATAAAAATTGATTAAAACGATTTTACATTTTCTGAAAATGTGGTTACAAAAATATAAATTATTTGATTAAGAACTCTTTTTAAGTAATAAATGAAACAAAAAATTATTTTTCCTTTGATCAGCGGAGAGGGAGGGATTCGAACCCGCGATACCCTTTAGAGGTATACACGCTTTCCAGGCGTGCCTCTTCAACCACTCGAGCACCTCTCCTTTTTCCAAGCGCCAAAAGTATAAAAATATTTTTAATACACAGTAATTTCTCCTCTTAAAGGCAAATTCATAATGACTCTAAACTTTCCGGGTGTGAGATTTTGTCCCAGCAGAAACATACTTTTTGTCAAAGCAGCCTCTGTGGTGATATCATATCCACTGATAATTCCAATCTCTTTCAGCTTTAAAGAGGTGTCGTATTTCCCTTGTTCAACGGCTCCTGCCGGGCATTGTGATACATTTATAATATGCAAACCGCTTTCCACTGCCGTTTTTAAAGCTGTTATAAACCACGCTTCCATGGTGGCATTTCCCGAACCGAAAGTTTCCAGAATTACAACTTTTAAATTAGGGATGTTTAGGATTGCTTCAACAGCTTCTTTCGAAATTCCGGGAAATAATTTTAAAATAACTACCCGGTTATCCAAAATTTTATGGGCTTTCAGCTTTTTAAAATTAGGTTTCATGATGTGGTGTTTATCATATTTAAGGTAAACACCCACTTCTGCCAGCGCCGGATAATTAGGCGAAACAAAGGCGTTAAAATTTTCGGCATTATATTTTATGGTACGATTGGCACGCAATAAATAATTTTCAAAATAGATACACACTTCCGGAATTACCGGCGTGTTCTCTTCGGTGGCAGCAGCCAACTCGATGGCAGTTATGAAATTTTCTCTGCCATCGGTTCGTAAAACGCCGAGCGGCAGCTGAGAGCCGGTGAAAATTACCGGTTTGTTCAGGTTTTCGAGCATGAAACTCAGTGCCGAAGCCGTGTAAGCCATAGTATCGGAACCGTGCAACACCACAAAACCATCGAAAATTTCATAATTCTTTTCGATAACTTCTGCCAGCTGAATCCAGTGTGCCGGATTTATGTCGCTGGAATCGATAAGCGGGTCAAAACAAAAAAACTCCAAATGATAATGAAACCGTTTTAGCTCCGGAATCTGATCGTAAATATCATCAAAATTGAAAGGAACGAGGGAACCGGTCTTCGGGTCTTTAATCATCCCAATGGTTCCTCCGGTATAGATAATGAGTATATCGATTTTATTTTCCATGTTTTTACGATTTCTTAAAAAAGAGATTTTCAGCTGTCCTGCCGGTGGTTTCGGCTACCTTTTCTACCGCTATGTTTTTTACTGCAGCCACTTTTTGTGCCACATATAATAGGTAAGCGCTCTGGTTTCGTTTTCCCCGGAAGGGAACCGGCGTCAGATAAGGGGCATCGGTTTCCAAAACCAGCGCTTCTAATGGCAATTGGCTGACGACCTCTGCCAGCCCGCTGTTTTTAAAGGTAACAATCCCGCCAATACCCATTTTAAATCCGGTATCCATGATCTGTTTTGCCTCTTCCAAAGTTCCTGTAAAACAGTGGAAAACCCCCTTCAATTCATTGGTAAGCTCTTCTTTTACAATTTGATGGGTTAGCTTAAAGGCGTTGCGGGTATGAATAGAAACAGATAGCCCGTATTTTTTGGCCATTTGCAATTGCCGGCGGAAGGCCTCTTTTTGTTCCGCTTCAAAGGTGCTGTCCCAATACAGGTCGATGCCGATTTCACCCACGCCGTAATAATTTCCGGTGGTCAGTTCCTGTTCCACCAATTTTAGTTCTTTTTTATAATTCGCTTTCACTGAAGTGGGATGTAGTCCCATCATAGGGAAACAGTGTTGGGGAAAAGCAGCGGACAGCGCTTTCAGGTCGTGTAGCGTTGTACTGTCGATATTGGGCAGAAGCATGTGTTCCACCCCGTTTTCCAAGGCATTGTTGATAATTTGATCCCGGTCTTTGGCAAAATCGTTC
This sequence comes from uncultured Lentimicrobiaceae bacterium, assembly GCA_964598065.1. Classification (GTDB taxonomy): domain Bacteria; phylum Bacteroidota; class Bacteroidia; order Bacteroidales; family F082; genus Sulfidibacterium. The sequence goes on from CAZRAW010000013.1 coordinate 15,326, forward strand.
AGATAAAGATGGGTATGCGTGTCCGTTAAAACCATGCTGCAAAAATAGGGGAAAAAGCAGGAAGCGCTTAAAGTGTACCAAAGTTTGAAATGCCTAAAGTTTTAAGTACTTAAAGCTTTGATTTCTATCATATTTTAGCAGAAAATCACCTTTCCGGAAAGAGGCGAGACAGGAAAATAACAAATTCAAAAAAACCAATTGTTTGGTATTTCGATATTGATGATTAGAATTTATTTGGGTTTTGTGGTTTGGAATTTGTCTTTTCCGATTTAGGCACTTTCTTCGTCCTGCATCTCTTTCAGAAGTGCATTCACCTCTTCTTCCGTTTTGTACAACACATTTTTGCAAATACGAATAAGCTCGGCTGCCCGCTTTACTTTTGCAGAGAGCTCGTCCACAGAGATGTCTTCGTTTTCAATTTCTGCCACAATATTTTCCAGCTCTTCTATGGCTTCCGTGTAGTTTTGTTTTTTCATGGGTCTGTTTTTTCGTGTTTTTCTTTAATGATACTTTCAATTTCTCCTTTGTACAACCGGGTTGTCAGCCTGTTGCCCGGTTTAGTATCCGCAGCCGATTTCAGAACTTTTCCATTTAAAGATGTAACACTGTAACCTCTTTTCAGGATGTTTTCGGGTTTTAGCAGTTCTGTTTTATTTTCCAGCAGAGAGAGCCGGCTGCCGGCGTTTTGTACGGATTGTCCGGCATAGACCGCCATCAACTTCCGGAGGTTTTTCAGCTTTTGCTCTGCCTGATGAATCTGTTGAACGGGCTGGTGTTTTAAACGGGAGGCCCTCCTTTGAAGTTGTTGTCCGGCTTTATCCAAAACCACCTGGCTTGATTGTTCCAACCGTCTTGTCAGGAAATTCCAGTCGGTTTTTTTATGGTTAAACAGATTCTTTGTGTGCACCTCAAACATTTTTACCAACTGCGAAAAATGCTGATGCTCTGATGCCAACAACCGGTTGGCATAATGATCTGTTTTTGTTTCGGCTGTCTCTAACCTGACGGCAAAATCATGAAACTGCCCGAGAAGAAAATGGCCGGCTTCCGTGGGTGTTATTTTATTGGCAAAAGCCACCATTTGAACGACGGTGAGATTGGTGGAGTGGCCTATTCCGGTAATAACCGGAAGCGGAAAAGTGGCAACCATTTTGGCAAGATGATAATTGTCGTAGGCATTAAGTCCGACATCGCCACCTCCGCCTCGGATAATAGTTACCACATCAAAATCTTTGCGATGGGCGGCAATGGCCTGTAGCTGTAAGCCAATGGACCTCACGGCGATATCGCCCTGTAAAAGAGCCGGGAAGAGAGTAAGCGTAAATTTGTAATGCCAACTGTTGTTTTGAAGAACATCTTTAAAGTCGCTGAAGCCTTTGCTTGTTTCTACTGAAATAACGGCTATCCGCTTGGGCAGCAATGGCAACCGGCGTTTTTTATTTTCATCGAGAAGGCCCTCTTTTTTCAGTCGTTCGATGGTTAGCTGTTTTTCGCGTGCCATTTCGCCCAGCGTAAAGCTCGGTTCAATGTCAAGAATATTCAATGCCAATCCGTAGCGTTCGTGGTAACCCACTTTGGCGAGGAACAATATTTTCAGGCCGTCTTTTAAAGGCTCTCCGGTAACCGATTTGAATTTTTGGTTGATTTTATTGTAATTTCCGGCCCAGATATTGGCTCTGATTTGTGCTTTGATCAGTCCGTTTTGTTTTTCCACGAGATCGGGATAACAGTGTCCGCTTTTGGGATAAAAGTTGAGTTTGGTAATTTCCGCTTTCACCCAGTAGTAATCGGGAAAGGCTCTGCTGACAGCCCGGCTGATACCTGATGAAATCTCCAGCAGGCTGTATATTTTTCTGTTTTCTATTGTTTGCGTCATGGTATTATTCTCAAGCAAAGATAAACCTAAAATAGAAAAGGATTTTACCGTGCTCAGATTCTCTTTTGGATAATCTCTCTAAACGGGCTTAGGTTACGAAAACTTTATTATTTTTGGTATTTAACGATAACAACATAAATTTTAATGATGAAAGCAGCAATAATTAGTACCTACCCTCCCCGCGAGTGCGGCATAGCCACTTTCACCGAGAATCTTATCCACGCATTGCCTGAGCAAATGGAAGAAAAAGCAGAGAACGCCTCCATTTTTGTGGTTGCCATGACCGATAGGGAGGGGGCGTATGCTTATCCCGACATTGTGAAGTTTAGCATTCGCGAGAGTCATCAGAGAGATTATCTGAAAGCGGCTGACTTTATCAATTATTCGGCTGATATCTGTATCCTCCAACATGAGTATGGCATTTTTGGCGGAACCAGCGGGGTGTATATCCTCCCGCTCATCAACCGGCTTAAAGTACCGTTGCTTGTTATTTTCCACACGGTATTGAGAGACCCCTCCTTTAGCGAAAAGGCCATTCTTCGCGAAATCGGAAAACAAGCAGACAAAATAGTGGTTATGAGTAAAATGGCGGTAAAATTCCTGGTTGATATTTACGAGATACCACGAAAAAAAATCATTATCATCCAGCATGGATTTCCTGTTTTCGACTATGAGAATCATGATAAATACAAACAGAAATTTCATCTTAAAAATAAAATCACCATGACAACTTTTGGTCTGCTCAGCAGGGACAAAGGAATAGAAACCGTGCTAAAAGCTTTGCCGAAGGTGGTTGCGAAATACCCCAATGTTATTTATCAGGTTCTGGGGAAAACCCATCCGGGTGTGATAAAAGTATCGGGCGAAGAATACCGCCATTATCTGAAACAAATGGTGCAGAAAAACAATCTAAGGAAGCATGTGGTTTTTATTGACAGTTTCCTCGAAGAGCCTGATTTGTGCGCTTATCTTTCGGCTTCGGATATTTACATTACGCCATATCCCAATGAGGCACAGATTACGAGCGGGACGTTGGCTTATGCGGTAGGTTCGGGTGCGGCAGTGGTTTCCACCCCTTATTGGCATGCTGTAGAACTGATTGATAAAGGCCGGGGTTGCCTTTTTCCGTTTAACGACCACGAAGAGCTTACCAATGTGCTGGTTGATTTGCTGGACCATCCTGCTAAAATGGAGGCAATACGCAACCGGGCTTATACTTATGGTCAAGGAGTAACCTGGCCTTTGCAGGGAAAAAAATATCTGAAAGCTGCCGGGCAGACCCTAAAAAAACACCACAGTCCCAACTACCCGAAAGAAAAAATTGTTGACCCGACACTTTTGCCCACACTGGATTTGACACATTTAAGGCGGCTTACAGACACTACCGGAATCCTGCAGCATGCACGGTACAGTATTCCCGATTATCGCCACGGCTATTGCCTCGATGATAATGCACGGGCTTTGCTGGTGATGAATATAATTTATGAAAGACAAAAAGAACCGGAAGCACTTAACTTTATGTCTACCTACCTTTCTTATATTAATTACATGCAAAATCCGGATGGCAGTTTCCGGAATTTTCTCAGCTACGACCATAAATTTCTTGATAAAATAAGCTCGGAAGATGCCTTTGGCCGGACGATTTGGGCCTTAGGCTATCTGCTTGCCCACGCGCCGAACGATGCTTTTTTTCAGATAGCCCATCAACTTTTTATCCAGTCGTTCGATATTTTTAAAGATTTGAAAAGCATACGGGGAATTGCCAATACATTGATAGGTATCAGCCATTATCTCGAACGCTTTCCTTCCGATGAAGGAATGGTAAATATTATGAGTGACCTTGCCGGAAAATTAACAGATGCCTTTGAAAGGGAGAACAGCCCGGACTGGCATTGGTTTGAGCCGATTTTGACTTACGATAACGGATTGTTGCCTACCGCTTTGTTCTGTGCTTATGAAAAAACGGCGCAAACCAAATACCTGAAAGTAGCCGAAGAAAGTATGAATTTTCTGGAAAGTGTTACTTTCACGGGTGATCATTTCGTGCTCGTAGGAAACGATGGATGGTACCGGAAAGAGGGGAAACGTGCCAGATTTGCTCAACAACCTGTCGATATTATGGGGATGGTGCTTATGTACGAAAAAGCGTATCTCATTACAGAGAATAAAAAAGATTATCTCAATAAAATGTTTATAGCATTCAAGTGGTTTCTCGGTGAAAATGATTTGCGTATTCCTTTATTTGATTATGAAACCAAGGGCTGTTGTGATGGACTGGAAAAGGATGGGGTAAACCGTAACCAGGGAGCCGAAAGTTTGCTGGCCTATTTGTTATCACACATGATTGTGCTCGAGGCTTTTGAAAAAGAAAAAACCATTTAAAAAAACGAACTAAAATGGAAATGGTAACCCGTTATTCCCGTAATCCCATCCTCACCAAAGACGATGTGCCGTATCCGGTGGTTACCGTACACAACGCTGCCGTAGTGAAGTACAACGGAAAGCACATCATGGTTTTCCGTTCGCATTTGCATAACGGTCGCAGTATTTTGGGAATTGCCGACAGTGAGAACGGCATTGATTTTAAAGTCCGGAAAAAACCTTTTATGACGCCGGATGACAAAAGCCCGTACAGCAAATATGAATCCTGGAGTATTGAAGACCCGCGGATCACCCGTATTGATGGAGAATACATTATTACTTATAGCGCTTATTCGCCACACGGTATTCGTGTCGGCCTGGCAAAAACCCGTGATTTTGAAACGGTGGAACACTTTTCCATGATCACCGAAGCCGACTACCGTAATGTGGTGCTGTTTCCCGAAAAATTTAACGGTCTTTATGCCCGGCTCGACCGGCCACACTCGGAGATAAGTCCCTGGAGTATTTGGATTTCATGGTCGCCTGATTTGAGGTATTGGGGTGAAGCGCAACGGATTATGGACCCGATGCCGTATCATTGGGACGAAATGAAAATAGGACCCGGAGCGCCGCCCATAAAAACTGAACAAGGATGGCTGAGTATCTATCACGGTGTTTTTCCCACTATGGACGGAAGTGTTTACCGGCTGGGGGTTGCTCTGCATGATTTACACAATCCTTCGAGGATTATCGGCGTTGGCGACGACTGGATTCTTCAGCCGGAAGACCCGTGGGAAATTACAGGTTATGTGCACAATGTTGTCTTTAGCTGTGCTGCCGTTCCCGAAGAGGATGGAACCGTTCGGATATACTGGGGAGGAGCCGATACGGTTATGTGTACGGGTACGGCCAAAATCGATGACCTGGTGCAGATGTGTTTGACGAAAACAAGAAAAGCCATCCCTTGACAAGTCTAAAGGCTAAAGTAAAAAGTGTTTTGTTCTCCCCTCGCTTTTCCGGATTTGCAATCCGGAAACTTATGAAGTCGATTTAAAATATTTATTTTCAAAAAGTCGTGATTGCAAATCCCGGCCAGCATAAAGTAAAAGCATTAGGTGCAAAACAAAATGGAAAAAGAAAAAATGAAAACATTGAAAAACATAAAAATAGCCATTTTGTCTCCAGCCTGCTGGCGCACGCCGCCGCGAAAATACGGACCATGGGAGCAGGTAGCTTCCAATATCGCCGAAGGATTGGTTGAAAGAGGTTATGATGTTACCCTTTTTGCCACGGCCGATTCGTTTACGGACGGAAAACTTGAGGCCGTTTGTGACCAACCTTACGGTGAACATCCTGAAATGGATGCCAAAGTATGCGAGTGTTTACATATTTCTCATTTTATGGAAATGGCACATAACTTTGATATTCTGCATAATAACTATGATTTTCTTCCGTTGACTTATTCCCGGCTGGTGCCCACCCCGATAGTAACTACCATTCACGGATTTTCTTCTCCGAAAATCCTTCCGGTGTATAAAAAATACAACAACACCTCTTATTATGTCTCCATCAGTAACTCCGACCGGAGTCCGGAACTGGATTATATTGCCACCGTGTACAATGGCATCAAGCCGGAAGAATTTCACTTTCGAGAAGAAACAGGAAGTTATTTGTTGTTTTTCGGCAGGATTCATCCCGAAAAGGGGACCTACGAAGCTATTCAAATTGCCCGGAAAGCCGGAATGCGTCTGATTATTTCGGGGCTGATACAAGACGAAGAATATTTTAAGGCAAAGGTGCAACCTTTTGTGGACGGCAATATGGTCGAATATGTGGGTAATTCGGGGCCTGCCCGGCGCGATGAGTTACTGGGCGGTGCTTTTGCTTTGTTGCATCCCGTTAGTTTTGAAGAACCTTTCGGTCTGAGTGTGGCCGAAGCCATGATGTGCGGTACACCCGTTGTGGCTTTTCGAAGGGGTTCCATGCCCGAGCTGATTGTGCATGGGGAAACCGGCTTTTTGGTTAATGATATCGCAGGGGCGGTGACCGTCATTCCGGAAGTGGGAAAAATCAACCGTTCTGATTGCCGCCAATGGGCCATGGAGAACTTTAGCATGGATAAAATGATAGAGGGTTATTTGGCTGTTTACAGAAAAATTCTGTTAGCATAAACCGGAATCATCGGTCATGGTTATGTGTAGAGCGGGAATAATAAAAGATACGGCGGTTTCGAGCCTGAATTTTATCCATGAACCCAACAACTTCAATTTTTAACCGGCGTCAAATGTTCCAGCAGGTCGTTTAATTTAAATTTCACAATACCGGAGCGGGTATCGGAAGCAGCATAAGGCAAAACAATCCATCCATTGTGCAACAGAGCGCCACAGGCGTAAACCACGTTGGGCACATATCCGTTTCGTTCGCTTTCTCTCGGTACCAGCAGCGGCTCTTTCAGCTCGGCAATCACTTTTGACGGATCTTTCACGTCGAGCAAAAGCGCTCCAATGGAATAGGTGCGTACAGGCCCTACGCCATGGGTGAGCAACAACCAGCCTTTTTCGGTTTTAATGGGGGAACCGCTGTTTCCGATTTGGATGTATTCCCAGAAAAATTTCGGCTCCCGTATTAAAACGGGTTTTTCCCAGTAGTTCAGCCGGTCACTGTACATGATATAAAGGTTTTCGTTGTCGTTGCGGGAGATAACAGCGTATTTCCCATTGATTTTTTCGGGGAAAAGCGCCATTCCTTTGTTTTGCGAACCCGACCCGATCATAGTACTGATTCTAAACCGGTAGAAATCTTTGGTCTCAATGATCTGCGGAAGTATGGAAATCCCGTTGTAAGCCGTGTAAGGAGCATAATAGGTAAAAGAACCATTACCATTGCTGAAAGCAACAAAACGCGCATCCTCAATAGCCCGGATATCGGTCGTTGACCTTGGGAAAATAACACGTTCCGAAAGGTCGGATTCGTCATTAAATTCAATTTCATAATTGGACCGGATAATCCAGTAAAGCGTGTCGATGGCTAATTCTTCTTTCCGGGTAAGGCCCCCTTTTTCCTTAAAATGTTTTACGCTTTCATCCAGCTCGTCAGAGGTAAACAAATCCAGCAAATCATCAAAAATGGCTTTCACTGCTTTGTAATGACCCATGTCCGAAAGCTTCATGATAAAATCCTGTTTGCGGTATTCCACAGAATGGATTATCTTGGCCATTTCCACAAGGTGGCTGAGGTTGTCCATCTCAATATTTCCCTCTTTGTCCAGCGTGCCGCTGCGGAACACAACGGACGACATGTGTCCTTCACCTACAGCCCGAAAACTAATAATTACTTTTAAATTTTTATTGGCAATATCCGCAGGTGTTTGAAAAGGATGCGGAACGATGGATGGATTAAATAAAGCAGCAGATTCTATTGAGTATTCCAGCGTGAAATAAGCGCCTATGAGGAGTTTGTTTTCGAGAGAAAGGTCATTATAAATGGTGATATCGAGATGTTTAATAATTTCGTCAAAATTATCCTTAAAGATACGCTTTACATTTTTGTGACGTTCTTCAAAGTTAGTGATAATCTGATCTAATATTCGACCTTTTTCCTTATCAGGATGGTTTAGTACCCGGTCAAAGACTTTGTAAATTCTTACTTTATCCAAGCCGAAGAGTTTCGTAATGACTCTGCTTTCATCCGGTAAAAAGGAAAGTTTCTGCCGGGCAATCTTTACTTGACTTTGGGCGTAATTCATAGTTTGATTTAAAAAAAGCTAAAATAAGTGTTTAACGATAAAATTCCAAATGGTTTATGATAAAAGAATGAAATAGAAATATTTGTTTTTCAATTGGTTATATTTTAAATTTCAAAACATCTTTTCAGAAAGTCTCCCACGGCAGGGAAAATCTTTTCAGGCGTTTCCACAAAGCCCATGTGTCCTGTTTTGTCAAGAATGATCGCTTCTGCATGTGCAGGAAGAGGCAACTGTGGCAAAATTTTTTCCAAAGGAATACGGGGATCCTGTTTTCCTACCACAAAAAAGACCGGAAAAACTGCTTTTTTCAATACTTCAAGGGTGTCCTCCCGGTCGCGCATGCCTGCCAGCGCAGCCGTTACGCCTTGTGCCGGAGTTTGAAACGACATTTGCCTGAGATGGTCTATTTCACTGGTAAAACGGGCTACATTTTCTTCGGCAAAAAGCAGGGGAATAAATTTTGCAATAAAATCTTTGTGGTCTCTTTTTACAATTTCTATGGCACGGGTACGGCTTTTTTTACCCTCGGCATTATCTGCAACAGCCTGCGAATGAAAAAGCACCAGGCCCCGGAGAGATTTCGGAAATTTTTTGGCGAAAGCCAGTGATACACTACCGCCCATGGAGTGGCCGATAAGTATGGCTTTTGTAATGTTTTCGGCTTCCATGGCTGTTTTCACTACATCAGCCATGAACGGCATACTATGATTTTCACTAAAAACCGCTGTTTTCCCAAAACCGGGCAAATCGACAGCGAGTACCTTAAACTTTGGTTTCAGATAGTCAACAAAAGAATCCCAGATATGAATATTTTCCAAAAAACCGTGCAACAGGACAATGGGATTTCCTTCACCTTCAACAAGATAGTTTACCTGTTTTCCCCACCAGATTATCTGTTTTTCCATAACTTATATTTTTGGGTAAAAGTAGGGAGATTTCTGAAAAAGGAAACCATTTGTTTGCAAATTATACCGGCTAAATATTATTTTGTGACACCGTGGAAAGTGCTAATACTTTATTTAGAGTCTGTCTATAAAGTCCGCTAACTTCGTTATACTCGTTTTTCATACCAGTCATTTACAAAAGTAAACTCCTGATACTCAAAACTCGCAAGCCTTGTTAGCGAACTTTCTATTCCAGACTCTTGACTTTATGGACAGACACTATTTACGCTGCTCCGGATTTGTAATCCGGAGCTTTTTAAGATAGAGATATGAAATATCCTGACCTTAAAAAGGCAAAGTTTGCAAAACCTGCCGTCGGTAACAGCTATATAACGTACAGCCCGATTTGGTTTGCGTTGGCTTTGCCTGCCTGCGTGTAGCCGCTTTGGCGAAGGCAGGGTGTGTGGGAACCGAAGTCGCCCTAAAAGCACTCAAAAAACCTGAATTCCATTTACTCACGCTGAGGTCATCTTCAAATTTCTTTTAGGATTTTTCCGCTATCTTTGTCTTCAACTATTTCGGAAATGAAAATACTAATCGTAGAAGATGAAAAAAATCTGTTAGAAACGGTAACGGTTTTTCTGCAAAAGGAGGGATTTGTCTGCGAAATGGCAGATTCTTACTTTGCGGCGGAGGACAAGCTGGCTGCTTTCGACTACGACATTATAATTCTGGACATTGCCCTTCCTGATGGTAACGGACTGGATTTGCTCCGAAAAATTAAAGTATCGGACAATAGCGCCGGCATCCTGATTGTCTCGTCACGCAATTCATTAGACGATAAGTTAGTGGGTCTCGACCTCGGCGCTGATGATTACATTACCAAACCGTTTCACCTTTCGGAGCTCAACTCCCGGATCCGTGCGGTTTTGCGGAGAAGAAAATTCAACGGCACGAAAGAGCTTGTTTTCAGAGAGTTCAGGTTGCTGCCTGAGCAATGGGAGGCATTTGTGGGCGATAAAAAGCTGCAGCTTACTCCGAAAGAGTATGAACTGCTGCTCTATTTTGTTACTAACAAAAACCGGGTGCTCACGCGGCAGTCTATTGCAGAGCATCTGTGGGGCGACTACATGGATATGGCTGACCGGTTTGATTTTGTCTATACCCATCTGAACAACCTGCGCAAAAAAATCAGACGGTCAGGCGGAAACGACTATATAAAAACTGTTTACGGGATTGGCTACAAAATGGAGGCGGAATGAGATTGCTCAAGAAAATAAACCGGAGTTACCTGTTCAGCTCTGCCATTGTATTAATTATAGGGTTGCTGGCTTTTTATTTTCTCATTAACCACGTGGCCTCACGGGAAACTCTTGAAGGACTGCATGCCAGCGAAGCCCGTATTGTTCACGAACTTAGACAAAATAAGCCGGCTTTTAGTCTTTATCCGTTAATTGAGGTGGAAGAAACTCAGAAAACGGGACCCGAATTTGTGAAAGACACTACTATTTTTGATCCTATCGAAGGTGAAGATGAAGTTTTTGAAGAGCTGAACACCTTCCGGAAAGTAAACGGTAAAAACTATCATATTACCATCCGGGCGCTGAGTGTGGAGAAAAAAGACATTGTGATGAGTATTTTTCTCAGCATCACGGCGATTTTTTTACTGCTTTTCGGCGTGCTTTATTTTATCAACAAAAGCGCTACCTACACCGTATGGCGTCCTTTTTATCAAAATCTGACCATCCTTAAAAACTTTTCGCTAAAGGAGAACCGGGAAATCACCCTTCGGAAAACCGGCATCACAGAATTTGATGAACTCAATGGGGTTATTACCAAACTTACCGAAAAAGTATCTTCCGATTATCTAAGTCTGAAAGAGTTTACCGAAAATGCTTCGCATGAAATCCAAACGCCCCTTGCGGTTATTTTGATGAACCTCGAAGAAATTCTTCAGAAAAACCTACCGGAAGAGGAGCTTACAAAAGTGTATCATACCTACGAAGCTGCCAAACGTCTTTCCACGTTAAACCAGCATCTGATTTTGCTTACCAAAATTGAAAACGGACAATTTGCCGGGGAAGATATAGAATTTAACAAAGTCATTAAAAGCAGACTTGAAGTATTCAGTCCACTTGTCGAAAGTGCAAACCTCCGGGTGTTTGTTGAGGAAAAAGAAGTTTTTCACATAAAAATGCACGAAGCTCTGGCAGAGATTCTAATAAACAACCTGCTCTCCAATGCCATCAAACACAACAACGAGGGCGGAAATATTCGTATAAACATTTCCGGGAGCGGCTTTGCAATTTGCAATACAGGTAAAGACGAGCCGCTTCAAGAAAATGAGATTTTTAGCCGTTTTGTGAAAAAAGAATCACAAGGGCTTGGCCTCGGACTCGCTATTGTAAAACGCATTTGTGAGACTCATAGTCTAATGATAAGCTATGAATATTTAGAGGGGACGCATTGTTTCCGGATAAAGCATACAGATTGAATAAGTTATATGCAAGCTGAAAAGAGACCGTAATAAGAATGTTTTACTGCAACATAGAAAGAGAAAGAATAAAAAATGCCAACGCACAAAGCATAAGTTTTCCAGCCCGTCCCTGCAACTCCCGATAAAGAATCGGGACAGGCTGTCCCTTCGCTGTCAAACACATGCTTTTTTGCCATCGCACACTTTAGTGCAAATTGACAGATTAAAACTAAAAGGAAAGTAGTATTTTAGATGTTTTAATTGTTAAAAACAAAGAGAAAAACCAAAACATGAGTCTATTTCAAAAATCGGTAGAAAAGAAATATTTAAATGACCTTGATTCGGTATTAATAGACAAAAAATATGCTAATTTTCAAAACTATTTTGGCAATTCAGAAATTCAGAAAAATATACGAAATGCAAAAGAAGAACAATTTCAAGAGGGATTTTTAAGAGAACTTTTTGTAAATATTTTGGGTTACACCTTAAATCCCGAACCTAATTTCAACCTGACAACCGAGTTGAAAAATATCTCAAACAGTAAAAAAGCGGACGGTGCGATTTTGAAAGGAGATGATGCAACCGCAGTTATTGAATTAAAGGGAACGAATACAACCGATTTAGATAAGATTGAAACTCAGGCATTCGGATACAAAAACCACCATCCGAAATGTATTTATGTGATTACTTCAAATTTCGGGAAACTACGATTTTACATACAAAATGCCGTTGACCACATTGATTTCGATTTGTTCAATCTCACAAAAGAACAATTTTCTTTACTTTGGCTTTGTTTGGCAAAAGAGAACTTGTTAAACGATTTGCCATTGAAAATAAAGGATTCATCAGTTTTACATGAAGAAAACATCACAAAAAAATTGTATGCCGACTATTCAAGATTCAGGACGGCGATTTACAATAACCTCATTAAAAACAACCACGACACCGACAAACTGTTATTGTTTAAAAAAACGCAGAAACTTTTAGACCGTTTCCTGTTTATCTTTTTTGCCGAAGACCGGTTATTGGTTCCTCCAAATTCAATATCACAAATTATTGAAAAGTGGAAAGACGATGTCGATTTCGGGGATGCCAAACCGCTATATCACACTTTTAAAAGATATTTTCATGTGTTAAATGTGGGCAGACCCAAAAGTGGCAACAGGCAGGAAATTTTTGCCTATAACGGCGGACTTTTTAAGCCAGATGATACTTTGGACAATATTGTAATTGACGATGAAATTCTGCATGAACATACGCTAAAATTAAGTAATTACGATTTTGAAACGGATATTGATGTAAATATTCTTGGGCATATTTTCGAACATTCGTTGGGCGAGATTGAAAATGTTCAGGCAGAAATTAAAGGCGAGAAAGTTGACAGCCAAAAAACCAAACGCAAAAAAGACGGCATTTTTTACACCCCGAAATACATTACCAAATACATTGTAGAAAATACAGTTGGCAAACTCTGTGAAGAAAAAAGGGCTGAACTAAAAATTGTTGACGAAGAATATGCCAAAGGGAGAAAGAACCGTAAAAAGGACATTGTTAGAACGCTCAATAACAAACTGGATGAATACCGTAACTGGCTTTTAGCTTTAACCATTCTCGACCCTGCCTGCGGTTCTGGTGCATTTTTAAATCAGGCTTTGGAATTTCTAATAAACGAACACCGAAAGATTGATGAGTTGCGGGCACAACTTTTAGGTGGAGCAATTGTGTTTTCCGACATCACTACCGATATACTTGAAAAGAATATTTTTGGAGTTGACCTAAACGAAGAGTCGGTAGAAATTGCCAAACTCTCGCTTTGGTTGCGGACAGCACAAAAAGGAAGAAAACTAAATACGCTCAGCAATAATATTAAATGTGGAAACTCGCTAATTGACGACCCCGAAATTGCAGGGGAAAAAGCCTTTAACTGGCAAAAAGAGTTCCCCAATGTTTTCAGGAAGAAAGAGAAAAAAGCCTGGCATGTAACATGGGTTACTCACGATACCCGAACATCTGCTCGTATGATAAAATACAAGGTTAGGGAACGCAGGGCAAATGGAGGGATGCATGTTGATCGTTCTGTAATTCTCAATAATAACGAAGCAATAAAAGTCACAGAAATTATCGCAAGTATTATTACAGATGAAAAATTTAATTGCCTGGCATACAATATTGGCACCGACCATGTTCACATGGTGTTGGTTTGCGACGAAATTGAATTACAAAATATTGTAAGGAAATTAAAAGGCAAATCGGCTCAAAGATTCAAGGAATTTCAAAATATCCCCAAGGATGAAACCTATAATTTATGGGCACAAAAGTTTGACAGAAAACCGATAGTGTCTGATAAGCAACTAAGTAACACAATTGAATATATACAAGGAAACAGAGAAAAGCATCAACTCCCGGATATTAACAAGGGGCTGCAGCCCCTTGTTAAAAAAATGACCTGCTCCCACGAACACGCCTTCCGCACCGAATATACCGGTGGTTTTGATGTGGTGATTGGAAATCCGCCGTATGTTTTATGTCAGCCATCCAACACAAAGGAAAACATATTAAATTATTACAAAAATTTTGAAGTTGCGAGCTATAAAATTGATTTGTTTCATTTATTTTTTGAAAAATCAATACATATCTTAAAACGAAAAGGAAAACTTGGTTTTATCACACCAAATACTTACTTAACCAATAAATATATCAAACCTTTACGGAATTTTATATTATCAAGAACTTCAATCTCAAAAGTTATTAATCATTCAGAAGCGGTTTTTGCAGAAGCAAGTGTAGATGTGGCCACGGTGATTTTAGAAAAGGAAGTATTCAAAAATCATATAATTGAAGTGCTTCAATCAAATGGCAGTAGTTTCTTTGTACCGATAGCATTAAAAGAACAACAATCTTGGATTGATGATAAAGACAATATTTTCAATTTGAAAAAGGAATTTGAGGTCAAGTTTAATGGTTGTATTCCGTTAATTGAAATTTGTAATAGTTATTTCGGGATTCAAGCATATGATAGAAAAAGTTCAATATCAACAATAAAAGAAAACGGAAACTATTTACCATTAATTGATGGTGGTGATATTTTTGCTTATCAATATGCTACCCCCAACAAGTACTTTAATTTTGTTGAACAGAATATAAAAAGTGGTGGTGATTTTAACGTTTATAAAGATGAGAGAATTGTTATAAGGCAAATTGGTCAGGTTCCAATTGTTGGTCTATGCAAGGGCAATATTTTAGGTTCAAATACTCTTTACAACATAAATTTAAATAACGATAATTATTACCTGAAGTATGTTCTTGTTGTGTTAAACTCTAAGTTGATTAAAAATCATTGGGAATCAATGTACTCAGATAGTAAGCAGCTATTTCCAAAAATTAAAGGATACCAATTAAAATCGTTACCGATTAAAAAGGCAAAGTTTGAGGTTCAAAAGCCCTTTGTTGAAAAAGCAGATAAAATAATTGAACTTAACAATGAACTTCAACAGAAAAAAAGTAGATTTATTAACCGTATAAAAGCCAATCTCGAAATAGAAAAAATTAGCAACAAAATTGACAAATTTTACGATTACGATTTTAAAACATTTCTCTCCGAACTCAAAAAACAAAAAATCAAACTATCTCTTTCTCAACAAGACGAATGGGAAGAATACTTCAATTCCTATAAATCAGAGATAAACCAACTTCAATCCGAAATTGAAAAAACCGACAAAGAAATAGACCAAATGGTTTATAATTTGTATGGTTTAACGGAGGAGGAGATTAAAATTGTGGAGGGAATTAATTAAATGAGCATGAGCAAATCAGAACTACTCCTATACCAAACCGAAGATGGGCAAACCAAGATTGATGTCCGTTTGGAAGAAGAAACCGTTTGGCTGAGTATTGACCAAATGAGCC
>CAZRAW010000014.1:0-30435 GCA_964598065.1 uncultured Lentimicrobiaceae bacterium
GGACACATTGCGCACCTCGGCGGGGCGCTCTATGGGTTTATATGGGCACTTTCACTGCGGAGAGGTAATGATTTTCTTCGTATTTTTGATGGCATTAAAATGCCGGATATGAATCCTGAAAGGAGAAAATACAAAAAATTTGACACCTCACGACCAGCCACCGGACACCCCATGACCGATGAAGAGTATAACCGGAAAAGAGCGACCAGCCAAGTGGAGATCGACAAAATTCTGGATAAAATTTCCAAATCAGGTTATTCCAGTCTGACAAAAGCAGAGAAAGAGTTATTGTTCAAATCAAGTAACAAAGACTAATTGACGAGAAACAAGAAGAATCATCTACCGAGTAACCACTGCTAAGGGTTTATTACTTTTGCAAATGCCATGGAAGCAATTATTAGCTATATCGTTATTTTTGGTCTGGGAATTACCATAGCTGCCGTTTATCTTTTCAGAAAAGATAAAAAATATCTGCTTCCCATGTCCGAACAGACTTTTCCTCAACTAATTATGACAATACTAATCAGGAAAGATAAAAACAAAATAGAAGAAATAGTCCTGAGGCTTACCCCGCTAAAAAGACCCCTGCAAATAAGTGAACTTTTGCTTGAATTAACAGACGAACATCATGAGAAGAAGATAGTTGATTTAAAGCCCATCGTAAAGATAACCACCGGGGTAATAAATCTTTCACCATCAATAAAAACGGAGGTATCCATTCCTTTTCAACCATTTAAAGAACTGTTAAGTGAACTTTCATTTCCCTATGAAAGATTTCGTATGACAGCAGAGACACCCGAAGGAAAAAAATTCAAGTCGCATGAACTGGGATTGAATCCGCGTTGGGGATTATTGAAACTGGATTCGGGGAAATATAACTAACCCCCGTTCCAATTTTCTGAAAATCTTCCCTGAAAGAGAATATCCGTTCTCACAACCCAACTGTTTAATATCTGATTACAAATATTTCGCAGATCCTGGCATAAATATTGTAATGTAGATTTCATTACATAACAAAAGGCCGAATAACAAGCTGAAAAATATTATGACATCAAATACAACCGGAAAGACAAATCAAATTAAGAAGACTTCTGCAAAAAAGGGTATCAGTAAAAAGAGCCAACTTGTTCAAGTACGGAAAAAAAGTCTGAGCGCCTTAAAAGCCAATATGGACATGTCAAACAATGAGATTGAAAAACCCGAACAGATAAGAGCACAGTTTCTATCCAATGTGAGCCATGAAATTAAGACCCCATTGAACAGCATCCTGAGCGCTACCCACCTGTTACAACAAAAGCAGCTTGATAGTGAAGTAAAAGAACTTGTGGAGACCATTCATCATTCGGGGCAATATTTATTCACCCTGCTCAACGATGTGCTTGATTATTATAAAATAAAATCTCATCAGTTAAACCTTGACCATATCAATTTCGAGCTCATAAATGAGGTAGAGGAAATCTACGACATCTTTTTAGAAAGAGCCCGGGAAAAGAATCTGAATTTACAGATGCACCTCGGAGAAAATGTACCTGATTTTCTAATCGGCGATCCGACGCGTATGAAACAGGTTCTTGCCGGCCTCCTTGATAATGCAGTTAAATTTACTCCCCCACAGGGTAATATAATTTTAAATATTGAACATGTTTCCTGTAAAGATGGAATACATGAGCTTCTTTTTTCGATCTGCGACACAGGTATTGGCATCAGTGATGAGGATAAAAACAAAATATGGGAAACATTCAGTATGGGTGACATGTCGCTAACACGGGAAAACCAGGGAACGGGAATCGGGCTTGCTTTATCGCGCCAGCTTTGCCTTCTACTGGGCGGAAAAATACAATTTGAAAGTGAACCGGAAAAAGGGAGCACTTTTACTTTTACCGTTAAAATGGAGAGCGGAAACCAGCCCCGGAAAAGACATAACCAACACCGGGACATCCGGAATATACTATTGGTGGAAGATAATCTGATAAACCAAAAACTGACACAGAAAATATTGATAAATCATGGTTTTCATGTGGATGTAGCCGACAACGGGAGAATGGCTGTAAGAAAATTTAAAAAAAACAGTTACGACCTGATATTTATGGATATCCAAATGCCTGTGATGGACGGGCTGGAAGCAACAAGGCAAATCAGAAAACTGGAATCGGAAAGCCGTGGAAAAGAAAGAGTGAAAATTATTGCACTCACCGCCAATTCACAGCAGCAGGACAAGGAAAACTGCCTTGCTGCAGGCATGGATGACTATATTAACAAACCCTTAAATGTGAAAAAATTTCCTTTAATATTAAGCGGTCTGCAACAAGTTAAAAATTGAAAATTTGGGTACTACTGTAAATTTTGTGAAAAACTGTTGTATCGTGTAATTATTAAATCTAAATTGCCGGAAGTCAGAAGTCAGAAGAAAATGGCATCCTGACAATAGTTTCTTTAATATACAGTAACTGGTATAAATAATAGATTTATTAGCTATTGTATTAATTAAAAACTTCCGTCTTCGGTCTTCCGTCTTCTGACTCCTCCCAAAGAGATGCCTTCGGTTCTGCAAAAGTAATTTACCCACTAAAATAGTAGTAGAACCAAAATTTGATACATTTGCCCATTGAAAAAAATTATCTTCACCCGGAGCAAAGTATTAACTGTTTCGTCAGCACATTTTCTGCACGATGTCTATTCCTCTTTTCTTCCCCCATTGCTCCCGCTGCTGCTTAAAAAATATGGCATTGACCTTTCGGTGGCGAGCTGGTTAAGTCTTATTCAGCGAATTCCCTCAATTTTCAGCATTGTACTGGGTACTTTTGCACACAAGATTCCCTGGCGTCCCATTATTATCCTCGCCCCTGTGGTAACCGCCATCAGCGGCAGCCTGCTTGGCGCCGCCCCCAACATTCTGTTGCTGGGGATTTTGCTTTTCACCATTGGCATGAGTTCAGCCGTGTTTCATGTGCCGGCGCCGGTAATAATTAAAACTTTTTCGGGAAACCGTGCGGGAAAAGGCATGAGTTTTTTTATGATCGGGGGTGAAAGCGCCCGCATGCTCGGGCCACTGCTGATTGTCAGCGCCGTTTCATGGTGGGGACTCGAAGGTACCTGGAGGCTCGCTGTCCCGGCTATAGTTGCAGCCATCATCCTTTCGCTGACAATGGAAAAAATACCTTACGAGACCATTGATATAGAAGACAAAGAAAAACTCAAATGGAAAAGCACTTTACAAAAACATTCAGGCTTTTTTGTCGCCCTCACCATTTATATGCTTTTCCGCTCGGTTATGAGGGGCGCCCTCTCCACATTTCTTCCTACTTACATGGTGGAGCTGAAAGGCAACAGCCTTTTATTCGGAGCTTTTTCGCTATCGATTTTGCAAGCTACGGCAGTTGCAGGCACTTTTGTAGCCGGAAGTATCTCCGACAAAATCGGTCGCTTCAATACGCTGCTCATCCTCGCTATATCCTCTCCGTTCCTGATGTTCCTGTTTGTCTGGTCGGGGCCTGCTCTGCAAATGATTTCCCTACTGTTTTTAGGGTTTGTGCTGGCGGCATCAACACCCGTCTTGCTGGCGCTAGTTCAGGAACAGGGTTCCAACCAGCCGGCTTTGATGAATGGGGGTTTTATCACTATCAACTTTATAACCGGGGCTTTGTCCGTATTGGCTGCCGGCTATATCGGCGATGCTATTGGTTTGGCAAAAACTTTTCAAATATCAGGTTATCTGGCTTTTGTAGCCATTCCGGCAGTGTTTTTATTAAAGAAAAAAAGTCAAAAAAAGGAACAGAATCAGAATTTGTAATGACGAATTATTTTCCAATGTTATTAACTATGCATTGTAAATAAGTTTGGTGCGTATGTTCTGTTGTGAAAATAAATTCTTTACATTTGCTTTAAAATGGGTATAAACTGTTGCCTGCAACAAAATAACATTGTTCTATATATGAAGAAAAAAATACTTATTATCGATGATGAACTGTCCATTCGCATGTTACTCGAAAACTTCCTAAGCAAAACTTATGATATTGTTACCAAAGTCGATGGGCAGGAAGGCATAAAATATCTCGAAGAAGGAAATATCCCTGATTTGATAGTAGCTGATATTCAAATGCCTAACCTTGACGGACAAGAATTTCTGCGACAGATTAGAGCCAGTGGCTTTTTCAAGCATATTCCCATAATCGTACTATCCGGTATTGAAAGCAGCCAGGAAAGGATTAAATTATTGAAGATGGGAGCCGACGATTTTATTGTTAAACCTTTTAATCCTGAAGAATTATCTATCCGCATAGAGAATATTATTAGCAGAACCAGTAAGTAAGGCTAAATGCACAAAAATCCGGAGAAAAAACTAAGACTGCTCTATATCGGCAGCCATTTAGATATTATTAATGCACTCCGTAAAAAAGACGGTGAGGCAGAGGTGGTAATTCTCGACAACGGACTGCAATGTATTGATTATCTCGGTAAGCATAAAAACATTGATGCGATTATTTCGGATTATAATCTACCCGGAATTCGGGGTACCCAACTTGCTTCACACATTAAAATCAGACTGGGTTTTGCCAATACTCCTTTTATTCTGTTTGCTTTTGAGGAAGACGCACATTTCAGAAATGACATGCTAAAAAAGAAGGCTGTGATTGATGACCTTTATCTCTCACCTCCCGATGCGGAAAAACTTTTCATTCGAATTCGTTTTCTTATTTATTATTTAAATGAAATAAAAGAAGCCGGCTCTTCCGCCATAGCGGCACAAAAAGATTACAAAATACCTCTTATAAAAAGGCTCTTTGATATTGTTATTTCATTATCAGTACTTTTGATTCTTTCCCCTCTTCTGTTGCTTGTGGCACTTGCCATTAGGATCGAATCCAAAGGAAGCATCATTTATAAATCGAAACGCGTGGGAACAGGTTACCGTATTTTCGATTTTCTGAAATTCCGCTCTATGTACTCGGGGGCCGACGCCGACCTAAAAGAGCTGGAACATCTAAACCAGTACAATCAAAGCCGGGAAAGCAATAAAATTGATAACAATATTCCCCCATGTCCCCGTTGTGCCAGGCTCCCCGAAGGCAAGTATTGTTCTCCGGTTTTGTATATTAAAGGAAAAAAGATATGCGAATACTGGTACAATGAATTAAAAAAGAAAGATAAAGCAGCAACATTTATTAAAATAGAAAATGACCCGCGCATTACAAAGGTGGGGAAATTTATTAGAAATACAAGTATTGACGAACTTCCACAGTTGATAAATGTCCTGAAAGGCGACATGTCGATTGTTGGAAACAGGCCGCTACCATTGTATGAGGCAGAGCAACTCACATCTGACGATTGGAGTGCCCGTTTCCTTGCCCCGGCAGGAATTACAGGGCTTTGGCAGGTTGAGTTAAGAGGCAAAGGAGGCATTATGTCGGAGGAAGAAAGGAAGGATTTGGATAACCAATATGCCTACACCTATTCTATATTAGGAGATATTAAACTGATCCTCAGGACAATACCTGCGTTATTTCAAAAAGAAAACGTTTGACAAATTGTTTAAAACTTTTTTAATAACTAATGTCCAAAAGGCTTAAAATAAAGAGGAGAAACCCGTAATTTTCACCGAAAAACAGATATATTGTGATGAAGGTTAAAACAACAAAAATTAGGTTACTGAATATTACCAGAATACTTAGTGTATTTATGATAACCTTTTTGCTTAGCAATTATGCTTTCGGACAAAAAAGAACCGCGGACAGTTCCAAATTCTTTAATCCTATAACCGACAATATTGTCAAACGCCTTCCTCCCCTGAGTGTTCTTATTGACTCGGCAGCTTATAACTCTCCCTCTATGCATTATCAGGATTTAAAGGCTCAGTATTATTATTACGAACAACTTTCGGCACAGCGTGCGTGGCTCGATAATTTTAGTCTTAACCTCGATATGAACCTTGGAAAATGGGACTTCTGGGACAGAGATGAATTTACCAAGAGCAACCGTTATTACCGTTCGGAGTCTGTCCGCGATAACTACGCCGTGGGATTTTATATTCGGTTCCCTCTATCTTCCATCTTCGACAGAAGAAACCGTATCAACAAACAGAAAAAATGGATTGAAATTTCTCTGACACAAAAAGAAATTAACCGACGTCTTTTGACCGAAGAGGTTATCGACCATTACAACAACCTGGTTCAGTATCAAAATTATATAAGAATTTATAACGATTATCAAAATTTCACCATGATGCAAATGCAAATGGCTCAAAACGAATTTCTTAACGGAGAAATATCAACAGCAGAATATACCCGTTTAAAAGAAATTCAGACGAGAGGGGCCATTAACTTCCAGCAGGCCATCGCTGAATTTAATAAGGAGTATCAACTATTGGAAGTTACTACCGGAATGAAGTTTAACCTGATCAATATTCTGCATTAATAATTTGAAATTAATGAATTTAATATACTTTATACGGCTCTTTAAACGCAACATCGTTATCCTGATCGGAATTCCGCTATTACTATCTGTGGTTGTCTATTATTTTGTACGTAACCGGGAGAAAGTTTATCAGTCGGAAGCCATCATTTACACAGGTATAACAACAGGTTATTCCATCGAATCAACCGTTCAACACTCCACCGACTTTTTTAGCACAAGCGCCCAGTTCGATAACATGATTAATCTGCTGAAATCAAGACAAACGGTAGTGGAAACATCCTTACGTCTTCTGGCACAGGACCTCTCCTTAGAGCACTATAATCCACAGTATATTTCTAAAGAAAACTACGATCTTCTTCAACAATCCATACCCCAAAGAATCAAAGACCTCGTAGTTAGAAACAATAAAAACGGAGTTGAAAGAAAAAAAGAAGAACAGATACATTCATTGGAAAAAGAGATTCATTCACTTGAAAAAAAGATTAGGAAAAAAAGAGATCTTGCTGCCCGCGAACTTTCCGGTTCCAACATTTCGGGAAATCAGCCGGTAGCAAAAAGTAAGAATTTGCAGAATTATGGCGTTGAAAAAAACGACTCAAAAGCCGGAAATTTTGTAACGCACACTGTTTTACCCGGCGAATCGTTATCATCTATTGCCAGTCGCTACGGCGTTTCACGGGGTGAGCTGATTCAGTTGAACGGTCTTAACAGCGGCACTGTAAGTCCAGGCCAAAATCTGATTATCAAAAAATTGCCTTCAGCAGGCTCATCAAAACAATATTATGTGGTAAAACCTGGCGAGAACCTTTACATTATAGCTAAAAGATACGGTATTAACATTAGTAAATTAAGAGAAATTAATCATTTGGGAAACCGGACGCTCAGGGCCGGTCAGAAAATCCTTATTAGCGGAAGTCCTTACAGTAATAATTCCTATGATGAGGCCATAAAGCAGGTTTCGCCCGGATATTCTAACAACAACTCAACCGCTCCCGTCCAGAGCACCACCGTTTCTGAAAATATCTCTACAAAAGCAGCTGCCAACGCTTACAATAACCCATCGACAGTTTTTGTAAAAAATCCCGTGGTTCCTCCCGGAGTTAAGAAATCAGATTATGAGAAAACGGTAGCTAACCTCAGGAACTATTATTCCTCCAGCGATACCAATTATATTTACGGACTGTTGCACTATGGCTTTAACAAACATTACAGTATCAGCTTTATCAGTAAAATTCAGATTTACCGTATCAGCAACAGCGACCTGGTAAAACTTACCTATACCAGTGGTGACCCTGGTATTTGTGAACAAACGCTGAAAATTATTTCACAGGTTTTTATGGATAATTATAAATCGTTGCGCGTGAATGAAACCGATCGTGTGGTCAAATATTTTGAACGGGAAGTTGACTCTGCTGATAAAAAGCTTGCGGAAGCAGAGGATCGCCTGTTGCACTTTAACGAGTCCAATAACATTATAAACTACTATGAACAGAGTAAAGCCATTGCTATTCAGAAAGAGGCGCTTGACACATATTTTCAGAACCAACAGATAAGATTGTCGGGAGCTTCTGCCGCTCTGCATGCACTGGAAACAAAAATGACTGCTCGTGACTCCATTTATTTAAAAAGTGATGTCATTAGCCAACGCGAGAAAGAACTGGCTGCTGTTACGCAAAAAATTATCGTAAACCAGTTGGCCAAAGACTATAACCCTAAAGTAAAAGCAAAACTTAAACAACTTACCCGTCGTCAGCATCAATTGCGTAATGAGATAAAGCTGTATGTTGACCAACTTTATCTGTATGGTCATTCCACTCAGGGTGTCCCAATAAAAGATATATTGGATAGCTGGCTTCAAAATAGAATTACTTATGTGGAAGCCCGTGCCGGGCTTATGGTGCTCGCCAAACGAAAACTTGATTTTATACGTACCTACCAGAAGATGGCTCCGCTGGGCGCTATGCTTACACGAATTCAAAGGGAAATTAAAGTGGCGGAGCAAACCTATCTTGAATTGCTCAAAAGCCTGTATCTGGCAAAAATGAAGCAACAAAACATGGAAATGTCAACCAACATTAAAGTGGTTGATCCTCCATTCTTCCCCATTCAACCCAATCCATCCAGAACAAAATATATCGTTTTAGCTGCCGGAATTTTCGGTTTTATGGTTGTAGCCCTTCTCATTATAGTGCTGGAATATTTCGACACCTCTATGAAAAATCCGAGTCGGGTTACCGAACAAACAGGAATGCAACTTGCAGGTGTCTATCCAATTATGTCGTCAAGACATCAAGCTAATGAGTTGTCACAAATTACCAACAGGCTGGTGGATATGATGATACAGAACATCAAGCTGAATCTTGCAAAATCAAAGCTTAAATCTGAAAAACCTTATTTGATACTGGTATTCAGTACACAAAACAAAACCGGGAAAACACTGCTCACCCAAAAAATTATCAACAGAATGCGCTCTATGGGTGATAAAGTGCTCTTTTTGAATTACAAAAAGGGAGAGACTTCAATGGATGATGAAGATTTTAATTACTCTTTTCGCTACGAAATAAAAAATAACTTCATTGATGTAGCCAATCTGCAGGAGCTAATGGATAACTATTACCTGAGGAAAACAAATACAGCATACGATTTTATTTTCCTTGAACTACCCTCTATCATTTACCATACTTACCCGATTAAGTTATTATCGGAAATTGATTTGGCATTATTCGTTATTAAGAGCAACAACCGATACTCTAAAGCCGATAAGACGGCAATGGGTATATTTAGCGAAACCTGTAAATCGCAACCCATTGTTATCCTTAATGAGATAGAACTGTTTAATCTGGAAGATTTGCTGTCAGATTTACCTAAAATGAGAAGGAGCTATTTTGATAAGTTAAAGAATATGTTGAAATATCCGTCAAGATATAAAATCGTTTTCAAGAAAGAAGCTTAAAAAGTGAATAATGTACTTGCAAAAATACTTAAGAATAAAAATTTTCTGTCCCTTGCCAATAACGGCCTGGTAGCAGTATTCGGATTCTTTGGTTTTTTACTTCTCGTGAGAAGTCTGAGTACAAATGAGTTTGGAGAATGGGTACTGCTTATAACCACCGCAAATTTTCTCGACATGCTTCGTTTCGGGATTACGCGCACTGCTATTGTTCGTTTCCTTGCAGGAGCCGATCAGAAAGAAGCCGGACAACTGATTGGTTCCAACTATGTTATCAACCTCTTCTCGACCCTTATTCTTGTTTTAATTGTGTTGGCAGTACGCTACTTCTTTTATGATACGGTGTCAACTTCCGGTTTTATACTTTTTTTCAAATGGTTTCCTCTGCTGGCCTTCATCAACCTGCCTTTCAATAACGCACAATCTGTATTGCAGGCAAAAATGAGATTCGACTTTATGCTCATTTTGCGTATTATTAACGTAGGCGGCTTCATGCTTTTCCTACTGGTGAATTTCTTTTTCCTGCATGTTAGCCTCACAATTATCGTTTATGCCTACCTGCTTATCAACATTCTCACTTCACTAGTTGCCATGATTCCCAACTGGGATGGTATTCGGTATATTGCAAAAGCCACCAAAGCCAGTAACAAAATGATCCTTGATTTTGGGAAATATTCTACCGGAACCCTTATTGGCAGCAACCTTCTAAAAAGTGCCGATACTTTTATCATAGGGTTAAGTCCCTTTCTGGGTACTGCCGGCGTTGCACTTTACAGTATCCCCCTCAAGCTCACTGAAATCATTGAAATACCGTTACGAAGTTTTGCCATGACTGCTTTTCCGGGTATGTCAAAAGCAAGTATCGAAGGTAACAAAAACCTGGTAAAACACATTTTCTATACCAATGCGGGAGGAATGACCTTGCTAATGATACCGGTCATGCTCTTCTCTTTCATCTTTGCAAAAGAGCTTGTTTATATTTTGGGAGGTGCTGGTTACGAGTCCACAGCAGGCGTTTTCCGCATATTCTGTGTTTACGGATTGTTGCTTCCGCTTGACCGGTTTATCGGTGTTACATTAGACAGTGTAAACATGCCCAAATTCAACTTTTTGAAGGTTGTATATATGGCCGGTGCCAATATTATCGGCGATACACTAATTGTTTTTGCTTTTTATTATGTGGCCGTTGCCACCAGTATTTTCACGCTGATCCCCTTCTCGTTAAATAATTTACATTTATTGGCTAATATTACCCATAATTTTTCCGTCATAACAGTTCTCGAAGGCGTGGCCGTGGTAACTATCTCTTTTACCCTGATTGGAATTTTTGTAGGCTACCATTATCTGAATAAAAGTTTTGATATTCACCTTCGGAAAGTATTTCAGGGAGGTATTTTATTTTTTAGTGAGAGTATCTTTCGAAAAAAAAGTTAACCTGTTTGCTAAAATTTTATAATTTTAATGTTTAATTATAGATATGCTGGAATCGCTAAAAGATAAGACGGGTGCATCCAAGCTTCAACATCCGTTGGTTATAACTATTATTATTCTGGTAACAGTTGCTTTGGGTTTTGTTATCGGCAAAGGAGGTATCAAGATTGCCATTGCGCTTATTGTACTTATTCCTTTCCTTATCTTTCTGAACCGGTTGTTTGTTCATCCCGTTATTGGTATCTATTCTATAATGTTCATGGCTTTTACAGCTATCGGACTCACACGATATATTAGGGGAGTTCCTTTAGGTTTAAGTATCGATGGGCTTCTTGTTTTGACCATTGTTGCCGTATTTTTTCGAAATTTCTTTGATAAAATTGATTTTGGGCTGCTTAACCGGGATATTGTTTACCTCATGATTATCTGGTTTGCCTATTCTGTTCTGGAGTTTTTCAATCCGCTGGCCTTAAGCCGTACAGCCTGGTTTTATGCCATGCGTGGCGTTTCTCTTTATTCGCTGTTGCTTGTCCCTCTTGCTCTTCTCATTTTTAGCCGACTCAGACATTTATACGGTTTTCTCATATTCTGGGCGGTTTTTTCCTTACTTGCCACTCTGAAAGGTCTACAACAAAAATATATCGGACTTGACTATGCCGAACAATACTGGTTAAATACCGTAGGCTATGTTACGCACATTATCAACGGTAAACTGCGGATTTTCTCCTTCTTCAGTGATGCCGGACAGTTTGGTGCTGCCCAGGGAGCAGCCGGTATTGTCTTTGCCGGCATTGCCTCTGCTATGAAAGGCTGGAAAAATAAAATATTCTTTTGGTTTGTGTCTATTATGTCATTATGGGGTATGATGCTTTCAGGTACACGGGGAGCAATGATTGTACCTGCTTTGGGAGGAATTACCTATATTATTCTTTCAAAACGAACAAGGGTGATTATTATAGGTGGAATCACCCTGGTTTTACTTTACTTTTTCTTTGCCTACACCTACATTGGCAACAGTAACTATACCATTGCCCGAATGCGTACCGCTTTTCATCCGGAACATGATGCCTCTTATCAGGTTCGACTTAAAAACCGGCAAATCCTGAAAACCTATCTTGCAAATAAACCTTTTGGAGGAGGTATTGGAGCAGCCGGTAACTGGGGAAAACGTTTTTCACCCCAGGGTTTTCTTGCCAATGTGGCTACCGATAGCTGGTATGTACAAATATGGGCGGAACAGGGACGCGTGGGGCTTATCCTGCATTTGTCCATTCTTATGTATATTGTGTTTAAAAGCTTTTTCCTCATTATGGCCAGGGTAAAAGCCAAAGAGCTCAGCAATATTTTGGGGGCACTGCTTGGAGGGTACGTCGGGATAATCGGTGCCGCCTATGGGAATGGTGTGCTCGGACAGATGCCAACCGGTGTGCTGTTATACCTGAGCTGGGCTTTTCTGTTCTCCGCACAGCAGCTTGAACGCGAGTATAATGCACGTCTGGCACAGGGAATTTCCCCTTGGTCATTTGCGGTGAAAGATTAACAGAATAAATATGGAAACTAAAAAAAAAAATTGGCCCCTGGTGTCCGTGGTTACCATCAACTATAACCAGTCGGAAGTAACCTGTGAATTTCTCCGTTCATTCCGGAATATTACTTATCCCCGGATAGAAATTTTCGTTGTGGACAACGCTTCTCCTAACGACCACCCCGAAATTATCAAAGAGAAATTCCCGTATATCCATTTTATTCAGACAAAAACCAACCTGGGATTTGCCGGTGGCAATAATGTGGCTCTTCCCTATTGTAAGGGTAAATACATCCTGTTTATTAATAACGATACGGAAGTGGAACCCGTATTTCTTGAGCCGCTCGTTGAAGTACTTGAAGGAAATCATGAAGTAGCTATGGTAAGCCCGAAAATCCACTATTTTCATGAACCGGAAACCTTTCAGTTTGCCGGTTTCACCCCCATTCATCCCATAACTATCCGGAATTTTGCCATTGGCTTTGGTGAAAAAGATAACGGACAATACGACATGACCTGCGAAACCGGTTCCATTTTCGGCGCCGCCATGCTGGTTGCCATGGAGGTCATCAAAAAGGTGGGGATGATGACAGAAAAGTTCTTCCTCTATTACGAAGAACATGACTGGGCCGAACACATCAAAAAAGCCGGCTATAAAATTTATTACCAGGGGAAATCACTGGTTCTGCACAAAGAATCTCTTTCTACCGTGAAAGAGAGTCCGTTTCAAATCTTTTATCTGACACGCGGGCGCATTCTTTATGCCAGAAGAAATAATCGCAGAATTACGAAACTGTTAAGCATGCTGTACCTCAATTTGATAGCTGTCCCGAAACAAATATTGAAATACCTTGTAAAAAAACGTCCCGATCTGGCCAAAGCCAGCTTCAGGGCATTGTGGTGGCACTGGACACATTTTAAAAATATTCAGGGATTGCCTAAATTGCCTGCAAAAAATTAGCACCAATGGAAATTTTAAGAATTATACTTCTTGTCATCGAATATATCCTTTTCATCTATTTGTTTTTTGCCACACTCTATATTTTTATTTTTTCAACAGCCGGTCTCTTTTACAAACAGCAGCAAAAGGATAAAGTAGAGAAAATCAGGAAGTTTGCCGTGTTGATTCCAGGTTTCAAAGAGGATGACGTAATTGTGGATGTGGCATATAAAGCTACTTTGCAGGATTATCCAAAAGATAAGTTTGAGGTCATCGTTATTGCCGATACATTTAAAAAAGAAACCCTCGATGCGCTCCATAAATTGCCCGTACGTGTTGTGGAGGTCGTTTTTGAAGTAAGTAAAAAATCAAAAGCGCTAAACAAGTGTATGGAAATTATTGGCAATAATTACGATGTGGCTTTTATTCTCGATGCCGATAACATTATGGAAAGCAATGTGCTAACGAAAATCAACGCTGCGTTTGATCGCGGTTTTGATGCCGTACAGGGACACCGTACAGCCAAAAATATGAACGCTACCTTTGCCATTT
Organism: uncultured Lentimicrobiaceae bacterium; assembly: GCA_964598065.1. Taxonomy (GTDB): domain Bacteria; phylum Bacteroidota; class Bacteroidia; order Bacteroidales; family F082; genus Sulfidibacterium. Next base: position 13,810 of record CAZRAW010000014.1, read on the forward strand.
TGGATGCATTAAGCGAAGAAATCAACAACCACATCTTTCGGAAGGGACACCGTGTGCTAAGCATTTCCTCTGCTTTAATCGGTTCGGGAATGGGCCTCGATTATGAGCTTTTTAAGAAAACTATGGCAACTATCGATTCCGTAGGCGAAGACAAAGAGGTGGAACTGAAGATTATAAAAGAAGGCTACATTATTGAATACGTGCACGATGCCATTATTTACGACGAAAAAACGCAGGAATCATCAAATTTTGTAAACCAGCGTCGTCGCTGGATAGCCGCCCAGTTAGATTATTTCCGGAGTAATTTTTTAGACGGATTTATGGCTTTTATAAAAAAGGGGAACTTCGATTATTTTGACAAAGTGATACAGATGGTACAGCCACCACGTATTCTGCTCAGCGGGACTTTGTTTATTCTAAGCTTTTTGTTCGGCATCATTCATTTTCTTCCCTTCCCGGCTCTGCAACAATATTTTGCACCAGACTTCTTTTGGTGGTTGGGACTTTTTGTTGTCACAGCCATAGCACTGTTGTTTGCCATTCCCCGGAGGTTCTACAACAAACGGACTTTCCTGGCATTGCTCTCCCTACCGAAGGGGTTTATCCTCATGTTCATCAGCCTGTTAAGAATAAGAGGCGCTACCAAACAATTCCTGCACACCGAACATTCGCACCCGGAAGAGATAAAACATAATTAGCTTTATGAGTTTTAAACTTAAAAGATATCCGCTTGTCTCCATTATCACGGTCAATTACAACCAGGCCGAGGTTACCTGTGCATTGCTGGAATCACTCAATAAAACCACCTACCCAAACTTGGAAGTGATTGTCGTGGATAACCATTCCACCAAGGACGATCCCACAATTATAAAAAGGCGTTATCCCAACATTGTTTTCATTCAAAACCCTATAAATTACGGGTTTGCCGCCGGAAATAACTACGGACTAATGCGTGCCCGTGGCGAATATGTCATGCTCCTGAATAATGACATTGAGGTTCCCCCCGGTTTTCTCGAGCCACTAATAGCCAAGCTCGAAAACAATCACGAAATTGGCGCTGTGAGTCCGCGAATTAAATTTTACTACCAGCCCGACACCATTCAGTATGCCGGCTATACTCCCATGGACAAAGTAACCATACGCAATGCAGCCATCGGCTATCGCGAAAAAGACACCGGACAATACAACGAAGACAGAGAAACGCCTTCGGCACATGGCGCAGCCATGATGGTTCCCATGCGTGTGGTAAAGGAAATCGGTCTGATGTCTTACATTTTCTTTCTTTATTATGAGGAAGCCGACTGGTGTGAGCGCATATTGCGGGCAGGATACAAAATTTATTATGTAGGGAGCTCGTATGTACTTCACAAAGAATCGGTTTCCACCGGAAGGCTTAGTCCTCTAAAGATTTATTATCTCAATCGCAACCGCATAGTTTTTATGCGTCGGAACCTCCATGGCAAAGAATACTACGTAGCTTTGCTTTACCAACTGTTTATTGCCATTCCAAAAAACGCTTTCCGCTTTTTGCTGAAAGGAAAAATTTCACTGTTTCTGGCTTATTACAGAGCCATCGGATGGCATGTTACCCATCTGTTTTCAAAAGAAATTCACGAAAATCCTATGTTATGACAACACGAATATGGCATATTATCGAGTCTTTTTTCTTTATCTATCTTGCTTTTACTGATATTTATCTTTTTTTGTTCGCTTTAGCCGGCATTTTCCCCTTAAAAAGAAAAAGTCGTTCTCCCGATAAAAAGCGGAAAATCCTGGTGCTCATTCCGGGTTACCGCGAAGATGCCGTAATCATCGAAGTAGCCAAAGATGCCCTGAAGCAGGATTACGGCACTGAAAATTATGATGTAGTTATCATTGCCGATGGATTTAAACCGGAAACCATAACAACGCTTAAAAAGCTTCATATTCGAGTGATCGTAGTAAAACTGGAATACAGCACGAAATCACGGGCGCTGAATGCTGCGCTGTCACAAACAGATGACAGCTACGACGTGGCAGTGGTGCTGGATGCAGATAACATCATGGCAAAAGATTTTCTCACCCGCATCAACGCTGCTTTTTGCGACGGATATCTTGCCGTACAGGGGCATCGTGTAGCAAAAAATCTGAATACACCGTTTGCCATCCTAGATGCAGTGAGCGAAGAGATGAACAACCATATTTTCAGGAAAGGACATCGTGTGCTACGGCTCTCCTCTGCACTAATCGGCTCGGCAATGGCATTCGATTACCACTACTTCAAAAAGATGATGAAAAAAGTGGAAGTAGTGGGTGGTTTTGATAAAGAGATAGAGGTCAGGCTTTTACAAAAGAAACACCAAATCGAGTATCTGCCGGATGCTTATGTTTATGATGAAAAAGTCCCAAATGCCAAAGTCTTTACCAAACAACGACGGCGGTGGCTGTCTGCACAGATTCACTATTTCGGTAAAAGTTTTCTGCCTTCCCTGAAAGATTTGTTTTTGCACGGAAACATCGATTTCTTCAACAAAGCGCTGCAATTCATTCTTTTACCCCGTATATTGCTTATCAGTCTGCTTTTTGTGATTGCGGTAGTTTACTATTTTGCTGCTTCACTAACCGCTTTTTATATGGCCCTCGGGTTACTAATTCTCGGTATCTTGATTTTTTTGTTCTCCATCCCAAAATATTTTTACAATTTTCGTACCTTGTGGGCATTAACCCGGCTTCCGGCAGGCATCATTTTGATGCTATTTTCGTTGTTGAATATAAAAGGAGGCAATAAAGAATTCTTACACACAAAACACACCTATAATGCTTTTCAGATAAAATATCCACAGTTTCATTCTAAAAACAAGAAAAAATGAAAATAGGAATAGAAGGTCAACGACTTTACAGGAAAAGGAAACACGGGATGGACATGGTGGCCCTGGAGCTTATCAAGGAGCTTCAGAAATTAGACAGGGAAAATGAATATGTCGTCTTTATCAAATCCGATAAGGACAATAAGATTTTTGAAAAGACCGATAATTTTAAGTTTGTGGAATTTGGCGGGGGACCCTATCCTGCCTGGGAACAGTTTGCCCTGCCCAAAGCTGCCCGAGAGGAGGGTTGTGACATTCTGCACTGTACGAGCAATACGGCGCCGCTGAATCCGGGTATACCGCTGGTGGTTACACTGCACGATATCATCTACCTCGAAAGCATCAGCCTTTTTAAGAAAGGCGGTACTTGGTATCAAAAATTTGGTAACATGTACCGGCGTTATGTTGTGCCACGGGTAGTGAAAAAAAGTGATAAAATTATCACTGTTTCAGAGTTTGAGAAAAAACGTATCAAAGAATTTTTCGGGTTTCCCGATGAAGACAACAGGCTGGTAGCCATTTATAACGGTGTCAGCGAGCATTTCCGGAAAATCGACGACGAGAAAGAGCTTCAACGGGTGAAACAACTTTATCATCTCCCCGACCGTTTTCTGTTTTTCCTTGGTAATACCGATCCTAAAAAAAATACCGAAGGTGTGCTGAAAGCTTTTTCAGATTACCTGAAAAAAACGAGCGATGACATGTCCCTCGTTATGCTTGATTATGAATATAATGCGCTGGAAGAACTTTTAATCGATATTGGTGATAAAAAGCTGATAGACAAAATTATCCTGACCGGTTACGTTATCAATACCGATCTGCCAGCGATTTATAATTTGTGTAATGTTTTCCTCTACCCATCGCTACGTGAGAGTTTTGGTATTCCCATACTCGAAGCTATGCGTTGCGGGGCTCCTGTGATTACTTCCAACACTTCGTCCATGCCCGAGGTTTCCGGTAGCGCCGCTTACATTGTTGATCCGTTTAAACCGGAGGAAATAGCAGCAGGCATTGAAAAAATCCTTTCGGATGAAGCGTACCGTAAAGATATCATTGAGAAGGGGTTCCGCCAGTCGGCTAAATTTTCCTGGAAAAACATGGCCAAACAGGTGCTGGAACTTTATGAAACGGTTTTCAACAAATACTATCTTTAAAACCAAACGATATGATTAAAAACAGGGATATTGTCATGGTTGGTCTGGCATCGCTCGACAGCCGCATAGGTAGCAATGTGATTAACCTTGCCGAAGTGTTTTCGAAACACAACCGGGTGCTTTACGTAAACTATCCCATGGACCGTCTGACCCTTTGGCGCGGGCGCCACGATCCTGTTATTCAAAAGCGAAAAAGAGTTTTGCGCGGCCAGCTCCCCGATATGGAACAGATTAACGACAACATGTGGAGCTTCTTCCCAAAGACTGTACTGGAATCTATTAACCAATTGCCCATCAACTGGTTGTTCGATATACTAAACCGTGTCAATAACAAACGGTTTGCCAAAGAGATAAACAGGGCCATCCGGACGCTGAATTTTAAAGATATTATCATTTTTAATGATACGGATATGTTCCGCAGTTTTTATCTGAAAGAACTTATTCATGCCAAAACGTACGTTTACTATACCCGCGACAACATGCTTGCTGTTGACTACTGGAAGCGTCAGGGGACACGCATCGAACCTGCCCTGATGAAAAAAGTGGATTTGATCGTTGCCAACTCCACGTACCTTGCCGACATCGGAAAACGTTACAATCCGCACTCCTATTATGTTGGCCAGGGCTGCGATGTATCACTTTTTGATAAAAAACTTATTAAAGAAGTTCCACCGGATTTGAAATTCATAAAAAAGCCTGTAATTGGCTATATCGGTGTACTTTATACTCTGCGTCTGGATATCAGCGTCTTGGTACACATTGCCAAAAGCAGACCTGACTGGTCGCTAATTTTGGTTGGTCCGGAAGATGATGCTTTTAAAGAAAGTGAACTGCATCGGATTGATAATGTTTATTTCCTCGGAAGAAAGAAAATGGAAGAACTTCCGGCTTATCTTTTCGGATTTGATGTGGCTTTAAACCCACAAAAACTCAACGAGGTAACCATCGGAAACTATCCACGTAAGATAGACGAATATCTCGCTATGGGAAAACCTGTTGTTGCCACCAAAACAAAGGCTATGGAAGTTTTTGAGAAATGGGTTTATCTTGCTGAAGACAAAGAAGAATATGTTCAACTGATTGAAAAAGCATTGAAAGAAAATTCACCTGAAAAAGAGGCCGAACGTGAAAAAATAGCCCGAAGCCACACCTGGGCTGCCAATGCCGAAGCCATTTATGAGAAAATTGAAATGATTGAAAAAACAGAATAACTATGGGACTCAAAGAAAAGATAAAATCCAACGAAAAGCTGAAGAAGCTGGCTTTGTGGATGCTTATGCCCCGAAATCAGGCCAGACCACGCCTTTGGGTCAAGTGGTTCGTGAACCCTGTAAAGCACAAGAGAGATAAAGGCTCGCTGGTCAGGAGGCGTACACGTATGGATTTGATGCCGTTCAATAATTTTGTGCTTGGGAAAGATTCGACCATCGAAGACTTTTCAACCGTAAACAATGGTGTGGGCGATGTTATTATTGGCAACCGCACCCGCATTGGCATGTCCAACGTTCTCATTGGTCCTGTAACCGTTGGCGACGATGTTATGTTTGCCCAAAATGTGGTCTTATCCGGGCTTAATCATGGCTACGAAGATGTAAACTTGCCGCCCAGCCTGCAAAAAGTAGAAACAAAGCCTATCATTGTTAAGGATGAAGTTTGGATTGGCGCCAATGCCGTAGTTACTGCCGGCGTTACTATTGGGAAACATTCCATTGTGGCTGCAGGATGTGTAGTGGTAAAAGATGTACCTTCTTACAGTATAGTCGGCGGTAATCCGGGGAGAATATTAAAGCAGTATAACCACGAAACCAAAGCCTGGGAGCGTGTGAAAAAATAGCCGGAGAGCTACCGTCTTTGCATCATTTTCATACTTTAGCATAATGATTATACGGAAGAAGAGCACCCGGTTACATAACTCAAAGTAAATCAAATAGATGCATAAAATATCTACTTTTCTAAAATATACCATGGACTTCATAAAGTGGAGAGAATACAGCTATATTTTCACTTCCATAAAATATATTTTACTCCATAAAACAACTACACATACACGAATTTACCGCAGCAGTCTCGGTACCTTTTTGTCGCGAAAAGGAACATTAGACTTTCAGTTTGCCAATTACGCCTACGAGTGGAACGTCAAAAAGTTTGTTTACCAACATCTTCCAAACTATGATGTGTTTTTAGATGTCGGTGCTAACATTGGAACCTATGCTATTTTACTGGCAGAAAAAGGCTTAAGAGGATATGCTTTTGAGCCCATTAAAAGCAACTGTGATGCTTTACGTATCAATTTGATACTCAATAATCTCGAAGATAAAGTAAAGCTTTTCCCCGTAGCACTCGGCGCCGAACCGCACATTGCCGAGTTTGCTTTCGACCAGGTAAATACGGGAGCCTCGCATTTGGCAACCATTGAGCCTGAGGATGAAGTCCCGGGAAGAGAAACAACCACCACCTCTAACATTGTCCCGCTGGACAGTCTGTTTGACCAAATCGATTTCAAAAAAGATGACCGTATCTTAATAAAAATCGATGTGGAAGGGATGGAAGAGAAAGTGTTACATGGCGCAAAGAAATTTCTTCAAAACTACCCTAACATACTGATAGTTATGGAGTCAAAACACAGCGGACGTGAACGGCTGGTACGGGTACTTAATAAAATAGCCGATTTTGAAATACTAAAAGTGGATGATTTGAACATGGGTGCCCGAAAAATAACCGATAAAATCCAAAACCATGCTGACAATTAAAATTTTATTCTCGCTGTTTTTGTTTATCGTTTTCTATGCCTATCTCGGCTATGGCATTTTGTTGTTCATTTTAGTTAAGTTGAAAAGGCTCTTTTTTAAAAAGAAAACCTCCCCGAATCCTGATTATGAACCGGAGGTTAGTTTATTTGTAGCTGCTTACAACGAAAAAGATTATGTGGATGCAAAAGTCGCCAACTCTTTCAATCTTGAATACCCGAAAGAAAAGGTGCGGCAGGTCTGGGTTACCGATGGCTCGGATGACGGCACACCCGATTTGTTGAAAAAATACAGCGACAAAGGCGTTGAAGTTTACCACGAAGACAAAAGAGGCGGGAAAATCGGTGCCATGAACCGCGGCATGCAGTTTGTCAAAACGCCAATTGTCATTTTCTCGGATGGCAACACTCTGCTCGGCAAAGAGTCTGTCCGCCGCATTGTCAATATGTTTGCCAATCCGAAAGTGGGATGTGTTTCGGGAGAGAAACGTGTTTTTAATAAAAATTCTGCAGCAGCCACCGAAGGGATATATTGGAAATATGAATCCAAATTAAAAAAATGGGACGCCGAACTTTATTCTGTCGTGGGCGCTGCCGGTGAACTGTTTGCCATCCGTACCGAACTTTTCGAGCCGGTGGAAAAAGATACGCTGCTCGACGATTTTATCATCTCGCTGCGGATAGCTATGAAAGGCTATACCATTCAGTACGACCCGGAAGCCTATGCCATCGAAAGCCCATCGGCCAACGTAAAAGAAGAGCTCAAAAGAAAGGTTCGTATTGCCGCCGGCGGTATTCAAAGCATCATTCGTCTGAAACCGTTGCTGAATATCTTTAAATACGGCATACTCAGTTTCCAGTATATCTCACACCGGGTTTTGCGATGGACGCTGGCACCACTGTCGCTGCCGCTGATTTTTATCTTTAACTTTATCCTTGCATGGCAGGCCGGTTTTGCAAACTGCAAAAATGTTTATACACTTCTTTTCTATGGCGAAATCATCTTTTATGCTATGGCCCTGACAGGTTGGTATCTCGAAAACAAGAAGATAAAAGTTAAAATCATGTACGTTCCTTATTACTTTTTTATTATGAACTATGCTGTCTTTGCAGGCATAAAACGTTATTTTAAAGGACAGCAAACAGTCAACTGGGAACGCGCCAAACGGGGATAAATCTATGAAAAAGGGAATTTATATCATATTGTTGCTGATAACAGGTCTTCTGAGTGTTCAACTTGCGGCACAAACCTGTAGCAAAACCATTGATTCGATTACGCCTTACATCGACTGGAAGAGTTCGGCTTTCAATGATATCAGGCCAGGCGATACCGTTTGCCTGCAGGCCGGAAACTGGAAGTATATTGAATTGAAAAATTTTCATGGAACTGCAGAAAAACCCATTGTTTTTATCAACAGCGGCGGAACAGTCATCATCAACACCGATAATTATTTTGGCATTAAAATAGCAAATAGCTCCCATATAGTTTTCACCGGAAGTGGTGATTCCCAAGCCAAATACGGTTTCAAAATTTTAAAAGTATTAAAAGGAGCCGGGATGAGCATTGGCGACTACAGCACCAATATTGAAATAGCCCATGTGGAGATTTCACATACCCTGCTGGCCGGCGTTTATGCCAAAACAGACCCTACCTGTACCAACCTCGGCGCCACCCGCGGCAAGTTTGTGATGCGCAACTTCTCATTCCATGATAATTGGATATACGATGTGACCGACGAAGGCCTTTACATCGGAAATTCTCACTATGCCGGACTCTATCTGCCCGGATGCGACACTACCGTTTATCCTCATGTCTTAAAAGGTGTATTTATTTACAACAACTTAGTGGAAAACACAGGCTTTGATGGGATACAGGTAAGTTCCGCCGATTCCAATTGTCAGATTCATGATAATCATATTAATTATGATTCACAGGCAGGGGAAACCGACCAAATGTCCGGCATCATGATTGGCGGAGGAAGCGTTTGTAATACCTATAACAACACCATCACTAACGGTAAAGGAGATGGTATTGATGTATTAGGAATGGGCGGATTTAATATTTTTAACAATCTGATTGTCAATGCCGGAAAATACTATCTCCCTAATCAGCCTGATAAGATGAAACACGGGATTTATGTGGGAAATGTTGTAACAACTCCCAACGCCGTATTGGGCATTTATAACAATACTATCGTGAGCCCGAAAAGTTTCGGCATTAGTCTCGCCAATAATGATTTGAAATCGATTCTTGTGAAAGCCAATCTCATTGTAGCCCCTGGAAAATACGCTGATATTGGGAGCGATGCTTATATCAACAGCAACAATATGAATCCGGCAAATATTGATAAAAGTCACAACTACACAACAAATAATATTAACGAAGTTCGTTTTATTCGTGCCGATGCCGGAAACTACGATTTGCAACCTTCCTCGCCTGCTGTGGATTACGGAACAGACCTCACCGCCGAAGGGATTACTTTTGATATTTTAAACCGGTCGCGTCCGTTCCATGGCCTGTTCTCTGCGGGAGCTTACGAATGTCATGACCCGTCAGTAGGCATACGATCCCAAAAAGCCCTTGATATTGAGATGTTTAAAATTTTCCCGAATCCTGCTAAAAACGAAATTAATCTTCTGATAAAGACAAGTATTGAACAGGAAGTTCAGATTGTTATAGCCGATATGCGGGGCAGAATAGTACTCAGAAAAGAGATACGTTGTAACTCTTTTGAAAATAACACAAGCAGGCTCTCTGTCCGCCATTTGAAAAACGGCGAGTATTTGGTTATTCTTTACAGTTCAAAAGGCATCAGCAGCCTGCCTTTGCTCATTAATAAGTGATGTTATGCTCAATATAAAAAAATATATTCCTCCCGTTGCCGGAAGATTACTAAAAAGCAGCTATCTAACTCTGCGTGGTTTATATTACCGCGGAAACCATTATACCTGTCCCATTTGTGGACACAGCTTCCGAAAAATGCTGCCCGGAGGATTTGACCTGCCGGTTATCAAAGAGAAACACATTGTGGGAGCCGGCCGGCGCGACAACGATATTTGTCCTTACTGCCAAAGTACTGACCGCGACCGGCTTATATATCTCTATCTCAAATATGAGCTCGGCTTTTTTAAACATCCACACAATCTGCTGCATATCGCCCCTGAGCCGGCATTGTATCACATCTTTAGCAAAGCACAAAATATCAATTACCACCCGGTAACCAAGTATGCCGAAGGATTTTATTACAGCTCAAAAGTAAAGACCGCTGATTTGCTTGACCTTCATTTTGAGGAATTCTCTTTCGACTGGGTTATGTGTAACCATGTACTGGAGCATATTCCGGACGACCGGCGTGCCCTGCATGAGATCTTTCGTGTGCTGAAACCGGGTGGAAAAGCTTTACTACAGGTTCCCTACTCTCTTCAACTTGAAGAAACTTTTGAGGATAGCTCCATAACTTCGGAAGCCGACCGGGAAAAATATTTCGGTCAGTTTGACCATGTAAGGATTTACGGTCGTGATTATACCGACCGTTTGGAAAAAGCTGGTTTTATCGTTCATCAAATAAACCAGAAAAAGCATTTCAAAAACATCAAAATGCCTGATAAGTTTGCTGTAAATCCCGAAGAATTGCTATTTGTATGCGAAAAGCCATCAAAACCAAGTCGGTTATGAGAAAAACGGGAATGAAAATATTGCCTTCGGGAATCTTTTCTCTGGCGGCTGTACAGGTTTTCGGCAACGGAACCGGCGCTGCTTCAAACGGAATAGCTCTTTGGCTTTATCTTACCCTGCTTGCTTTTTGGGTTTCCATCGGACTGGCTTTTGTACTGCTGAAAAATCAAAAAAAGGCTTCACGCCGAGTGTCAGAGTTACAAACAAGCATTAAAACCATGCAGCAAAACCTGACATCGATAGAAGAAAACAGGGAGGAAATTATTCAACAGCGGGTGAAAGCCATCCACAGTGAGTCAGAGAGGCTGAAACAGAATCTGAAAGCTATGGAAGAGACGCTGAAAGCTTCAAAACAGTCGGCACATCGCAACTCCCTGCTTATGACCAAAATAAGCAACACGTTACGCACAAATCTGAACGACATCCTCGGTTTTTCCTCTTTGCTGGGAAATGAGTTTGCTCTGAGCGAAGAAAAAGAACTTTTTGAATACAACGAAAATATCAGAAAAAGCGGGGAATCGTTGATGCATCTACTAAACAACATTATTGATATCAGCAAAATAGAATCCAAAAGTTTTAATCTTAACGAAGAAGAATGCAACCTCACGGAAATCACCCGGGGACTCGTCGCACAATATAAACCCGCTGCCGAACAAAAAGGATTGCGTATTGTTTTCCAAGATAATAAAATCCCCCGCTTTGCCTCCGACAGTCAGGCTGTGAAACATATTCTCGCCAATTTGTTAGACAACGCCGTACGTTACACCGAAAAAGGTTTTATCAAAATTTCACAGACACTTCAGGACAAACAGATAGTCTGGACTATTAAAGATACCGGCGTGGGCATTGACAAAGCCTATCTACCGGATATTTTTGAACCTTTCCGCCAGCAAAGTCTCGGCTACAGTAAAACCGCTTATCAGGGTGCAGGGTTAGGCCTTCCGCTTATAAAAAGTATGCTGGACATAATGAATAGCAGTATTGAAATTGAATCAGAAAAAGCGGTTGGAACTACCGTAAGAATTTATTTGCCTTTCAAAAAATATACATCGAAAAGTAAAGCTGCGGAAAGTGAGCAACCAGCCACAAAAGACAAAAAGCCGGCAGCTAATAAAATTGAGCTGAAAAAAGCAAATATCAGAATCCTTATCTTCGATAAGGACAAATTAGGGAACATGTTGATTAAAAAGATTCTTCCCAAGGCAATAGTGGAAACCTACGACGAAGGAGATGATCCGTACGAGTGGCTTGGACAATATATTGAAAACAAGACTCTTCCGGATATTTTCATAATTGAAATTAACTTTTCCGGAAAAGGAAGAGGAGCGGCTACATTGCAAAACATAAGAGAAAAATATCCGGAAACCGGAAAAATACCCGCCATCGTACTTTCCGCATATCCTGATAATAACGGTTTGGAAAAAGCAGTAAAACATGGGTTCGCCGGTTATTTAAGTAAGCCCATTCATAAAAATGATTTAATTTCCCTGATAAATCAGCTTATTCCTTCATAAATTTTCTTATTTTCGTGTCTTATAAAAAAGCCGGAGCTTATGCCTAAGAGTTATAAGGATTTCTTAAATGTATTGATAGTTGAAGACAACGACCTGAATGCAAAATTTGCAGTAGCCATTTTAAAACGATTAAATTTCCATGTGGACCTGGCAACAAATGGAAGAACGGGCATTGAGAAGTTTTTGGAAAACAATTACGACTTGATTCTTATGGATATTCAAATGCCTACAATGAATGGTCTTGAAGCCACATCCGAGATCAGGAAGTTAGAGCAACAGATGGAAGTTGAGCATCCTGTTCCCATCATTGCCATAACAGCCTTTGCTTTTGAACATGACAAACAAAATTGTCTGAATGCCGGCATGAACGATTATCTGACAAAACCATACCGTCCGCAGGATTTAATTGATATTATCAAAACCTATTTTCCTGAGAAATAACGATTTTAAGGTATAAATAAAAAACGCCGTGCTTTTAAAAAAGCACGGCGTTTTTTATTTCAGCCATTTTGCCAATTTATTTCTTAGGTTTTGCAGCGTGTTGAATATTTACCAATTCAACATCAAACACCAACGTGGAAAAAGGAGGAATTGGTCCCATATTTCTGGGGCCGTACCCCAACGAAGAAGGAACAATCAGTTTGGCCGTGCCACCTTTACGTAACATGGCGATGCCTTCGTCCCAACCGGGAATAACCTGATGTTTGCCTAATGTAAATTCAAAAGGTTTACCACGATCGCGTGAGCTGTCAAATTTCTTGCCATTGAGCAGATAGCCCGTATAATGAACCCATACCTTGTCGCCGATTTTAGGATGCGGACCTTTCCCGCGTTTCTCCGAAATAAAATAGAGCCCATCTTTTGTAGGTTTTACAGTAATGTTGTTTTTCTTCAGATAAGCTTCTCTTTCTTTACTTTCAGCTTTTTGTAATTTCGCCATACGGACGCTCGCTTCGGCCTGCAACTGTTGTTGTGTTTTCACACCAATGAGTTTAATGGCAAAATAAACATCTTTTGTCGAGTCAACAAATGAGGGAAGTTTCCGCATGCGGAATAATTTTTTGAAGACCGAATCTGCATTGCTCTGAAAAACTGCGCTATCACCCACATGCATCATTTCAAGACCTTCATAGATATCACCCTTGTAAACTGATTTTATTATGGGAATTTTCATGGGACGCCTGGAAGCCGGTAAATTTCTACTGTCGAACAAAACAGAATCCGGAGTTCCGTAAACCATCTTAACTATAGCATACTCAGCAATTTTAGGCTGTATAGTATCACCACTTTTGTGATAAAATTTATAGTACAACCCGGTAGAAGTCTTTTTAAATCCGGGATGACTTGACAACTGCTGGTTACATGATGTCAAAAAGAAACCAGCAAGTATGCCTGCAAAGGCAATGAATAAGAATTTTCTCATTTTTCTAATATTTATTTAAGTTTTAACAATTTTACATAATAAATAATCGGTGTGTGGGGAGGAATTTTGTCTCCATCGCCCGACAACCCGTATGCAAGGTGCGAAGGTAAGATGAATTTTGCTTTATCACCCCTTTTTAATAAAAGAATTCCTTCTTCCAGTCCACTTTCAACTCCGCTATACCCGATTTTAAAGGATTTGATGCCCGAATAAATTTGCTGTCCATCAAAAAGTTTAACCGAATAGCGAATCTCGGCTATCTGTCCCATATGTGCTTTCTCTCCGTTCCCTTTTGAAATGATTTGGTAGCGTAATCCGGTTCCGCTCTCTTTCATTTTCCAGTGTTTTGCTTTGATATAGGCATCTATCTTTCTTTTCTCCTGTCGTAGCAGTTTTCGGCTAAAAGCCATTAATTCTTTTTGGGTAAGGGGCTTGAAACTCTTGCCGGAGGTGTTGTTTTTGGTATTATGGCAGGCAGCCAAGCCCAAAGACAGCAACAAAACAAATATCGGCAGAAATCTTTTCATGTTAAAGTGAAACAGTGTAATTTAATTCTTCTTTGTAATGTTGAAGCACCTCTTTGAGCTTACCGAGCGTATTTTCCATACCTGTTTTCGAACTCCCTCCGGCAGCATTTTTGTGGCCGCCACCGTCAAAATAGTCTCGAGCCAGCTGATTCACGGAAAAATTTCCTTTGGAACGGAAAGATATCCGAATTTGATTGTCTCTTTCCGTTAACAGAACGGCAAGATTGACATTCTCCATAGAGAGGCCGTAATTTACCAGTCCTTCAGTGTCACCTACCTGATAATCAAATCTTTTCAAATCAACCTTGTTCAAATGAATAACGGCTGTGTGGAGATCATTCCACACCAGCAGGCGACTGCTCAGAGAAAAACCCAACAAACGAAGCCTGTTTTCAGTGTAAGTATCATAAATCAGTTTGTGCACTTTTGCCGCATCCACCCCCAAATCAATCAGTGCAGCAACAATGTGATAAGTCCGGCCATGATTACAGTTATAGCTAAACGAGCCCGTATCGGTCATAATACAGGTATAAAGAGCCAGCGCCACCTTCTGTCCGAGCAACGCCTTGTCCCCCATGGCCTCAATTAGCTCAAATACCAGCTCGCCGGTTGAGGAGGTCTCAACAACCGAAAAGTAGTAATCAAATTCATTACTAGGATCCAAATGGTGATCTATAACAATTTTTGCTCCGGAAAACTTAGTCAAATCAGACGCCATATTACCTGTTCTGTCTAAGCTGTTGAAATCGAGGCAAAACAACAATTGTGCGTCACCTAACGCCCGTCTCACTGCCCGTGCATCCCGATCAAAAACAATTATTTCATCAGCACCGGGAAGCCATTTGTAATAAACAGGAAAGTCATTTGGTACCAGCGCAATAACCTCATGCCCCTTTTTGCGGAGATAATGCATCATGGCCAGCGTAGCACCAATGGTGTCTCCATCGGGATTTTTATGAGCAACAAGTACTATTTTTTGGGGTACGGCCAGCAACCGGCCAACCGTTTCTATTTCCTCGGGATCAAACATAAACTTAATTCAATTAGCGAACAAAGATAAAGATTTAACGCAGAAACAAACCGGCTGTTTTCAGTAATTCCTTTACCTTTGCGCAAATTTTTAAAAAAATATTTTACAAATGACCGGAAACATCACTTTTACAATGATTAAGCCCAAGGCTATGGAAAACGGCCACATGGGCAGTATTATAGCAATGATTACCGAAAATGGCTTTAATATTAAAGCTTTGAAACTCACTGCTTTAACCAAGGAACAGGCAATGGAGTTTTACGCTGTACACAAAAAGCGTTCTTTTTATGACGGTCTCACCGATTTTATGTCGTCGGGCCCGATTGTAGCTGCTGTTCTTGAAAAAGAGAATGCGGTAAAAGCTTACCGCGACTTTATTGGTGCCACCAATCCTGCCGATGCCGCCGAAGGCACCATCCGTGCGCTATATGGCACAAGCATTGAAGCTAATGCTATCCACGGTTCGGATAGTGATGAAAATGCCCTAATCGAAGCCGGATTTTTCTTTTCAAAAAGAGAATGGGTCTAAAAATCTGCTAAATGAACATCAAAATGCCTGTTTTACTTCGGTAACAGGCTTTTTTTATATCCGGAGATCAGAAAATCCGCGGGGAGAAAATTCCTGAAAAGTACCGTCAGAATAGATAAATAGAACCTTAGAAACCCTGCCGGCAGCTCCTTTCACAACATATTCGGCCGGAGATTCCTCGCCTGAAGCCAATACCTGCCGTGTTTCGGTGGATTTATTTTCTAATTGAGGTTCCGATTCGTCAATTTTCGTAGCAACAGTAGAACGATGAGCAGCTGTAGTTCCAACTGTAAACAAATCCTGCCCCTCAGAAGCTTCACTTTCCAGCATATTTCCTTTACCCAACGTCAGCCAGTCGAGACTAATTTCAGGAAACCGGTTTTTAATCCGTAAGACGAAATCAAGACTGGGTTTGTTGCGTCCGGACAAAACATGCGAGACTGCCGAACGCTGCATGCCGATAGCATCGGAAAATTGCGCAGCACGCAATTGATAATGTACCATGATGGATTTAATTCTGTCAACCATTTGTTCCCAATTGATTTACAAATGTAATAAAATTAATTGATCTCTACTTTTATATTCAAAAAAATATCGTGTTACATCTGTAAACGTCTGTTTTATTAAAGCATTTTATTGATATCAATTGTTTTAATCCTGTATCACACATTATTAGAAGATAATTTATGCGATTTTAAAAAAATACTGAAATCATTAAATTATCTAAATCATTTTATTTATTTATTTACTTAAAATACTGGTATATAGCAATCATAATAAGTAAAATTAAAAATCTAAATAATAGTTTACTTATGTATATTATTGTAAGATTAATCAATTTGTGTATTATTGTACACAACACTGTATATTAACAATTTATATAACTCAAATTACATTTGTATCTTATTTGATTAGCAGTTCACAATTATACATTTTGGTCAATGTACTCTTGTAAACAGTATGAAAATAACATTTGTAACAATTTCTACCCAACTACAGGCGATATTTTATGTTTGTATTCGGGCCCGAAAAAGCCGGCTGGTTATTTTCGGACACTTCCTCCCCCATTTAGGGATTGTTACAAAATAACCCCTTAGCGTGCGCACGTAATGTCTGCTAAAAATTCGAAGATTGCTAAAATACAGAAAGAGGAAAATACAGAAATTTATATACTGAAGCTG
>CAZRAW010000015.1:0-30424 GCA_964598065.1 uncultured Lentimicrobiaceae bacterium
AAACCAGGTCGTTGCCAAGGGTTCCCGGCATAAAATAAAATAAAATCCCCGCCAGGAATGTATTCACCGCTTGTGCTATGGCCGGGATGATGTAGGTGGCGCTTTTGCCGATGATATAAGTACGCTCTCCTTTCCGGACTTTGAAGGCCTCCATGTTGAATCGGACGGCAATCAGCACAAAACCGATAAAAAGTACATAAGTTTTTATTCCTGTCAGCAGGTGCATAAAGTGGTTTCCCAGCCATATTCCAATCAGAAACAGTAGCAATTGGCCTGATACCAGCAACAAAATTCCGCTTATCAAATGAAATACCGGTGTTTTCCTGACATCCATTCCCGCAGCAACAGGCATAACCTGAAACGACAGTATAAAAAGTATGATGATGGAAATAACCTGCATGATAATTATTTTTTGGACAAAAGTAATATCTTTTGGACAAATGAGATATGAAGAACTTGCCCATAGCTAATGAGAAAAGGTGGTAAGAGAGTGTGCCGAAGGTGATACCGCCGTCCTTCATTACTTATCATTCTTCCCGGTACCACCCGGCATACATTTTATAATTCTTTGCTATCCGCAGCACATCCTCTTCGAGGATGCGTTTATCAATTTCCTTAATTTTTTTGGCCGGGATACCTGCATAAACAGTTCCCGATTTTACCACTGTATTTTTAGCCACCACCGCTCCGGCGGCAATCACCGAATTGCTTTCAATTACGACATTGTCCATCACAATGGCTCCCATGCCGATGAGAACATTGTCGTGGATGGTGCATCCATGCACAATAGCACCGTGGGCAATAGAGACATTATTGCCAATATTCACCGGATATTTTTGGTAGGTGCAATGGACGATGGCACCATCCTGAATGTTCACATTGTCGCCAATACGGATATAATGCACGTCGCCGCGAAGAACGGCATTGAACCATACGCTGCATCCTTTTCCCAAAATCACATCGCCGGTAAGAGTGGCATTTTCTGCGAGGTAGCAACGTTCGCCCCAGCGCGGGGTTTTTCCTTTGACTTTCTTTATGAGTGCCATATTATTTTTTCTTTTTTTCAGGATAATCAATGGAATAATGCAACCCCACACTCTCCTTGCGGTTCATGGCCATTTTTATGACAAGATAAGCCACGTTGACCATGTTGCGCAGCTCACAAATATCTTTTGAGATGATAGATTTATCATACAAATCTTCCGTTTCTTTATACAAAATTTCCAGGCGGTCCAAGGCTCGTTTCAGCCGCAGGTTTGAGCGGACAATACCCACATAACTGCTCATAATCGCCTGCAATTCCTTTTTTGATTGGGTAATGAGAATCATCTCCTCATTCAGCACCCTGCCTTCGGCGTCCCAATCGGGAACGGTGTCCATAAATCCAATATTTTTTACTTCTTCTACGGCTTGTAATGCTGCCCGGTGCGAAAAGACGGCTGCTTCAGGCAAAGAATTGGAAGCGAGGCGATTGGCTCCATGAAGCCCGGTGCATGCCACTTCTCCGGAAGCAAACAGGTTGTGTATGGAGGTTTTCCCGTTTTTATCTGTCTTGATACCTCCGCAGGAATAATGGGCTGCCGGAACTACCGGTATCATCTCTTTGGTAATATCAATACCAATGCTCAGACATTTGGCATAAATAGTTGGAAAGTGGTGTAAAACTTCATGTTTACTGATTTGGCGGGCATCGAGATAAACAAAATCGTCTCCCGAAAGTTTCATTTCGTTGTCAATAGCACGAGCCACAATGTCGCGCGGAGCCAATGAACCCAACTTGTGATATTTTGCCATGAATTTTTTCTCTTTTCTGGTTTTTAATATGGCGCCGGCTCCACGTAATGCTTCCGTAATCAGAAAAGAGGGTTTTTCGCCCGGGTTGAACAGCGAAGTAGGATGAAACTGCACAAACTCAAGGTTTTCGAGGTGTGCTTTGGAACGATAAGCCATAGCCAGTCCGTCGCCGGTGGCTATCAGCGGATTGGTGGTGGTTTGATAAATATTTCCCATACCTCCGGTGGCCACCATGGTAATTTTTGCGAGAATGGTCTCCACTTCATTGATTTTCATATTCATGGCATAAGCGCCGAAACACTGAATGTCATTTCGTCTGCGATTGACCTCCTCATTTAAATGATGCTGCGTAATAAGGTCGATGGCGAAATAATTTTCCAAAATCTCAATGTTTGGATGCTGGCGCGCTTTTTCACCGAGAGCACGTTGAATTTCAAAACCGGTATTGTCCTGATGGTGCAGAATACGAAATTCCGAGTGGCCGCCTTCACGTGCCAGCGAAAACTTTCCCGAGGCCTCTTTATCAAATTGAGTGCCCCATTCCACCAGCTCTTTCACCCTTTCTGTGGATTCGGTAATGGTAATACGGACAATTTTCTTGTCGTTTATGCCCGAACCGGCTTTTAAAGTATCTTCAATGTGTTTTTCATAATTGTCAGGCGAATACATTACTGCCGCCACACCACCCTGAGCAAAAGAAGTAGCAGTATATTCCATTTTATCTTTTGTCAAAACCAATACCTTCCCGTAAGGGGCAACCTTTAAAGCGTATATCAGCCCGGCACTTCCGGAACCAATTACGAGAAAATCAATTTTACGTTTCATGGTTTGAATATTTTCACAAAGGTAAAGCAAAAGAAAAAGAAAAGAAGTGTGTAAAAGATATCCCGTGAAAAATTAACATAAGAATTTTATTTTCCGAAAGTGTAAAGTTCTGATTATTTTCTATCTTTGAAAATCACCAAATTACAACACTATGAAAAAGATTAAATATCTCATTATTGGCATTCTGTTAGCTGCCATTATTTACGGTGCAAACTATTTTATTGCCCGTGCACCTATTTTCACCGGCTATGCAGCCAAAGATCTGGCTTCATGGACTTTCCTTACAAACCGTACGAAACAAGACATCGAAAAACACGATTTGAGCTTCTTCCCCGTTAACTTGTCACGCAATGTGATTGATTACAAAAACAAAACGGTTACCGGGACTTTTCTCGGCATGGCCAAACAAATTGCCATTTATCGTCAGGGGCTTGGAAGTACACTTTTGGCTGATGCCGACATCAATGTGGTGAAAAAACAAAAAATGACGGAGGAGGTTCTTCCGAAAAATCCACAGGATATTTATTGGCCTATGGGTGATAAAATGCGTGATACGATCCCGCCGAATGTGGATATGAAAAAGCTGCAGGCGGCCATCGACTCTGCCTTCAATCCGGGAAATACCCGTGCCGTAATTGTCGCTTACGATACCCTTTTTATTCGCGAAAAATATGCGAAGAATTTTGATAAAAATACCCGTATTCTCGGTTGGTCTATGAGCAAAAGTATTACCAGCGCACTCATTGGCATCCTGGTAAAGCAGGGAAAATTAAATGTCAATGCTCCGGTACCGCTCAAAGAATGGCAAAATGACAGCCGTAAGAATATCCGGCTTACCGACCTGTTACATCAAAGTAGCGGACTGCAATGGGACGAAAATTACGGTGACATCTCAGATGTTACCATTATGCTTTACCAAAAGGGGAATATGGCGGCTTATGCCATGAGCAAACCGGCTATTTACCCACCCGATTCGGTGTGGTATTATTCTTCCGGAAACACCAACATCGTTTCTGAGATTATCCGCCGGACCATTGGCAACAACCGGCAATACTGGAACTTTCCGCGTAAAGTGCTGCTTAATAAAATCGGGATGCGCTCGGCAGTGCTCGAAACCGATGCCAGCGGTAACTTTGTAGGGTCCTCATACACTTTTGCCACGCCACGCGACTGGGCACGTTTCGGGTTACTTTATCTCGAAAATGGCGTATGGCAGGGAAAACGTATTTTGCCCAAAGGATGGGTGAAATATTCCACTACGCCGGCACGCAAATCGCATGATAAATATGGCGCACAGTTCTGGCTCAACAAAGGAACCCACGAAATCAAGGGATACCCCGGCATTTACTATTGTGACGGCTTCCATGGCCAGCGGGTATATATTATCCCGTCCAAAGATCTGGTGGTGGTTCGCATGGGATTAAACGACCACGGTCAGTTTGACTACAACAAGTTCCTCACACGGATTTTGGATGCTTTTCATTGAAATACCGAAAAATAAGCACCAGGAAACAAACCTGTCCGAACGGATTCGTCCGGGCGGATAATTTTCAATAATGAAATTATGAATGGCCGAAACGTTCTATCCATACACACGGCTGGTTTGTGCTTTGGGAAACGTTAAAAATTTGACTTTGTGGGTGAAAAAAATCATAATTCTATCGAAAATCGAATATTTTTTCTCCCGACAGAGAATATTGCTACCGGTAGCCTGACAGAAAATCAGCAGATTCTAAATAATCCCTTCTTTTTATTCGTATAATTTATCGTAATTATTTTCCCAACCGGGTAGCTTTCCTGTTACGGCAAGGTTAATTGGAGGATTTTTTCCACCCATATTTAGCAGTCTGAGTAATCCGGTATTTATATATGGATTTTTATCAGGATTGAAAGTTTCTCCTGTATCTTTTACCAGTTGGTCGTCGTTGCAACCTTCAATCGTAGCTTTCTTTTTTTGCCGGTTAAATAATGCTACGGAGTAAGGAATGGCAAATTTTTGTTTTAAACGGGCTAACTCATAAGCTTTTTGGAGCAACTCGAATTCACATTCGCTAATGCCGTTTGACAAACCTATCTGATAGGCTCTTTCGGCGGTAAATCCTTGTAAAAACAGTTCATCAATGACCGACTCACCAAAACCTAAACGAATTAGCTCCTGAACAGCACCAAAACCACCAAGTATTCCGTACTCAATTTCCGGTTGGTTGTAATTATTTTTTAAACCGTAAACAGGTTTTCGTTTGATTGAATCAAATTCAACTCCTTTTATGATAAGGTCGAACCGTTGGTTTAAGAAATAAGTAAATTCTGCTCCGCCACCCCATTTTTCGCCAAATGCTCCAATGGTCCATATAGGAGATTCCTGAATAAACCTAAACAGTTTCATCCCTGCTTTTGTAAAGTAGGAGGTATTTTCTTCGCCCAAGAATTTGTATCCTTTTTTGGCATCGAACCAACCTTTGTTGAATTGTCTCGCATCGGCACCTAACATACGCATTCCCGTTCCGGATGCTGTAAATAATATTGCTCCCAACTCTCCTTTTTCATACATTTTCACAGAAATGCCTATGGCATGGTCTAACTGGTCTAAAGTGTATTTGTTCCATACATTACCCCGAAGCGGATTGTCAAAAATAATTGAAGCCACTCTGTCTTTTTTTGTGGGATATACATAACGAAGGTCGTTGTAATAAATATCCATTTTTCCGGTAGCAAAATTTCTTTGAGCAACAGGTGTTCCGTATATTCTTCCATATCCCAATAAATTTGTCCAACCTTTCTTTTTCATGGTATATAAAAGACTTGGTTTCCCTTTACGGGGTCCGCAAACGCCGTCAACATCCAATAGCTCTTTAAAATCAGGATTTTCAACAATTGCTTTTTTGACAAGAGCAATAAAACCGTCAATTCCAAAATAGTTTAAGAACCCGTCAATTATTTCACAGAGTCCATATTTAAAACGCAATCCGACTTTCGTGGAAACATTTACGTCTGCGGGGGTTGCAAAATTATCCTGAATCATATCTAATGCGTAAAGCAATATTGGAAGAGCATATCTGCGGAAAGTTTTGCCGCCTTTATCGTAAGATTCAGCTATTTTAATTAATCCGCTAATACTTTTGATAGTTGATTGTCTTTCATCTAATGCTTTAGCTTCAGATATTGACCAATATTCGTTATAATCAATTTCTTTTATGTCAACATATTTTTTTGTTGAAGGTTCATAAACTTTTACATTTTTTTCACGATTTGGTGCGCCTTCCCATTTAAAGAAACCTTTTTTCTCAGGAGAATAGATTCCTATATTTTTACTTTTTTCGAGGTCTTCTATCCATGTTGGATAATGGCGTTTTTTCTGATTATAGACAATTCTCAGTCTATCGGTTCCGGGAAGTGCTTTTCCTAAATGCTTTGCACATTCTGTATAAGGCATGTGTCCCGTCATGTCCAACACTTTAAAAGGGTTGGCAGTTAATATTTCAAAAACCTGAGGAAGCTCTACAATGTCCTGACCTGTTTTGATATCCCAACTAATGATTGCAGCCATTCCTTCAAAAATCGGGTCGGCAATATAACCATGGTGGTCGTTACTAAGCGCTATTACCTTTTTTTCAAGTATTTGTTCTGCAAAAGCAACACCTGCAATAAATGTATTTTCAGTAGCATACTTACCTTTCATTACATCAAACAGGCGGTTAGCATGAAATGGGAAATAACCATGTCCGGTCAGGAATTTATCTCTCAAAAGACGGTCGTTGAAAAGTACGGCGAGTTCTTCTGTGGTGTGGGAGGAGGTATTTGAGAAAACAAATACTAATTTATCCTGATCAACATATTTTTCAATATTCGTAAATATTGATTTTTTTATGTCAATGCGTTCTGTTGCCACTTCCCAAATTATCTCAGCATTTTTTAAAGCACTGAAGTCTTTAATATACTTTACTCTTTTCAGGTAATTGTTGAGGTGTTCGTCAAGGATTCTGCCACTTTTTACCATTCCCGAGAAATAGGATTTAATATCATTTTGGGCTCTTTTGAGAGATTCATCGGCGATATCAATAAAAACAACATTATAGTTTGTTTTATTTAATATATCAATGCCGATACCAATTCCCATTGTTCCTGAGCCAATAATTGCTATATTTTTAACTTTATTAAGTTTTGAAATTTCTTTTTGCAGTAATTTATTGCCATACGAAAAACAAGTTCCCATAATTAATTATTTTTATTAATATTTATTATTTGTATCATAAAAAAACAAGTGTCTGAAAAGTAAATGTTAATTTGTTTTGATTCATCTTTCAACGGTTAAAAAGTTTAATTTGTAATTGATTAAACTATCTCAACACAAACGGCACCACCCTGGCCACCACCGATACATGCGGCAGCGATACCAATTTTTTTGTTACGCCGTTTTAGTTCATATATCAGGTCGGTAGTCATTCTTAAACCGGTTGCTGCAATATTGTGCCCTATTGCAATGGCACCACCATTCACATTTGTTAATTCTCTTGGTAATCCAAGTTCCTTTTCGTTACCAAGATATTGAGGTGCGAAAGCTTCATTGACTTCAAATTGTTCAATATCAGACAATTTAAGGTTTAGTTTTTTTAATAAGTCTTTTATTACCGGTACGGGACCTTGTCCCATAATGGTTGGGTCAACGGTTGAGAATTGATATCCTCTCAGAATTGCGAGGTAAGGGATTTTATTTTTGTCGGCATATTCTCTGTCCATAAGGATTGCTGCTGCTGCACCATCGCTAATTTGGCTTGCATTACCAGGTGTTACAAGTCCATCGGCTTTAAGTAAAGGACGAAGCTTATTAAGTTCTTTAGTACTTACATCATACTTAGTACCCTCATCTTTCCAGACACAAACAGTATTTCCTTTTTCGTCAACGGTATCTACCGTAAAGATGCCCTTTAAGTAATCATTTTTAGAATTATTTGCAAACCGGTTCCACTGTTTCATTTGTGCATTTTTAGAACGGGTGTGGCTCAGATAAGCATATTCATCACACTCTTTTCGGGTTATTCCAATTTTAGCACCGTATAAATCAGCTGTTTTAGGCATCAATGTATTAAAGAGGTTATGATTGAAGCCCTCAAGCAAATAGTCTTTGTTTTCTGCTTCTTCAAATTCCCAAACATTGTCTTTTTTGCGTCGTCCCTGATTAATCAAATTGGTTTGGGACATATTTTCTGTGCCAAATGAAATAACACAGTTCATTTTTTGATTATTTTCTTCGTTTGTAATCAGATCGAAAGCATCGGCAAGAATTTGAAATCCGGTACCACAAATCCGCAAAGATGTTTTACCAGGAGCTGTTTTTAAGTTATTGGCGTCATCTAATTGTTCTGCTACGCGATAAGCCACATTCCTCGGTAAATAAATTTGTTGATTATGCGAATCTATGTAAATCATCCCGGCAACGACTTGATCAATTTTAATTTTATTCAAATCAATTCCTGACCTGATAATAGATTCTTTTACCGCAAGAACTGCTAAATCTTCAGCAGGTAAATAATTATAATAGCCACCATGTTTACCAATGGGGGTGCGGGCTGCACTAACAATAACTATTTCTTTTGGCTTTTTCCTCATAATAGTTCTTTTTATTATTTATTGGGTTTGATTGGTTTTTAATTTCATCTCATTTTTATTTAAAACTGCCATTGTCAATCTACAAGTACAGACTAATTTATTGGATTGATTTACAATGTTAATTCTCCAAATATGGGTTTTTCTTCCAAGATGAACGGGTTTTGCTTCTGCAAAGATAAATCCCTCGGATACAGGACGAACATGGCTTGCATTGATATCAAGACCTAAACAAAAATATTTATCGGGGTCAACAACTAAATTAGATGCAATACTTCCTAATGTTTCGCAAAGAGCTGCCGATGCGCCGCCATGTAAAACACCCATAGATTGTTTTATATGCTGCAATACATTCATTTTACATTTAAGCGAATCCGGAGTTATTTCGGTCAGATTAATTCCTAAGGTTTCGGCAAGTGTATTTGAAATCTTACATTGCAAATCTTCTATTTTATACGGTTTATACCAAATACTCATTTTATTATTATTTTATTTTTTCATTGTTTAGTAGTACACAACCCCAGGCAGCTAAGAACTGTGATTTCTCAGGACTTTCGCAATTTACAAATTTCTTTTTAAACAGGTTAATCATTACAGGATGGTTGTCGGGAATTCCACCTGTTAAAACTAAAAAATTTTCAACAGGTGATAGCTCCAAACACCTGTTAATTATCGAATTATAAATCCCCATTATAATATTTGGCAATGTAGATCCCTTTTTTATCAGCCCAATAATTTCAGAAACTGCAAAAACTGTACAATAGCTATTAATTTTAATTTCTTTGGTGGCTTGCCCTGCATAATTTGAAAATTCAGAAGGAGGAATATCCATTCTAAAAGCTAATTCTTCGATAAATGAACCCGTTCCGGCTGCACATTTCCGGTTCATTTTGAATCTATCTACCTGACCTATGTCGTTAATAATTATATATTTAGTATCCTGTCCGCCAATGTCAATTATTGAACATTTTTTTTTATAAATCTCAAAAACGGCTTTGGAAAGTGCCATTATCTCGGAGTTTGCCACAAAAGGAATTTTTATTTCATCACGCCCATAACCACAAGAATAAACAGGATACTGAATTTTCTCTTTCGGAAACCTACTGATAATTTTATTGGCAGCTTTATTAAAATCAACTCCCGTTCGTGTAAGTTGACAGTCAACAATCTTCCCATGTTCATCTACCAAAACACCTTTTGTGTATGAAGAGCCGAGATCAATTCCAATTTTGTACATTAATAAAGAGATTACAGTTTAAAAAAATTGTTTGTTTATTATCATTTTCTGTCAGATAGTTGTTTGATAAATGTTTCTATTGCAATTATTGATTGTTCTTCGCTATAGCAACGCGGGTCGCATAAATCACCGTTTATCTCCAAATAAGGAATATTGTTTTTAGATGCAAGGTGATTGGGTAGCCCAAATCGATTATTTGAGTTTCGTCCGCATGTTTTGGCATCGTGATAAATAATTCCGTCAATTGAAAAGTCTATCATTAATTTTTCTAAGACTTTTTGTTTCTCCTCGTCAGACCGGACAATAAATAGTTTGCAATATGCAAGGGCAGACGATTGGAATGGGTCTTTTGGGTCTAAGTCGTCAAATATCCAGCTATTGCAATAAGTTGAGGCAACAAGACAAGTATCAAGGTTTGAAAATAATTTTGCCATGCTACTTAATTTATACCAAAGTGGCATACCATCCCAATATATTCTTAGTTTCTCATTTGGTACGGCACTAATATTATTTTCAATTCTATCCTGTAACTCCGCTAATAATATTTTGTAATAATCAATAGCATACTGAGTTCCCCGCATCACTACAATAGGTCCCATGTGAATAGCCGAATCGAAAAAATTGATTGGTGATGGTTTGTGTATGGCGGTTTCGAGGACTTTTCTCCATAGCACACAACCGTCGTGTGATAATTGTACTGTTTTGCTAAATTTCTCTAAATCAAATTTTTGTTCTGCAATTTTTTCGAGTCCGGGTATTAAATCTTTGAATTGACTGGCAACACTATTAATTACCGTATTTGTTAATTCACTAATCCACAATGGAGTACTTATACCGAAAACAGGAACATCAAAATGTTTTGCGTAATACGTAAACCAATCGCCAACTTCGTGACACTGGTTGGTATTGTAAACTAAAACATCCGGTTTGGGAATTGATTTAAAACCACTTTTTTGTAACGGTGTTTCGTTTTGTAAAAAAGCACCGATATCGCTTGTGAGGTAGGAACAAATATCAGGTGAATAGCCATGAGCAACAGCAGTTGGAATATATTTATCTGCCATTTTTGATGCTCCGATCATTGCTCCGTGATTTTCCGGAAAGTAAACTTCAAAGCCCATTGAATATAACAATTCGGCAGGACCGACACTTGTACACCAGGCAATTTTTTTATTTCCCGTATCAACGGCAACTTTCAATCTGTTAAAATAATCTCCCATTGTTTTTTTCAGGGCATCAACAGAATGAAGTTTTACAATACCTTTATTGTCAGTACTCATAGAATCTTTTCTTTAAAATTAGCAATTTTTCCAATTTGGTTTTCTTTTCTCCATAAATGAATTAATGCCTTCATTAGCATCTTCTGTTTCCATCAACTCATTGATAAACATATCCTTAAAATACGGAAGGTTTTTTCGCATAAAGAAATTAAATGAAGCTCTCGCCGCTTTGGTAGCAAATCTTAGCGAGGAAGCACTTTTGCCGAGGATTTTCTTTTTTATCCATTCATCAATGGCTGTGTGCATAGTTTCCCTGTCTTCAAAAACTTCATTTATCAGTCCAATTGCTTTACCTTCGTCAGCCGAAAGAATTTTTCCGGTGATTAAGAGTTCATCGGATTTTGCATTGCCGATTTTCAGTGGCAACATGGATGAGGCGGGTGGAGCAAATACCCCTAAAACTATTTCGGGTTGACCAATCCTTGCTGTTTTGTCGGCAAAAATAAAATTGCATACCAATGGTAGTTCAAAACCTCCACCAAGGCATTGTCCGGATATGATTGCCATTGTTGGAATGTTTAAGTCAATAATCGTAAAGAAAATCTCATGAAAGCCAATAAGCATTTCAGCAGCGAGTTCTTTTTTGTGTTCTTCTACACTTGCCCCAAAAGAAAAATTTTTTCCTGCGCCTTCAAAAGTAATTAATTTAAGGTCTTTATTGCTTTTAAATGAGGATAATAGTTCTACTAATTCCGACATCATTATTTTGTCTAAGATATTTGCTTTCCCATCATCAAGGATAATCCGGGCAACACTATTATCGTATTTGAATTCTACTTCGATTTTTTGCATATTAATTTGTTTTTTGAGACTGTGGTGAAATTGTCAGTATCATTTCATCATTCCATTCATGACCTTCTGCCAGGAGTTGTCTTAGTTTAATAAAGTCAACTTCACGATTTCCTTTGGGCCCATCATTAAATGCTCTAAACCCTGCTTTTGCTTCGGTCATCATGTTTAATGCCAACCAGTCGCGGTTACTTTCTTTATTTTTGTCCCAGTGTTCAAGTTTCTTTTTTCTAAGTGAGTTTAATGTTTTACTCAAGCAGTTTGGCATGGTCATCATTAATTTGGTACAAAGTGTTTCCACTGCTTTATCCAGCATTGAAAGGTCCACTTCGCCTTGTTTTAGCATTTCTTTTGCTTTTGCAAGTTCGTCACCGGACTTCATTTTTCCGTAAACAATGTCGCCTTTCTCATTTACCCATTTGTTTGTATAAACCAACGGGTTAGGAACAAAGTCTCCATTCACTTTTAAAGCAGGGGCAATTTCGGTAAGTAAACCATGACGTAATGCCTCATGTGCTGACCACGGATCACAAACCGTGCATGAATACATGGCATTTTCGATGCCGGCAAAAAGCTGGAGAAAATCGGTAGAACCACCATCGGGAGCACTACCGTGTTTTGGCCCTGCCTGACCAAATCTTGCCAAATCCTGTGCAACAGAGAAGTCGCAAGCCATGCCAACTTCCTGGCCTCCACCTATTCTCATACCATTTACACGATTAATAACAGGTTTATCGCTCATTAAAATTGATGAAACCATATCGTTAAACAATCTCATGTATTGTTTATATTCCTGAGGATTGCCTGCATAATATTCAGCATATTCTTTGGTGTTGCCACCGGTACAAAAAGCCTTATTGCCAACGGCGGTGAATACGACAGCCACAACACTTCTGTCGTTTGAAGCTTCGCGCATTGCCAAAATAACTTCTTTAACGGCATCGGTGGTATAAGAGTTAAATTGGGCAGGATTATTAAAAACAATCCATGCATTAAACAATCCTTCAACAGGATTTCCGTTAAAATCCAAACAATGTTTTTTTTGAAACAGGATTTCTTTGTAATTTGTGTTTACAAGATTATGACTTTTTAACATGATAACAGATTGTAAGTTAATTAATATTTTTTTTATTCAAAATCGGGTACAAGTATTGACCGTTTTTTATATTTATGTTCCAATGTGTTTTTAAATACTTCATTGATTTTTGACATTGGAAATAGCTCAATGAACTGGTTGATTTTTAATTTGTCCTGAGCAATTAAATCAACAACTTCGGGATATAGTTCGGGTTTGCATCCCCATGTACCAATCAGTTTTGCGTCAAATGCCATGAGATTACTTAATCTGACATCGGGTTTGTCCATAGTAAATCCAACAATAGACATTGTTGATGTATAAGTTAATAGATTAAATGCTAATTCCTGTCCGGCTTTTGTCCCTGAGATTTCAAATATTTTCCATCCGTAACGGGAAACCCCGAGGTCTTTTGCTATTTCTCTAACATTTTTTTTCGTGGTTTTAATGTCGGTATCTTTCACATTTAGTATTGCATCAATACCGCTGTTTTTTGTCATTTCAAGTTTCTCATCATCAATGTCAATTGCCAACACTTTTGCACCAAGAATTTTGGCTATCAGAGCAGCAAAAACACCAACACCACCAACGCCAATAACAATAGCGAAATCACCTTTTTCCAACTCTGACTTTTTTACCACCTGATACGGTGTGGAAATTGCATCGGCAACCACAGCGAGTTCTTTTAACGAATATTTCTCAAGCACTTTTTCAGGTACAGGGCAAAGAAATTTTGAAGGTACTTTTATGTGTGAAGCAAAACCTCCTTGAAAGTCATTTCCGGGCATTAATTGGTTTTGACACATGTTACTTCTGCCTTTTTTACAAAGTTCACATTCGCCACAGGGTAGCACTGCAGGAATTATTACTTTTTTATTTATCCATTTTCTATCACCAAGAATTACTTTACCGCTAATTTCATGTCCTAACGTCAATGGTAATTCTTTTTTTGTTTTTACACCAAAATGCCAAAAGCTAAGGTCTGTATGACATACACCACAACCGGCTATTTTCACAAGTACCTCACCCTCTTGTAATTCAGGGAAAGGACTTTCGTGAAGTTTGAACGCTGACTTTAATTCAGTCATTTGCCAGGAATATATTTTACTACTCATATTATTTATCTTAAAGTTTATAGGTCGTTTACATTCAGCAGTTTAAATGCTGTTAACCGTTTATCGTTCATGGTTTATCTCTTTATTGTTATCATTACGATTCTCTTTTAATGATCATTGCCGAGGTAACACCTCCGCCTCCACATATTGAAGCGATACAATATGTTTTTTGAATTCTTTTTAAAGCATAGTATCCGGTAACTAAAATTCGGGCACCACTAATTCCGGTCGGGTGACCTAAGGCAATGGCACCACCATGGATATTTAATTTGTTTGCATCCCATTTCAATTTTTTTTGATTGGCGAGTACCTGAATAGCAAAAGCTTCATTGACTTCAATAATATCCATACCGGTAAGTGTCATTTGGGCTTTCTCCAAAGCCATTGGAATTGCAAGAGCCGGTCCTTCACCCATAACATCAGGACTGACAGCCGTTTGCGCATAAGAGACAATAGAAAATAATGGTTTGGCACCAATTTCTTCTGCTTTTTGTCTTGTTGTCAAAATAATTGCTACGGCACCATCACTTAATCCACAAGCATTTCCTGCTGTAACGGTACCGTTTTTACGAAAGGCAGGTTTGATTTTTGACATCTTTTCCCGGTTTATTTCATGTCTTATTGTCTCATCTTTGTCAAAAATAAATGCAGGCGTTTTTCTTGTTTCAGGAATCTCAATTGGAAAAATTTCTTCATCAAACCAACCATTCTTTTGGGCTTGTGATGCTTTAATATGGCTGTTTACTGCATATTCGTCTTGTTCTTCCCGGGGTATTTTGTATTTGTCAAAAAGATTTTCGGCTGTACCTCCCATTCCCTGACCAATTAACGGGTCTATGCTATCACTCCATCCATCTTCAAGAATTTTATTTCCCATTTTTAAACCGTCCCATCGTGCTCCTTTAAACAAATAAGGAATAGAGCTCATGCTATCGAAACCTCCTGTTAAAACAATGTTTGTTTCGCCCAACATAATTGATTGTGATGCCATTGCAACAGACCTCATTCCGGAAGGGCAAGCCATATTTAAAGTTATGGCAGGAATATTTTCGGAAATACCGCCTTTTACTGCTGCGGTTCTGGCGGGATTAGGTCCGTTACCTGCCTGACGGCAGCTTCCGAGAATTACATCATCTATATCGTTTCCGTTCAGATTAGCTCTTTTTAAAGCTTCCCTGACAGCATAGCCGCCTAATTCCCATGAAGGAATATTGCGAAGAGTTCCGCCAAATTTTCCCATTGCCGTGCGACAAGCTGCAATAGCCACTATATCAGAAAGACTTATGGTTTTTTTATTTTTCATTTAAATATACTGACCTCCATCAACTTTAATTATCTCACCGGTAATATGTTTTGATAAATTGCTGCATAAAAAGGCAACGGCATTTGCAATATCTTCGGGTTGCCCGATGCATCCGAGAACAATATCCTTCATGGCTGCCTCACGAACGCCGGCATCTGCATTTTTCATCATTTCGGTTTCTATCAGACCCGGAGCTACACAATTTACATTAATTCCATATTTGCCTAATTCCTTTGCCACTGTTTTTGTAAGTCCAATAATACCAGCTTTGGCAGCCGAATAATTTGCCTGTCCGAATTTGCCTCTCATTCCGTTAATAGAAGAGATATTTACTATTTTTCCGGATTTCTGTTCGCGGAACAATGGTGATACGGCACGGATATAATTAAAATATCCTTTTAAATTTACATTTATGACTGTATCCCACTGTTCTTCAGTCATCTTCCAAATAACACCATCCAAATTTATTCCGGCATTATTGATTAAGATATCTATTTTACCAAATTTCTCAACTGTGGCATTTACAATTTTCTCAGCTTCGTCAAAATCAGAAATGTCTGCTATAAATACGTGGCATTTTCTTCCAAGAGCTTTGATTTTTTCAGAAATTTTTTCAGCTTCTTTTCGTCTTTTATCAATGATTATGATGTCCGCACCTAAATTGCTTAGTGTTAATGCGATTGACGCTCCTATGCCGGAACCGGAGCCTGTAACTATAGCTGATTTTCCTGATAGATTCATAGATGAAAATTAATTTGGGTGTTATTATTCAAAACGCACACTTCTATTTCCGGTAATTTTAAAAACAGATATTTAACCAAATTATCATCGTAAGCAAAAGTGGAATTTAAAACTTTTATCTTTTTTGTTTCTATATACAAGTCTAAATTTTTTATAACATGTTCCAAATATACATTAATTTTATTTTTCAGAAAAATAAAAAAACATCATTTCTCATTTTTTTCTTTTAAGGCATTTAAAATCTTTTCAGAGGTTATCGGCAATTCCTTCATTCGGACGCCGATAGCATCTTGAATGGCGTTGGCTATGGCTCCAAGAACAGGTAATGTTGCCCCTTCGCCAACCTCTTTGGCACCATAAGGTCCGTTGGGTTCATAGCTATCAACCAACGATGAATCAATTTTAGGTATATCGGTAGATGTAGCAATTAAGTAATTATGCAAATCAGGGTTGAGCATGACTCCTTTATTATCGAAAACTTCGTTTTCCAATAACACTTCACTCATTCCCATTACTATAGCACCCTCAATTTGTCCTTCAACTGCCATAGGATTAATTGCTGTTCCGCAATCGTGGGCGTCCCAGAAATTAACAACGCTGACTTTTCCTGTTTCTACATCTACATTAACTTCACATACTGATGCAGAAAAAGAAAATGCAGGTGAAGTTCCCACTGCTGCGCCTTTATAGTTTCCTCCCAGGCCTTCCGGTGGAGAATAATGCCCTTTACCGAGCAAAGGACCATTTGCAGAAAAATGAGCTTCTGCTGCTTTTGACCAGTCAATATAATTATCAGGGTTTTCAATTTCAAAAATTTTATTGCTTTTAGCATTCAGTTTTTCCGCATCAATATTTAATATTTTAGAAGCAGCAATCAGCACTTGTTTTTTAACTTCTTCTCCTGCCATTTTCGATGCATTGCCTCCCATTAAAGTAACCCGGCTTGAATAAGCACCAAATCCAATTGGAGTAAGGTCGCTGTCGGCAGACACAACGCTCATGTGTTCCATTGTTATTCCCATTGCTTCTGCAGCAGCCTGTGCTAATACAGTATCGCTTCCCTGTCCTATGTCGGCATCGCCGACAAAAAGTACCGCTTTTGAACCATCTTCAAGTACTTTTATTGTTGCATTTGAATGTGGGAATTTTGATCTGTAAATCGGGTATCCGGCACCTGATACAAATCCACCACATCCTATACCTATTCCACGACCAAATGGTAGTTTACCTTTTTTATTTTCCCAATCCGATTTCTTTTTAACTAAGTCGAGACATGCTTTTAGTTCGCATGAATGAATATCTAAATCATTACATGTTCTGTATTCAGGTGTCATGGCATTCTTTTTTCTAATTGCGATATGGTCCATCCCAATGTCATCGGCAATCATAGATAAAAGAGATTCGAATGCAAAACGTGGATGGGGAGTTCCATGACCTCTCATAGCACCGCATGGAGGAAGATTTGTGTTTACTCTGAAACCATCATATTTATAGTTAGGAAATTTATATAACGTTGCCAACATTGAACCGGCATAGTAAGTGGAAACGATACCAAAACTGGAATATGCACCCCCTTCAAGAACTGCTTTTTGTTTAACTGCGGTAATTGTTCCGTCCTTCTTCACACCAATTTTCATATCAATAAATTGCTTATGCCTTCCACGACCGTATAAGTACATTTCTTTGCGGGTAAATCTCATTTTCACAGCTTGTCCTACTTCTCTCGATAGAAATATTGACAATACTTCAAGGATATTTGTAGCGGCTTTAGCTCCAAATCCACCACCACAGTTTGTCATAATGACTCGAATATTACCAAGTGGTAGATTTAATATTCTCGAAAGTTGATGATGGACGTAATGAACAACCTGAGTGGAGGTATGCAATGTTACCCTATTGTTCCTGTCCCACTCTGCAATAACACTTTGTGGCTCCATCGGATTTTGGTAGATACGGTTACCAACAAATCTCTCTTCCCTGATATGGTCAGCTTCGGCAAATCCTTTTTCAATATCGCCAAAATGATGGTCAACTCTGGTATTTATATTGTTTTTGTATTTATCGTCAAACAGTCTTGGGGCTCCCTCTTTCATAGCTTCTTCGGGGTCAAAGACAGCAGGCAGCTCTTCATATTTAACATCAATTAATTTAATTGCTTCGTAGCAGGTTGCTTCGTCAATAGCGGCAACGGCAGCAACAACATCGCCTACAAATCTTACCTTATCTTTTGCTAAAATATTTTCATCATAGCGTGCAGGTGATGCTCCATAAGTAATGTCGGGGACATCTTTTCCGGTAAGAATTACCTTAACACCCGGCAAAGCCTTAGCTTTTGAGGTATCAATAGAAATAATTTTGGCATGAGCCACGGAGCTAAGTAAGAGTTTTCCATAAATCATATTAGGGACAACAATATCATCGGTAAAAATTGCATGTCCGGTGGCTTTGTCGGCAGCATCAACTTTTGGCAATCGTTTTCCGACAACGGACAGATTCATTGCTGATTTTTGTGGGGCATATTCAATTTCTTTTGGTGTTTTTCCATTAATATAATCTCGTGCCGTCTCTACTGCTTCGATGATTTTAGTATAGCCTGTGCATCTGCAAAGATTACCACTTAATTTACTTTTAATTTCGTTGTATGTGGGGTTTGGATTTTCATCAAGAATTGATTTTGTTCTTAAAATCATACCGGGGGTACAAAATCCGCATTGAATTGCTCCTTTTTCAATAAAAGCCTTTTGGATAGGATGAAGTTCCAGACCATTGGCAATACCTTCAATGGTAGTAATATTTTTCTCATTTGCTTCTACTGCCAGTACCAGGCATGAATTTACAGCTTTACCGTCCATAATAACGGTACAAGCTCCACAATCACCAACACCACAACCTTCTTTTGTGCCAGTCAACCGAAGATTTTCCCGAAGCATATCAATTAGCGTTGTA
Source organism: uncultured Lentimicrobiaceae bacterium (assembly GCA_964598065.1). Classification (GTDB taxonomy): domain Bacteria; phylum Bacteroidota; class Bacteroidia; order Bacteroidales; family F082; genus Sulfidibacterium. Next base: position 18,710 of record CAZRAW010000015.1, read on the forward strand.
TTTGATTTCACGGCAACTTCGTAGTCATTGCCATTGACCTTTATTTTGATTATATGTTTCATATAAATAAGATCTTTTTTTAATTGATAGCTCTAATGGTTGCCTTTTTTATTGTTCTTTTTACAAGTACTTTCACCAAATGTCTTCTGTATTGGGCAGAACCTCTGATGTCGGTAAGTGGTTGTGAGTCGGAAGCAGCTGTTTCGCCTGCTTTTTCCATTATTCCGGAATCATTTATCAGGGCTGATACTTTTTGTCCAATAATATATTTTGACGCATTCTTACTAATAAACGGTGTTGGTGCAACAGCTCCTATTACAATTTTTGCATTCACACAAACATCGTTCTTTATGGTGATCAATGCTACCGAAGAGGCAACCGATATAGATGCGGCATTTCTTAAGCCAAATTTCTCAATGCAGATACCTGTTCCTTGTTTTAATTTTGGAACTTTTATTTTTGTAACAATCTCTCCTTCCTGAATAGCAGTTTTTCTATGAAAAATAAAAAAATTAGCAATTGGAATTTCCCTGCTTCCTTTGATACTTGTCAATTCTATTGTTGAGTTGGAGGCTAAGAGCACCGGTCCGGTATCACAACACGAAGCACCTGTACAAATGTTGCCTCCAACGGTTGCAATATTTCTCACTTGCTCTGTTCCCACATTGTTTGATGCTTCCGATAAAGCAATGTAGTGTTGTTTTAGAATGGCTGATTTTACAATAGTACTATGAGTTACGGCAGCACCAATTATTATATGGTCTTCATCTTCTGTTATCTCTGATAATTCATTTATATTAGCAAGGGAAATAATATTTTCATGGTACCTGAGTCCGTTTTTCATCTCGACCAATAAATCTGTTCCACCTGCCATCAACGCACTATCCTTATAGTTTTGAAGCATTTCACAAGCTTCTTTAATCGTTTTAGGTCGCAAGTAGTTAAAATTCTTTAGATACATATCGTTTAAAAGTTTGATCGTTTAAGTGTCAATTTTATCATAAATTGAAAAGTTTCTTATTGTGATTTAAAAGATAAGTTTTTTATTTTAATTAGTTGTGCTACAATGCTTATTGCAATTTCGTTGTGGTCTTCAGCATTTATATCAACTCCTATTGGCATAAAAATTTTATCTATTTGTTTCGTGGTGGCAATACCGGAAGTTGTCATCATTTTCTTTGTGATATTAATTTTCCGTTTACTTCCAATCATTCCGAGATAAGCATGTGGTTGTTGTACACAGTGAAACAAAATTTGCCGGTCAATACTATGTTCATAAGTTGCAATGACGATAAATGAAGATTCATTAAAAGGTAGTTTTGGTAATATCTCATTAAAATCAACGACCATTTTGTTATATCCTTCTTTCCCCCAATCGTTAAAGATTTCCTCTCTGTCGTCTATTACAAAAATCTCAAAATCTAAGTCGGCGGCATATTTTACAATTGCTTTTCCGATATGTCCGGCACCAAAAATATATAGTCTTTTAGTTTTCATTATTGGTTCTATAAATATATTAAGTTGACCTCCACAACACATACCGTGCTGGGACTGTAAATCGTGACTAAAAATTTGAGCTTTTTTATCTTTGATTACTTTTATTGCATCCGAGATTACACCTTTTTCCAGGTTCCCACCGCCAATAGTACCAAAGATTCTACTATCTTCCCAAACTATCATTTTAGCTCCTGTTTTTAAAGGTGTGGAACCTTTCGTAGAAACAATAGTACAAATTGCTGCACATTCTTCTTTTTTTTGTATCTCAAGTATTTTTTGAAAAATATTTTCCACCAATTAATTTATTATAATGTTTCACTAATTTGTTGATAATCTGACCTTGTGTTAATATTGATTAAGATGTTCTTTGTATTAATTTTTACTTTACTAATTGGGAAGTGATTTATAATATCTCTGAAATTTTCATCATTATTAATGGTATTAACAATCGTATTAATAATTGGTTTTGAGATTAATACGGGATGACCACCCTTTTTGTTATAAATGGGACATACAAAACCATTGGGAATTTTATTTTTAACAACTGTGGATAGAATTTGTTGATTGATGAAAGGGTTATCGCAGTTGTGAATAAAGCAATAGGTTTTTTCTTTAATTTCATTTAAGCCTAATTTAATGGAATAAAATCTCTCAAATTCTAATTTATCATTGATAATTACGCTTACATGCGTACCTTTTTCTGACAATAGTTGGTTTACCTCATTATAAATTTCATGATTGGTAACTACAATAATTTGATTGCAACCAAAATTAAGAAATTCATCTACTATTTTTTCAATAAATGTTTGTTTTTTGTCAAATTTAAGCAGGGGTTTGTATGTCTTCATTCTTGAAGACAGACCTGCTGCCGGAATTACTGCACAAACACTATTTTGGTCAACATTCATCATGTGTGATTATTAAAATACATACATTAATAAAAAGCACTAATACCTGTAATGTCATTTCCCGTTATTAATAAATGAATATCATGAGTTCCTTCATAGGTAATCACGGATTCCAAATTCATCATGTGTCTCATCATCGGGAAATCACCGGTAATACCCATTGCACCAAGTATTTGTCGAGATTCCCTGGCAACTTCTAATGCCATTTGAACATTATTTCGTTTTGCCATGGAAATTTGCGCAGGAGTTGCCCTGTCTTCATTTCGCAATATTCCTAATCGCCATGCAAGCAACTGTGCTTTAGTTATTTCAGTTAGTATTTCAGCTAATTTTTTTTGAGTAAGTTGAAAAGATGCAATTGGTTTATTAAATTGTTTCCTTTCTAAAGAATATCTTAATGCGGTATCATAACAATCCATTGCTGCCCCAATCACACCCCAGGCAATACCATATCTCGCAGAACTAAGACAAGTAAGCGGCCCTTTTAATCCTTTTATATTTGGTAATAGATTTTTTTTTGGAATTTTAACATTGTCAAAAACCAATTCCCCTGTTAAAGAGGCTCTTAAAGACCATTTTTTTAATATTTCAGGGGCTGTAAATCCTTCCATTCCTTTTTCAACGATCAAACCTTTTATAATTCCCTCATCATTTTTTGCCCATACTACACAAACATCGGCAATGGGGGCATTGGTAATCCACATTTTAGCTCCATTCAACAGATAATAATCTCCTTTGTCGGTAAAGTTTGTTATCATGCTCCCCGGATCTGAACCATAATCTGGTTCGGTGAGTCCGAATGCACCTACAAATTCGCCGGTTGCTAATTTTGGCAGATACTTCATTCTTTGTTCTTCCGAGCCAAATTTATAGATAGGATACATTACTAACGATGACTGAACCGATGCCATAGATCTGATTGCCGAATCTCCTCTTTCAAGTTCCTGCATAATTAATCCGTAAGACATTTGATCCATTCCGGCACCGCCATATTTTTGAGGAATGCAGGGACCAAATGCTCCAAGTTCTCCAAGTTCTTTTACAAGGTGTTGTGGGAATTGATGTTTTTGATTAGCTTCATCAATTATTGGGATTACGGCTTTATTAACCCAGTCTCTTATGGCACTTCGTATCGTTTTATGTTCAGCACTAAAAAGCTCATCTGTTAAATAGTAATCAGGTGATTTATAAGTATTTGCTAACATATCAATTTATTTTATGTTTGGAAATATGAAAGAAGCATCATTTATTATTTTCATTTTTAGATGAAATAGCTTTTACTAAGTTGGTTAAAGTTAAATTTAGCGGTGTCCTGATATAGTGTTTTCTACCATATTCAACAATTTTGCCGTTCATATAATCAATTTCTGTATCTCTTTTATTTATGAGGTCAACGGCTAAAGACGGTAGATGATTTCCTGCATTATTTAAATATCTTATGCACAATTTTACGAAATTTTCGGGTAATTTTATTTCTTCGGCTTTTGCAACTTCCTGAGCTTCGTATATAAGATGTTCAACAATTTCGAGAGTATCAGGATTTTCCATAGCCTCTTTCATAGTGAGATTTGATAAGGCACATAAAGGACTTAATGCAGCATTTAAAATAGTTTTTTCCCATATTTTACCGGCTACATCAAAAGAATCAACACAAAGTGTTTTTAAATTTACATCAGATAAAGTATCACTAATAACCTGGGCTATTTCGTTGTGTGAATCATCAACCGATGCAATATAATTTGGCGGGTTGAAAAAGTTAATAGATACAACATTGGGAGCTTGTAAGTTTCCGGCAAAATTAATTACCATTCTAAAAATTTGAGATTCATTAAAATGAGAAATATATTTTATTCTTATGTCTATTCCATTTTGGGCACTTAACAAATAAAATTTCTTTTTTGAATTCTTTTGAATTTTCTCAATCATTGCGTCCACATGATATGCTTTAACAGCACTAATTAAAATATCAAAATCATGATCGAGCAATTCTTCTATGGAATTATAGACATATTTAAAAAAGGCTTTCTTTTTAACTTTTCCAATAATCTCAATACCATTTTGTCTTATCAGGTTCAACTTATTTCTATCTAAATCGGTAATGGCAGTCTCACATCCTGCTTCTACGAAATGAGTTGCAAGTGTCTGTCCAACAGGTCCTAAACCAACGATTCCAATTTTAAATTTTCCTTTTTCCATAATAATATTTTTTTAATTATTGAAATTAATAAACTTTTCAAATGATTATTCTAACATCTACCGCACAAATACTATCTTCATAAGCCAAAACAGGGTTAATGTCTAATTCTCTGATTTCAGGAAAATCATTAACCAACATGGAGATTCTTTGCAAAACATCTGATATTTTTTCTTTATTAATGCCATTTTCTCCTCTAAACCCATTAATTAATGGCACTGCCTTAATAGTATTCAACATATCTGTTGCCTCCACATCAGAAACAGGAGAAATATTGAATACGACATCTTTAAAAATCTCTACAAATATTCCACCAAAGCCAAACATTATAATATGTCCTAAACCTTCTTCTTTTTTGGCACTAATAATTAATTCTTTACCTTTTGGTAAACATTTTTGGATAAAGAACTTCAAATCGTCCTGATAAAGTTCTTTTTGCATTTTATTTACCGTTTCACCGACCGTTTCGTCAGATGTGATATTAACCATAACTCCACCAACATCGCTCTTATGGATGATATACTGAGAGTCCGCTTTAATAACTACAGGGTAACCTATCTTTTTAGATAAAGTAACTGCTTCGCCGGAGTTTCTTGCAATGCCCCATTCTGCAACAGGGATATTGTATGCCGACAATATTTCATAAGATTGTTCAGCGGTAAACACTTCCTGATCAAGGGTCTTGGCATTATCAATAATTGTTTTTACTTTACCTTTATTAACATCATCAAAGATTTTAATATCTCCTCTTTTCTTGTCTTTTATTTTTTTGTATTTAACCAAAGATGAAAGTGCTTTCGCTGCTGTTTCAGGAAAATCGAAACATGGAACCGAGCCGCTTTTCAGGATTTCTGAGGTAGATTTCCAATTTTCTTTATCGGTAATATAATTACAAACAAGCGGTTTAATTTGTTTTTTATTGATATTGACAATTTCTTTGGCAACACTTTCACAATCGACAAAAGGCGGAGTAACAAAGTTTAGATAAATAGAATCAAAAGATGGTTCATTCATCATTATCTCTAAAGCACTTTTAAATTGTGGAGCGCCGGCAGTTGCAACTACATCTAACGGATTGTTGATAGATGCCGAACTGTACATGGTTTCTTTTAAGCGGTCTTTTGCATTTTGTGATAACGGCGGTATCTTTAGTCCACAACTGACCAGTTCATCAATAGCAACTACTGCCGGTCCTCCTGTGTTTGTCATTATGCCTACGCGATTACCCTTTGGTAACGGTTGAGACGAAAAAGCCTTAGCAGCATTACATAAATCTTCAATATTATCGAATGATAAAATATTAGCTTTTTTGAAAATCAAATCCATTGAAATACTCCCTGCCAATCCGCCAATGTGAGAACGGGATGCTTCGGCACCCTTGTCCGTACGACCGGCGGTCATAGCAAGGATAGGTTTTTTTGCAGATACTTCTCTTGTTAGTTCTAAAAACTCTTTTGGGTTTGGAATACTTTCTACATAAATTACAATAGCTCTCGTTTCGTCGTCATTTCCATAATATTTGATTATTTCAGGAATGGATATATCGGAGGCGTTACCATTAGAAGCATACATCCTCATCCCAATGCTCATATCGTGAACAGCTTGCATGATTATAGCACCTATTCCGCCACTTTGAGCAACAATAGAAATATGACCTTGTTTGGGGAAAGTAAAAGTAAAATTACAATATACTTTTAATTCAGTGTTAATTATTCCCTGACAGTTTGGTCCAAAAATTCTAATTCCATACTTTTTAGCCTTGTTTAAAAACTCATCTTCCAGTGCCTGACCTTCAACACCCATTTCTTTAAATCCGGCAGTATTAATGATGATAATTTTTATTCCTTTTTTCCCACAATTCTCAACTTCTTGTGGAACAAACGGTGGTGGAATAACAATATGTGCAAGATCAACTTCACCGGGTACATCTAATATTGATTTATAGGCTTTTAAGCCTCTAACTTTATCAGCTTTGGGGTTTATTGGATAAATTGGACCTGCGTATTTGTAGCGAAGAAGATTTTTCGTAATAACATTTCCAATTGATAACTCTTTTATCGAAGCACCTATTAACGCTACAGCTCTTGGCCTGAATAATGCATTTAAATTACTATTCATAAATTTTAAATATTATCATGAAGTTTTTTGTAACGAAAACCTCCCCAGATTGCGGCTCCAATGGCACCTGAAAGTATTGAATCGGCATGTGCATGAATTTCTAAATCCAATTTACTTTCGGCAACAAGTTCCTGAACAGCCTGTACCATGCCGATATTCATTGCCATACCTCCCGTTAATATAACTGGCGATTGAGCTTTTAAAGATGAGAGTAAACGTACAATTTTATTTGCAACAGATAAATGAATTCCTTTAATAATGTCGGGAGTTGCAATACCTCTGGAAACCATATTGATGACATCTGTTTCGGCTAAAACGGCACAAATTCCCGAAGGAATCTCAGGTTTTGTGGCCTTTAATGATGTTTCACCTACTTCTTCAATTGATAATCCAAGATACCGGGAAATGTTTTCGACAAATTGTCCCGAGCCTGATGCACATTGTCCGGTCATTTTATAATTAATAACTTTTCCCCGATGATCAATAGCTATTGCTCTGACAAAAAGAGCCCCCATATCAACAACTGTTACCGACTCCGGAATTAAAAATACACCGCCTTTAGCGTGTGTTGTCATGCTATAGAAATGTCCTTTTTTCCGCTTAACCATCTCGCCTTCACCTGTTGACGCTAAATATGCAATGTCCTCGTACTTTAAATTATTTTTTTCAAGAATATAATCAATCACCTGATCTGAAATAATTTCCGGATTACGTTTCCTGATTTTTTCAATTCTTCTATCTATAATTACAGGAATATCAGAATATTGCATCAAAACAGCTTTGATATTACTACTTCCAACATCAATACCAATTGTATATAATTTATCTTTCATTTTATAATAGTTCTTTATTTAAAAGTTTTTTTTCAATTCAAATTAACCCTTAAATCCCTTTTTTGCAAAAAGTGCCCCTCCAAGAGCTCCCATAAAAATAGAATCTGAATGAATATTTATTTTAATATTATCTCCATAATTTTTGCGAACAAGGTCAGAAACATATTTCAAGACTGCTTGATTTCTGGCAACGCCACCAGTAAAAGAAAATTCATTTCTTACGCCACCGGAACGGGCAAGCAACGACATTGCACGCATTACAATAGCTTTGTGTAGTCCGGCAAGAATATCGGAGCGTTTTTGCCCGACATTTAACAATTCTCTAATTTCAGCACCTGCAAATACAGTACAGGTGGAACAGATATTTACTTCCTGTTTGGCTTCTAATGCTAATGGCCCAAGTTCATTTAATGAAATACTGAATTCATCGGCAATATATCCTAAATAACGACCACATCCGGCTGCACATCTATCGTTCATGTGAAAACTTGTAACCAGCCCATTTCCATCAACTTGAATAGCTTTGGTATCCTGGCCACCAATATCAAGAACTGTCCGGGTGTTAGGAAAAACCGCATGAGCACCAAATGCATGACAAAGTATCTCAGATTTTATCGATTTCTCAGGAAAGGGGAGTAAGGCCCGGCCATAACCTGTACCAACCATATCTGAAATATGAATATCCATATTTGCAACAAATTCTATATGTTCTTTAATAGTATTGTATATTTTATTGTAATTGCCTTTTAGTAGATTTAACTCACCATCAAATTTAATATCAGTATTTTCCGATAATATTTCATCTAATTTTGAATATTTGTCATTTAAAATATCCATTGAGTCGAATATAAGTTCCTTGAAATCATATTCAGTTAATTCATTCTCAACAGGAGTAATACTTTTATCGTAAACCAACATTAAAGGATCAAAATAATCTTTGTCCAGTTTGTTTATTTCGTTATTATACCTTTCGCTAACAATATCTCTGAAAAATTGATTTTTACTTCCCAAATCGGAGAACAGATAAGCCTGACGAATTTCAGGTCCTATTGTATTTATAATATTTTCTATCTTTTTTCCAATGTCTTCTTTTTTTATGCCGGAGAAAGATGATTGAATGGTCTCTTTAAATTGAATATGTAGCCTGTCTAATCGCTGTTTAAATTGTAAATATTGAAAAACCGATTCAAGGTCTTTTATGTATTTTTTGTATTCCGGATTACTTTCAATTTCGTCTTCCAATTTCATTTTAAGAAGAGAAAATCTTGCATTATATATGGCTTCCAGTCTGGCAACTTCTGTAGCTACTAAATAATTAGCACGGGTATTTGTAATACCTCTTCCAATTATCCGTTCAGTTTCATCAACAATAATTGCTTTCGATGTAGTGGAACCAAGATCTATTCCTAAAAAATATTTCTTCATTAATTATATGTTTTTATTAACTATTTTTTTTCTTGATTAAGCTATCGTTTTGTTAATTATTCAAAATTAATTTGCGTTGTTCCAGCATTTGGAAAAAAGATTCGAGTCTGTTTTTAATGTTTGAATATGAAAAATATCTTGGATCAACTAAATCAGATTCAATAAAACTTACCGGAATTTCAAGTCTTTTTTCCAGCTGTTGCATAATCATTAATTGTCCTGCCGAAAATGAATTACAACTTTTTATTGAATTCACTAAAAAACCATCAGCTTTGTAATTGGTAATACAATCAGAAAGTAGTTCAACCCGTTGTTCAAGGTTAAGATTTGTATAGCAGTTCATACAATATTTGGCAAGACTTTCTAAAGGTTTATCCGGGTTTACACGGAAACCCATATCATATACGCCACCAACTTTTGTATAAGAAGAAGCCACAATCACAGCCCCCATATCATAAAACAATTTCCAAAATTCGCGGAAATGTGTCCAATTTGGCGGCCCTTCTACAACAAGGCGGAATTTTTCTTCTTCCATTTCACCTTCAGGTGTAATAGGCCCTAATCCTTTTTTTACACGGTCAAGAATTTCTTTATAAAGCTCCTCATAGTAATCAATGGCATCAACAGTTCCTCTAAAGCCGATATTGATAGGACCTATATAATATACCCCAGCAAAATATGCGTCAATTGGTGACGGTTTATTTTTTGTCGTTGCAAAAATTTTAAGCATATAATCTTCAACTTTGCTGGTATTTTTCAGTAATTCTTTCAACTTTTCTTCGTCGTATTTTTGTCCTGACACTTTTTCCATCTTAGGAATAACTTCCTCTTTCAACTGCTTTACCATATATTGTGTCATATCAGGAGTAATCTTGTGTGCTTCCTGATAAGGGGTATGCAATAAAGCAACGGGAACGCCGGGATATAACCGCTTTAAAGTCTCAAACCATTTCATAAATGTGAAACATCCCGTATAGCTTAGTAATAGTAAATCGGGGTCGGGGATTTTTTCTCCGGTTGGGCCAATATTCCCGTTAATCATCATCCCAATATCACATTTAACATAGGTACAAACATCTTCGGAATAACCAATTTTTTCAGCATCACGAATAAACCCTTCCGATTTTTTTCTCATCCCTGATTGTAATGCATTTATCTCAGGATATACCGGAAGCATATCAAATGATCTAATTAATTCAGATATATTACCGGGTACAAATGTATATACGACCTTTTTCCCTGTTTCTTTAGCAGTACTTAAATCCTTAAAAAGTGATGCTATCATCTCTTTTTGGATAATCATACTTTTCTCTTTTGCAATATCTTTTGACATAGTTACTTTATTAAATAAATTTTACTTAATCAATCCCACAATTTTATTGAATCTGAAAAAGTTCCAACCTGTTCTTTAATCACTTTAAACTGACCTGTAATCTCACTAAAAAGGAAACTAATGTATCTGGCATTATTGTCATCACATGCTTTTTGTAAAATCGGGTGATCAAGAAGAGCGGGATCACAAAAACTTGGTGCAGCAAAAATAACACCATCTACTTTTCTATGTTTCATTAAATCCAACAGTCTGCTTTCTTTTGGATTATCCACATCATAAACCGATGAAGAAAAAGTACTATTATTTAAATAAGCAGAACTTATTGTACTTAACAACTGTTCCTGAGAATTGACTTCGTCAATATCCTTTTGAATCCATCTGGAACCTAACAAAAAATCATCTTCTACAATATAACAACCTGCATTTTCAATGGTTCTTATTAATCCAACAGGAGGTTGTTCACAAAAAGCACCAATAACCATTACTTTGATTTTATCAAGAGTATCACCAATGTCTTCACTGATATAACTAATTACATTTTCCAGAATCTGATTATGCTCTTCTACCGGTATCATATATCCGGCTCTGACAACATGATAAACATCGGCTGCCGATAATCTCCATGGATACTCCTGACGGATATCATAGATTTTGTTGATAAGCCGCCTGTTTTTATTGAAAAGCCTTATGGAATTGTTTAACCTTTCAGGTGTAACTTTAATATGATTTATCTTATAGATTTCATTTAATACATGTTGTAATTCCTTTTCATAAAACTCACCTCCAATATGTGATTTGAAGTTCTGTGGATAATCCAAATACTTTACAAATTTTCCCTCCCCGATTAATCTAAACATACCGGAAAGATTCCTGATCACATCACATATTGATGGAAAAATAAATCCGTCAAAACCCTCAAAATGCTTGTCCAAAGCTAATTCCATAATACTCCTTGGAATATGACAGATATATGACTGATAATAGGCATCGCCTCTTATTATCTGCTTTTTATCGCCTCCTCCTAATATTCCAACGGGTAAACCATTTGCCGCATGAACTATTTCGTGTGGAAAATAAATTGGCATATTACCAACAATTACTCTTTTGTCATCTTGTGATTTCCACTCTTTTGCTTTCGTAAAATTCAGGTCAAATGATATCTCTTCGCACTTGACTAAAATATCTTTTAATGGTTCCAAATCGTAAATGTTATTTTGTTAAAAAAATATATCCTATAAATCAACTATTATAAATTCAAAAATTATTAATTTCATAAAATAAGCGTCAAAGTTACAAAATTTTAAAAAAAATCAACCCGGCTAAATTTTATTTTGATGTGTTGGGCAAAACATTTAGGGTTTGTAACGAAATAAAGTGACGGGTCTCGTTTAAAACGAGATTGCGGGT
>CAZRAW010000016.1:0-26105 GCA_964598065.1 uncultured Lentimicrobiaceae bacterium
CGTCATTGTTTCTGATGGGAACACTTATCAGGGATAAACTGTTTTTTGTAAAACCTGATTTTGACTTTATTGACAAAAAGATGGCCCGCGAAATGGTGAACGTTGCCTTTTTCGGGATACTGGCGAGTTTTTCGGGGGTGTTGGTGCTGAACATTGATGTGATCATGGTGAACCATTATCTCGGTTTGGGAGAAGCGGGTATTTATACCATTGCCTTTTTCTTCGGAACGCTTATTCTGGTTCCCATGCGTACCATGGGAAAGATCAGTTCGGTGGTGATTGCCGATGCCTGGAAGATTAATGACCGTAAAACCATCATGGACATTTACCGGAAAAGTTCCATCAGCCTGAGTGTTATCGGATTTTTGCTTTTTATCGGCATTTGGGGCAACCTCGGCAATATTTTCCACATCGTAGGGAAAGATTACACTGCCGGCAAATATGTCATCCTGTTCATCGGGCTGGCTAATCTGTCCGACCTGTTTCTCGGTGTCAGTCCCCACATCATTCTGAATTCCAAACATTACCAGTGGTTGTCATACCTGCTTTTCGTCTTTGCCATTCTGCTTATCATTACCAATATCCTGCTCATCCCGCGTTACGGAATTACCGGTGCGGCGCTGGCCTCATTAATCTCCAAGTATATCTACAACAGCTTGAAATTCCTTTTCTTATATAAAAAGTTCCGTTTTCAGCCTTTCAATTATAAACATCTGGAAATCATATTGTTTGCTGCTATTTCATGGTATCTTTCCACTTTTATTCCGGTATTAAGCCATTTTCTAATAGATTTGATTGTCCGGAGTCTATTTATGAGTGTTGTATTCCTCGTGCCCGTATATTTTTTCAAAGTTTCGGAAGACATCAACCGAAAAGTAAAACAGCTGGCAGGCTATTTCTTTGTTCGCAAATAAGACAACAGGCTTCTGTAAGCGCAAAAGTTCTATCAAATATTAAGATTACGGGGGATTATTCAGGAAATATGGTATTTTCCAAACATACTCAGGAAGCAACATAGGCACAACAGCACCTGATACACCATAGACAGGTTTGTTCTTAGTTATGAAAACATTTGTAAATTTAGCCATTTGGAAATATTAAGAAAATATGGCTAAAAACCGGCTATGGTACATAGCTGCAAACCATTACATAAAATTACACAATCAATCAGGAGGAGAAATTATGTTAGAAAAATTTTTATTATTGGCTCTTTTTGGTATTGCCATGGCTCATTTTGAAGGAGTGGTGGTGGTCTATCTTCGCAAGGCTCTTGGGATCGTTGATTCGGAATCAAATAAAGTATCGCTTGAAAAATTACCCAAACGCTACATTTTCATTGAGCAAACAAGAGAGGCAGCCACAATTTTGATGCTTGTAATTATAGCGCTTTTGGCTGGAGGAACATGGCCTGAAAAGATAATTGCCTTTCTTTGGACTTTTGCTTTTTGGGACTTGTTTTATTATCTTTCACTTTATCTTTTGATTAAATGGCCACCCAAACTTACTACAATTGATGTTCTTTTTCTTATACCTCGTCCCTGGATTGCACCGGTATGGTTTCCTATTGGAATATCAACAATTACTATCGTAACTATTACCATTTTATATATTACTGCTGTCTTGTAAGCGGTAGAAATTTAAAAAGACAGGCAATTATCTTTACCCCATGTCGCTTTTGTAAGGTTTTTATTTTAAAGACCAACAAAAAGCACAATTGGGATAACCGGTTTTAAATACAAGTGTAACAGCTTGCTCTGAGTATCAAGAAGGAAATCGGACATTACAGACAGACACTAAACAGCCTCATTCTGAATGAAAGCCGTGCTACTTCAAAATAATTCCTAATTTTGCCTGATTTTTTGAAAATATTTGATTATGCCACAGCCATTAAAAATATGTCTTGTGGGAAGCGGGGCGATTTCCACTGCATTTGCCCAGATTCTCGGAAAAAAAGAAGACTTTACCATCGATATTTTGTCCATCGAAGAGGAGGTCATCTATTCTATCAACAAAGACCATATAAACCATAAATATTTCCCAACCATAATACTAAATAATAATGTGCGGGCAACCTCCGACAAAAGTATCCTGAAAGAGTCGGATGTTATCTTTTTCGGAATTCCTTCCACAGCCATCATCGATTATGTAACAGAAAACAAAGCACTATTTAACCCCGGCGCTGTTTTGGTAAACCTTGCCAAAGGTTTCGGAAATCAGGGCAATACCATTCCGCAATGCTTAGAAAAAATTGTAAACCAGCCCATTATTAGTATAAAAGGAGCTTCCTTTGCACGAGAAATTATTAACTATATCCCTACGGGAATGACTATCGCGACAAAAAACAGCAAGTATTTTGATTTTTTTAAAGAACTTTTTGAGGAAACCAATATTTTTCTTGATTATACCACCGATGTGATTGGCGTTGAGCTGTCCAGCATTTTAAAAAATATCTATGCTATCATTATTGGTATTGTAGATGCCCATTACGATTCACCAAATCTTCGATCGCTGGTGCTCACCCGTTCTATTAACGAAATGCGTTATCTGCTGTCGCGCTTCGGCGGTAAGGAAAAAACAATCTTCAACTACTGCGGTTTTGGCGATTTCAGCCTGACGGCGCTCAACGATATGAGCAGGAACCGGACACTGGGACTGCTCATCGGGAAAGGATTCTTCACCAATACTATTTCAGAAAAAGTGGTTTTGGAAGGAAAAATTGCAACCAATGTATTTGTGGAGAAAATTGCAACCAAACGCAACATCCGCACACAGGACCTTATGTTGAAAGAACTTTACCGCGTTTTCAACGACAAAGATTACGACATCTCCAATTTTGTTAAGAATATTCTGGCTGCCAAGCCCATAAAAGAAGATCTGTTTACCTGGTTTTAACCGTTTCCAGGATAGCCGTTAAACGAACAATTTTGCCATATCTGCCGTCAGCGCTTTGCGCGAAAATTCCCGGCATCGGTTTTCGTCGGAAGAATCAGGCTCCTCTTTCCAATTGCGATAAGCCTCCCTTAGAAAGTTTTCGACAGTATCACTCTCTTCATAGCCAAACATTTGCCCGGCTTTACACATGCTTATGATTTTTGCAGCATCGCCCTGTACCGGACCTATCCCGATAATTTTTTTCCCCGAAGCGAGGTACTCAAACAGTTTACCTGTCAGGATACCCTCATTATTCACAACATCGGGAACTGCCAACAAAAGCAAATCGGAAGAAAGCATATATTTTATGGCTTCCTGATGCTTCACATGGTCAATATAGGTCGTTAGGCTTTCCAACCCGAGAGAGCGAATCAAATCTTTGTATTTATCCGATACCCTGCCCACAAACCGGAATGCAATATTCTCAGAACGAAGTCGGGCTGCCGCATTCAGGAAATTCTCAATATGATAATTGTCGGCTATTGTCCCCGTATAAGTAATGATAAAGGTTCTGTTTCTACTACTTTGCCGGTTTGCAAAATCCGATTCATCATATCCGTTGGGAATAACATGTATTTTTCTCTCCTCCCCTTTTCCAAGCTTGCCGGCAAACAATTTCTTAATCGAATGGCTTACAGCCACAACATGGTCTGCGCTGTTTAGCACCCTGCTTTCCAGCTTTTTATCGTATGCTGCTGCCACTGACGTGTGATACATCAGGTTATAATAATAGATGTCTGTCCATGGATCACGCAAATCGGCAATCCAGTTCAAATCAAATTCCGATTTCAGCTTTAAGCCGATGAGCTGCGTTGAGTGTGGCGGACTGGTAGTAACCAGGTTCTTGATGTTATATTCTTTGATAAGTTTCCGGGCAACCGTTAGTACAAAGCGGTTCCACCCTTTACGGGCATCAGGAATAAAAAAATTCCCACGGATATACCGGGATACTTTCTCCAAAGTACCGGGTTTAGTTTCGTTGGCAAAACCGGCATAAGGGATTTCTTTTTTCCTCAATAATTTTTTATAAAACCGAAACGGTTCGAACGTTCCGGTTCGGATAACTTTAATGGTTTTTATTTCATCTTCGAGCGAATAATCTGTAAGTGGATAAGAAGCCTTTTCAGGATTTACAGTGATGACTACCGGCTCAAAGCCAAAGCTTTCAAGATATTTTGAAAACTTCACCCACCGTTGAACACCGGCACCTCCGCTCGGCGGCCAGTAATAAGTAACAATCAATACTTTTTTTAACAGGTCCGTCAATTTATTTTTTATTTTTGTTAACGGCTATCTTCAAAAGAGAAAAAACAAACCAGCCCAACACCAGCAATAAAATAATCGAAGATACCAGAGAAATCGGCTCACCGATGCTCCACGCTTTCGGCTTAAATGTAAATTCAATTATGTGCTTTCCGGATGGCACCACCATGGCTCGCAACAGATAATCGGCACGGAAATAGGGTGCTTTTTTCCCGTCCACATACACATCCCAGCCTTTAGGATAATAGATTTCCGAAAATACCACCAGCTGTTGCACTTTCGACTGAAAATCATACACCAAATCATTGGGTGCATATTTCAACAATTTAATCCGGGCAGAAGCATCCAGCGGAAACTGTTTTCCTTTTACATTTTCAGCAAATTGTCTCTCCACCACAGCCACCGACCGAAGGTCTTCTGTTCCCAAAGCGGCAATCGCCTCATCGGCATTGTTCACCCATTTCACATCCTGAACCATCCAGGCATTACCAAAAGCATAAGAATTAAGAATCGGCTCAGCCTTTGGATTATAAATTATGTATTTGGTATTCAGCATGTTCAAAACCTGCTGTTTTTGTAAAGCTGTCTCAACGGCATCGGGAGTCGGTTTGGAAGACAGCACTCTCCTCAGGTTATTGATTTCAGACAACAGATATTCATCAATTATATCCTGATAACGTTGCAACTTGGCTCCGTGATAGCCTCCAATGGATTCATGAAAATAGGAGGTGCTGGCTTCGTTAAACACATTTTTGGTTACATCCAGCACACGAAAATCCGGACTTTTATCTCTGAATATATAACGGTCGGCAATGGTTTTATGAAACGGTACATTAGCTTTGCTGGCCATTTCAAAATTACTGTTGTTTAAATACCTTTTGTCCACACCACCCATATCCACAAGAATCAGCAGACCGAGAATGGCAATAAACCATCCTTTTTTCAGCTTCCCGAGAGCAAAGAAATAAAGTAATAGTGCCGCAGCCACAATAAAAAACAGGCTGCGTAGTACGTCCTGTCGAAAAATAGCAATACGTACTGCTTTCAGGCTATGCATAAAAGAGGCGATTTGTGCCGGATTGTTAGTACGCTGCATCTGTGCAAATTCTTGTAACTCAAACTGGCTGAAAAAGGAAAAAATATTGGGAAGCAGGTAAAACAGCAAACAGAAACCGGCGGTAAGGCCCAGCGAGATATAGAAAAATTTTCTCTTTTTTAGCAACAATCCGGGTTGTTTCAAAATCTTGTTCAAAGCCAAAACACCCGCAAGCGGAATGGTAAGTTCGGCGATGACAAGAATCATGGATACCGCCCTGAATTTGTTGTACCCGGGCAGATAATCTATGAGCCAGTCGGTGAGCAATGGAAAATTTTTCCCCAGTGCGAAAAGGATAGAGACGAGGGTAGCAGCTAACAAAGCCCATTTCAGTTTATCATCCAAAACGAACATACCAAGCACAAACAGGAACACCATGATGGCCCCAACATACACCGGTCCGGAAGTTCCGGGCTGATTACCCCAATAAGTATTCTGACGGGCAATAACCCTCCTGAACTGAGGGCTTGCCTTGTCCAGGGCTTTATTATCAAATCCGATATAACCCGAAGCACCACCTTTCACATCCGGAATCATAAGCGACCAGGTTTCCCCGATACCGTAACTCCAGGCAGTGATGTAATTACGCGAAAGGCCGCTTGATCTATTATCTTTTTCCTTGGTCAAAACCGATTTGCCACGCATGGTATATTTTCCGTATTGCCATGTTCCCCACAACGGTGTTATATTGATAGCAACAGCAATTCCTGCCGCTGCAAGCAATACCAGCAAGGCTTTCCAGAAGTATGCCATCTGCTTTTCTTTCCATGATTTTATCAGTTGGTAAACTCCGTAAATCAGAATGAGAATTAACAAATAATAAGTAATCTGCAGATGCCCGGCAATGATTTCCAATGTCAGAGCAACTGCTGTCAGCAACCCTCCTTTCCATAATTTTCCTCTGAACGTCAGAATAATGCCGGCAAGAACCGGAGCCATATAGCCGATGGCGTGGGCTTTGGAAGTATGTCCGGCACCGAGAATAATGAAAAAATAGGAAGATAGCGCAAAGGCTATGGCCCCCACAATGCTCAGCCACGGGTCAACTTTCAATACCAACAAAAGAATAAAGAAGCCGAGAAAATAGAGAAAAACATAACCGGCCGAAGGGGGCAATCCAAGACGTATAATCCTGTCCACATACAGGAAAAGATTATCTTTGTATTCTACCGAAATTTGCCAGGCAGGCATTCCGCCAAACATGGAGTTGGTCCACAGAGGTTCTTCTCCCGTTTTGGCCCGAAAGTCCACAATTTCTTTTGACATACCCTTAAACATGGCAATGTCATGTTGCTTTAGCCTCTGCCCTTCAAAAAGTGGTGAGAGATATACCACCGTAATGGAAAGGAATACCAGCAAAGCTACAAGATAAGGGCTTAGCCTCTTCAATAAGTCTTTATTCATCTTCAGGTTTTTGTTCAGGTTCTACTTCTTCAAAGTCAACATATTCGCCAAAATCACCTTCATCTTTTTTATTTTGTTCAGAATGTTCCACATTTATTTTTATTTCGCCCTCTTTCGAAGGCTTTTCGTTATTTTTTGTTTTATCAAAATTTTGTTGTTTGTTGATAAAGTGAAGGATAGCCTTGGGGATTAAATACCTGACAATCAGCTTAACCACATACCACACAACAATAAGGATAAAAATAACTTTTATCAAACCCATAGGTATATTATTTTGCTTTGCGAAAGTATTGATTTTTATTTATTGCAGGAAATTTTTGGAGAAAAAGGCTAAAGTTAAGCTCTTTTGTTTGTATACTGTTTCCCAATCTGAGATATTCCATCGTTAGTCGTCAATCATAAATCGAAATACAAGCGGGCTGCCGGACCTGTCTATACACGGCGCCAGGTGCATGTGGGCGGGTCATCACCAAACAGAGGAAAGGCCGGTCTTTAGACCGGCCTTTCCAAAAAATTTTCAGGAGTTATCTTTTTTAAAGAGCCCCCTCATCGTAAGCCTTTTCGCCTAATTCTCCTTCATCGATTCCGATAAGTTCAATTTCCCGTTTTACCTTCACAGGTGTGATGTAGTTGATCAATTTCAACATCAGCAAAGTGAATATGAAAGCATAAGCAGCTGCAAGTACTACGGCGATTAATTCTTTAATAAAGAATGCTCCGCCACCGAAAAACAGGCCGTTGGCGCCGTGGGGATTCACAGCAGTGGATGCAAACACACCAAGAAGGATAACTCCAAGCACGCCACCCACACCGTGTACGCCCCAAACATCGAGAGCATCATCCCAGCCCAGTTTGTTTTTCAACTGTACGGCAAGATAGCAAACAGTTCCAGCTGAAATGCCGATAACTATGGCAGCCCACAAAGGAACATAACCGGCAGCCGGTGTAATGGTTGCCAAACCGGCCACGGCGCCGGTCATCAGACCGGTGAATTTCGGTTTTTTCTCCTGGCTCCATTCGATAATCAGCCAGGTAATCGTAGCAAAAGAAGCGGCTACATCGGTATTCAGAAAAGCCAGCGTAGTAACGGAGTCAACACGCAATTCGCTACCGGCATTAAATCCATACCAACCGAACCAAAGCAAAGCTGTCCCAATGGCTACCAGTGGAATGCTGTTGGGAACTGATTTGGTGTCGATACGTTTTCCAACATAGATAACGGAAGCCAAAGCGGCAAAACCGGCAATGGCGTGCACCACAATACCTCCGGCGAAGTCAAGAACACCCCATGTGGCCAGCAATCCGCCGCCCCAAACCATGTGAACGAAAGGATAATAAACGAAAATCTGCCACAAAACCAGGAAAATCAAGTACCCTTTAAAAGTGATCCTGTTGATAAATGCACCGGTAATCAAGGTTGGGGTTATGATGGCAAACATCATTTGGTAAGCGACAAAAATAAACGTCGGATACTGGTTTCCCCCACCGGCAAACATCTGGTTGAAAGGAATATCTTTCAAAAAAGCAGCATCAAAGTTTCCAATAATGGCACCGTGGCCTCCACTAAAACATAAAGAATAGCCGAAGCTAATCCATAAAATGGTTGTAATACCCAACGAAACAAATGTTTGCATCATAATGCCGAGAATGTTCCGCTTGCTGGCAAGACCTCCGTAGAAGAAGGCCAGACCCGGCGTCATCAACATAACAAGACTTGTTGATAGAATCATAAAAGTTGTTGTACCAGTGTCTAACATAATTATAAGTTTAAATGAATATTAGATTAAAATGAAATTCCAAAAACAAAATATATTTTTCCCGACTGTGGGTTTGTTACCAACGAAACCATCAGCGGTAAAGCGTACTTTTCGGTAATTTGAATGGCTTTGGAAGCGGTAAAACCCAAGTTAACCACACCGAAACCTGTCCCGTAAAAGCCGGATTCTCCTTTGTATCCTGTATAGGAATTGGCTTTTCGTGGCGTAGTAGCGTTAAATCCTATAAAAGTGTTTATGTCAACGGCTTTTACCTGAAAGGGGTAGTCCAGTTCAATATAGGTCGAATACTGAATACCTGTTTTTTTATTAAAGTCAGGACTTTTCGGGTCATCTCCAATGCGTGCGGCATCAGCACCGAAAAAGTTGGTTGCGACCAAAACTGTCAACGGAAACTTTTTGGTGCCGTTAAAAGTGAGTGCTCCCTCAAAAACATGTCCGGTAACATTTTTCCCGTATTTAAAATAGTTGTAGTCACCAAACTCCTCCGGAAAAAAGTAATCGGTTACTGTAACGGTAAACATATTTTTAGCAAACGACTGGCTCACATGCAAATCAACTTCCTGCGAATGGTTATTCCCTGAAAGGGAAAAAGCTCCCCAAACACCGGCCTCGAAATTTCCGACCCGGTATGTAAAAAACGGCTGAATGTTCGGAGCATTTCCTTCAAGTTGCATTCCACGCCAAATATAACGGCTTACCATATCAGCACCCAGATATATATGCGACTTGCCTGTCTTTGAAATAACTTCATGCCCCGCTGCCAATAAAGAATAAGATGGAATTAGAAACAACACACTCATGATCAATAAAAAGGAAATTTTCTTCATATACATACATTTTTTAGTTTGTTGCAAATATCATGTTTTTGGTACAGCCAATCAATAGAGGAAATGCGTAAATTTAAGATAGGTAAAAGTTTGAATAAATAGGAAAAATACCTATTAAAGAAATACCTTAAAGTTTAATCATTTTATTTATCAGCGCATATTTCACTATATCCACATTGCTTTTCAGATGTAATTTTCGCATAATGTTATTTTTATGAGCGTTTACAGTTCGCACACTAATCATCAGCGTCTCGGCAATCTCGCCATTGGAATAACTTTCGGCCACCAGTTTGATAATCTCTTTTTCGCGAGGCGAAAGGGAAGTATTGCCTAAGGAAACCAGTTGAGGTCTGCCTATTTGCCCCACATATTCTTTTAAGATAACATTACTGATTTTTTTATCGAAATACTCCCCTCCCGCCTGCACCACCCGAATGGCTTTCAACAGCTCATCGCGGGATATTTCTTTGGATAAAAATCCTTTTGCTCCCGCTTTCAGGCTGTTTACAAAAAAAGCTTCGTTGTTGTACATGGAAAGCATAATTACCTTTACATCAGGAAATTGTTCCGTAATAATGGCACAAATTTCAATTCCGGTTTTCCCGGGCATACTGATGTCCGACAAAACCACGTCGGGTTGTAGATGCCCAATGGCCTCCAACAGTTCATCGCCATCATTTACTTCCGCCACTATCTTGAGCACATCGATTTGATTGAGCAAAGCGTGAAGTCCTTCCCTGAAAAGCCGATGATCATCAGCGAGTATAAGACGAATTTTCTTCATTAGATTGGTATTTCGATATCTATTTTAGTTCCATTTCCCGGAGATGTCGTCAGTTCAAAGTATCCGTTGAGCAAATTTACTCTTTCTTTCATATTGATAAGGCCATTCCCTTTATGAAGTGGCTGGCTGCCGGTATCAAAGCCACAGCCATCATCCTCAAGCGTAAAAAACAGATGTTTTTCAATTTCTTCGAGGCTGAGCTGAATCTGCCGGGCACCGGCATGCTTCAATGTATTGTTGATGGCTTCCTGCGCAATACGGAAAAGGTAAATTTCTATTGACTTAGCGTAATGCTCCTGCTTCAGGTCGAGCATCAAATGAATTTTTATCGGATGATTATCCATTACCTCTTTACAAAGATTTTGCAGCGCTATGGGCAAGCCAAGCTCTTTCAGCCCCGAAGGCACCATGTTGTTAGAGATATTCCTGATTTCCTGTACCGTATCCGAAAACAGTTTCATCACCTCCGCCATGGTTGCTTTCATGGCTTCTTTCTTTGTATTCAGTGCACTTTCGAGTTTCATCTTTCCGGTTAGTAACAGTGGGCCGAGGCCATCGTGTAATTCGCGTGACAGCCGTTGCCGTTCTTCTTCCTGGGCATCAATCACGGAACGCAGACGCAATTTTTTCTCTGCCTCCAGCTTGTCAGCCTGTAATTTTAACCGTACCGACATTTCATTAAAAGACCGTGTTAACTCACCGATTTCATCTTTTGTTTCCACTTCCAACGTGTTTCCGTACTCACCGGCAGCAATTTTTGTAGTTTCAGCCTTTAATTTTTTTATGGGATCGGAGAATTTCCGCGAAAGAAAAGTGATGACTGCCGCAGAAATCAATGCAATGAGTAAGCTCAGATAAATGATATTGTCGCGGATGGAATAGATAGGAACCATAGCTTCTTTGGCGTCAATCTCAGCCAACACTGCCCAGTGGATTCCTGAGAAATTCAAAGGGCTGTAAGCGCTGAGAACCGAAATGTTCCGATAATCTTTGAACTGGGCTTCTCCTGTTATTCCTTTCAGGGCACGGAAAACACCCGGCGTTTTTACTTTGGTTTTAAAAATCGAATTTTTCAGAAACCGCGAATTGCTTCGCATCAAGTCATCATTTCCCACGAGATAAACCTCTCCGGTATTGCTCAAGCCATTGTTAGGATTGTTTTCAAACATGATGGCATTAATAGCACCCGGGCGAATTTCGAGTGCCAGCATTTCCAAAAAATGTCCGGATTGATCAAAAATATTTTTCCCAATAAGCAAAACCGGATGGCCTTTCCCCGGGTTTAAGATCACTTCTTTCACAAACACTTTTTTCTTGTTTTTCTGAGCCTGCTGAAAGTTCTGTAAAACCTTAATCTCAGCCGGCTGAAGAATTCGATATTTATCAAACGGGCTTCTCAAATTCAGAGAATAAGCTCTTGTCGTATCATCCAATAACAGAAGGCGCGTATAACAACCGGCATCCTTCAAATAATCAAATAGATACTTACGATATTGATTTAATGGCGATTTGTTTTTGCGGGTAATGAAATCTTTTCCGGAGACCGCAGCCTCCGACATTATCTTTCGTATTTGCGGCAAACGAGAAATGTTTTCCATATCGCTTATCCTTTGTCGAAAGAAGCCAATGATTCGGGTTTTTTTTTCCACACGGATAGAAATCAGTTGGTCGAAAGTACGGGAAAGCAAGGCTTCTTTCTCTTTGTAATAGGAATAAACCCCGACCGATCCGATAGCAAACAGATTGAGTAACAGAAAATAAACGACCAACTTACGATAAATAGAGCTCATGCCACAGTGGTTTCAACTGCCAAACCTAATAAAAAAACCTGTAAATTGATAACATATCAATTTACAGGTTTTCCAATTGAAACAACTTTTCAAAAAGCTATCTCACAATTTTAATATCCTTGGCATCAGCCATTGTAACCGTACCGTAATTATTTCCCCAGGCATTTAAAATATAATTTACAACAGCCACGGCATCTTTGTGATTATCAACCTGCGGAGGCATGGGAATACTGTAGCTAACACCATTTACAGTAACACCCTCATTAGATCCATTCAACACACGAGTAATGGCACCTTTTATATTAGCTTTCAAATAGTCAGAACCTTTCAGCGGAGGAAAAGCACCGGGAACGCCCATTCCGGTTAACTGGTGACAGACTGCACATTTTTCTCTGAAAATTTTAGCGCCTTCGGGAAACTTAGTGCTCGCCGGATTATTAGCTGACACATACATGATTTCATTAGAAGTTGTCTTCACCACTTTGTGAGAAATAAAACCAAAAGATGTGCCGACAAAAAAGAGTAACCCGGCCATCACTACAATTAAACTAATTTTTTTCATTGTTTTCTGTTTTTTCTGCAAATGTAAATTATTTTTATTACATTTTCATTGTTGTATTAGAAAGAGGTATTATTACCATATTTTTATGCGGCTTCGGTATTTTCTGTGGCGGACTAAAATAAGGAATTCCAAGCGGCAATCCCCCAAAGGGAAAACAAAATACACAAAAAGTCAAAGTTTCGTTGCGCTAAAATATGCCCGACATGACACCAGGTCGGTATTGCAAGCACCTCGCCTCGGACAAGAAGTCCCGACCAGCAGGTTTGAAAACCAAAGGTGAAAAATATTAAGTGGAGAGCGAAAGTGAAGGTTCTCTTGTTCCTGTTTTTAACTATTTTTGTTACACCTTTTTTCTGTTAAAAGTGATTATTCCGTTTCTGGCATTAACAGTATTTAAGGTTATTTAAACTCAAACAATAAGAATTTTTTATGAAAAGTAAAAAGCAGATATTTCAAACACTTTTTAACTTCAAATTTTAGGCACTTCGAACTTTATTTCACTTTAGGCATTTTTATCTATGATCCGCATTTTGGAAAATATCTCCTTAAAAAATTTCAACACTTTCGGGGTGGAAGTAAAAGCCCGTTATTTTGCTGTTATTTCATGCTACGACGAGTTAAGAAGCCTGATTCAGGAAAGAAAACCCGCAGAAAAAAAACTACTAATTATGGGCGGCGGGAGTAATTTGCTTTTCACCGGTGATTTTAACGGATTGATTTTACGCAATGAAATAAAAGGTATTGAAATCGTGGAAGAGACTGATCAACACGTTTTTGTAAAGGTAGGCGGTGGAGAAAGCTGGTCGGATTTTGTGGATTCAACGGTGAGAAAAGGCTGGGGAGGGCTGGAAAATCTCAGCCTGATTCCCGGAACGACCGGTGCAGCCCCGGTACAAAACATCGGAGCTTACGGAGTAGAACAAAAAGATGCTTTTGTCAGCCTGGAAGCGTGTAATTTAACAACGGGCAAAATATGTACGTACAACAGACCGGAATGCAACTTCGGTTACCGCAGCAGCCTTTTCAAAACTGCCGAAAAGGGTAAATGGTGTGTTTTGAATATTATTTACCGGTTACAAAAAAAACCGGAATTAAATCTCGGCTATGCACCACTTCGAAAAGCTTTTGAGGATAAACCTTCTGAACAGATCACGATAAAGGCAGTATGCGATGCCGTCAAAAATATTCGCCGCTCCAAACTCCCCGACCCGCAAACGTTGGGTAATGCCGGAAGTTTTTTCAAAAACCCGGTGATCGGGAAGGAAAAATTTAACCGTTTGCAACGGAAATTTCCGAAAATACCTTTTTACCGGCTGAAAAACGGAAACGTAAAAATCCCGGCCGGCTGGCTCATTGAGCAGTGCGGATGGAAAGGAAAACGGGTGGGCAATGCCGGAGTTCATCACCAGCAGGCGCTGGTCATCGTAAATTTCGGAAGAGCCACCGGAGAAGAAATCCTGCAGCTGGCCAATGCCATTCAATATGATGTCAGCCAGCAATTCGGCATTGTGCTGGAACCGGAAGTACTCATCCTGTAACTTTTCCCGTTTCTTTCCGTCCTATTGACATAATTAAATCCTAAATTTAAAAAATTATGAAAAAGACATTTTATCTTTCCACAAGACTTTTGCCGGCCATTATTGTGCTCTTTTTTGCCGTTCAGCTTCAGGCACAGATTCGCGGCAACGGCCACATCGAAGAACAAAGCAGAGCCTTAAGCGGGTTTACTGCCATCACCTCCACCGGCTCCGTGGACGTGTATGTAAAACAGGGTAACGCCTTTTCGGTGGTGGTCAGAGCTGACGACAACCTGCTCAGCTATATCAAAACCGAAGTAAAAAATAACACGCTTATAATTTCTGTTACCAGAAATATTTGGAGAGCCAAAACCTTAGAAGTACATATTACCATGAAAAATCTCCAAAAAGTTGTCCTCACCGGCTCCGGGGATTTTTATTGCAAGTCTCCGTTCACCACACAAAATCTGCAATTTATCCTGACCGGTTCGGGCGATGCAAAAGCTGTCCTCAAAGCAAAAAATGTTCAGGTAAAAGTCAGCGGCTCCGGAGACGTTGATGTGAGTGGTATCCATGGTAACCTCGGTATCGAAGTGAACGGATCGGGCGATATAACCGCTACCGGCCTGCAATTGGAAACCTGCTCTTTGAAAGTTACCGGCTCCGGAGGTGTAGAACTCAAAGGCCGTACTGACCAACTGACAATGGTGGTTGCCGGCTCCGGAGATGTAGCGGCCGGCGGACTGGCAGCCGTTAATGTAAATGCCCACAACACCGGTTCGGGCGATGTGTTTGTCAACGCTATTGATAAATTAGAAGTCTCTCTCTCCGGCTCCGGAGATTTGGGCTACACCGGCAATCCTGCCGTTTTAAAAGTAAGTGCTGCCGGCTCGGGAGAGGTTTACCGGAAATAAACTGCCGTTTTATAAATCGTTATGTCAAAGTACTTTCCAACTTTAAGTCTGCCTTGTGCTCTGCTTTGAAGTATCCGGTGAAGGCAGATACTCTAAATTTTAGCCTAATGACGGGTATTCGTTAACTAACGGGGAATCAGTAAATCAACGGCCTAATTCAAATCAGAAACCTTAATTCAGCTTATCCGGGTTCACCTGTCTCAGCTCAGACGAGAGGCGATATCCAGTGGTGTTCGATGTTCAAACTAACCTTTTAAACCAGCACCTCCACCAGCTTCAGCATGACTTCCGTGGCTTTTCCCTGAAGAAAAACGTCTGTTATCTGATGGGTAAAATTGGAGGGTTCGGTGTTGACTTCTATAATTTTTGCGTCGTTTTCTTTGGCGATATATGGAATCTCGCTGGCGGGCATGATTTCGCCGGTAGTACCGATCACCAGAAAAATATCGGCACGGCGGGCGGCTTCCAGCGATTTTTCATAAGCCCGTGGAGGGATACCTTCACCGAAAAAGATAAAATCGGGTTTTACCAGTCCGTGGCACACATCGCAAAGCACCGGCAAATTGTCGAACCGGATATCCGGAATACCAAAATGTTTTCCGCATTTGGTACATACCAGGCTGTGCGAATTGCCGTGAAATTCATACACCTCACGGCTGCCCGCTTGTTGATGCAGGTTGTCAATATTTTGTGTGATGATATTTTCCAGCAAACCCTTCTCCTCCATTTTTGCCAAAGCAAAATGGGCCGCATTGGGATTTGCTTTTCCGAAGAAATCATAGAAAATTTCTTTAATCACCTTCCACGATTCCAGCGGATTTTGATGGAAATAGCCAATGTCGAGTACCGTCGGGTCGTAACGGCTCCAGAGGCCTTCGGGTCCGCGAAAAGGCGGAATGCCACTTTCCACGGAAATGCCTGCACCGGTAAAAGCCGTCGTGAAGCGGGATTTGCCGAGAAGTTCTGTCGCTTGCTGAAAAGCCTGCGCATTCATGATTCTAATAAGGGATTTTATTTTCAGCTTTAATCCATTCGTCAAAAATTTTCACGGCGCTTTCGCGCATCATTTGCACTGACAAGATGGAGCGTTCTTCCTTAGGAAGGGAAAATTCCTTGTAAATAAAAGAGTCGTCGAATTCGGCGCGTGCAGCATCATCTTTGGTAGCAGCGTAATATAATTTGTCGAAACGCGCCCAGTAGATGGCCCCGAGACACATGGGACACGGTTCGCAGCTCGAATAAATCTGACAGCCACTCAAATCGAAAGTCCCCAGATTATTGGCTGCATTACGGATAGCCACAATTTCGGCATGCGCCGTCGGGTCGTTGTCAGAGGTTACTTTATTTCTGCCAATCCCCACAACCTTTCCATCTTTCACAACCACAGCGCCGAATGGGCCGCCCTGCAATGCTTTCACATTCTCTTCGGCGAGAGAAATGGCTTTAGCCATAAATATTTTTTTATCTTCTTTTTCCATTTGGTCAATTCTTTTAGTCGATTTTTTTCAAATATAGAAATTTATTCAATATCCAAAAAGCGCACAAAATTAGGAAAATATATGAGAGAGTGGAAAAAGCTGTTGGCATACATTATCTCTTTAAATATTTGAAAACGGATGACCAACAAGCCGAACCATATCAATTAATCACGAAAAAATTTTAGGGTATTGCAACGCTGAAAACAGGAGAATTTCAAGTTTACTAATGTCTTCTTTCACATTCACCGTTACCCACGGCCATCTTAATTACTAATGTTTTCCATCAACCCGGCGCATACAGGGGTTCAAACCCTGTTAGATTATTACCATCCCCGACATGCAAAATAAAAGCCCGAGCCCAAAGGCCCGGACTTTTATTATTATTGAAATCTTAAAAGAAAATTATTTTTTCTTTTTGGCTTTTCTTTGGTCAAGCTTGGTAGCTTTTTCTTCGAGCAATTTATCCTCCCGCTTTCCATGCAGCAAATCATAAGCAATGGGGCTGGCAGTAAACACTGACGAATAGGTACCAACTGTAATACCAATCAACAAGGCAAATACAAACCCGCGAATGACCTCACCACCAAAGAGGAAGATTACCAGCAATACCACCAGTGTTGTACCGGAAGTATTCATGGTACGGGCCAGCGTCTGGTTCAGACCTTCATTCATATTTCGCTTTAACGGATGTTTGGGAAACAGATGGACATTTTCGCGAATACGATCAAAGATAATCACCGTGTCGTTAATGGAATACCCGATAATGGTCAGGATAGCGGCAACGAAAGACTGACCCACCTGCATACCAAACGGCAAAAGACCATGGAACAAAGAGAAAATACCTATTGTTATTAATGTATCGTGGAACAATGCCAGCACCCCCCCGACTCCGTACTGCCAATTTCTAAAACGAATGGCAATGTAAACAAAGATAATAATCAGTGCAAAGAAAATGGCAAAATAGGCCTTTTCACGAATATCATAAGCAATCGTCGGTCCGAATTTTTGTGAACTTAAAATCCCAAGCAATTTATTTGTACCCTCGGTATCGGAGGTAAAATCTTTATAGGACAATGGCCTTCTATAAAAAGTCTTCAACCCCTGATACAATTTATTTTGAATAAGGGAATCAACATCATTACGATTATCATTAATAAGGTATTTTGTAACAATCTTTATCTGGTTGTCAGGGCCAAAAGTTTTCACTGTGGGGGATTGCTTATTAAACGCGACAGTCAGCGATTTACGAATAGCTTCCGTATTCACATTCCGATCGAAGCGCACCACGTAAGTACGGCCTCCGGTAAAGTCAACACCGAAGTCCATCCCTCTGGTGAAAAGCGAAACCAAACCAATCAGGATTATAGTACCTGAGAAGATATAGGCTTTTTTTCGCATACTGATAAAGTCAAAATGGGTATTTGAAAGCGTATTGGCAGTCCATTTATAAGCGAAAGAAATAGTTCTGTTTTTTTGCAGCATCCGGTCAAAAATGATACGTGAAATGAAAATTGCAGTAAACAGTGAAGAGAGCAGACCGATAATCAACGTAGTAGCAAATCCCTGAATAGGACCGGTTCCGAATACATAAAGTACAACACCGGTCAGCAGGGTGGTTACGTTACCATCAATAATAGCAGAGTAAGCATTTTTATATCCGTCGCTCAACGCCAGGCGCACACCTTTCCCTGCACGTATTTCCTCTTTGATACGTTCATATATAATCACGTTAGCATCCACCGCCATACCAAGTGTCAATACGATACCTGCCATACCGGGAAGTGTCAGCACAGCTCCAAGAGAGGCCAAAATACCGAGCAGGAAGAAAACGTTGACAATCAGAGCGAGGCTGGCTACCCAACCGGCTTTTTTATAATAGACAATCATATAGGCCAGCACCACGATAAACGCCAAAAGAAAACTGTTCATACTGGCTTTTACGGCTTCGCGTCCCAATGAAGGGCCAACAACAGCTTCCTCAACAATTTTGGCAGGTGCAGGCAATTTACCTGCTTTCAAAATATTGGCAAGGTCTTTGGCCTCTGTCACGCTCATATCTCCCCCGGAAATAGAAGAACGACCATTAGGAATCTGATCATTTACCACCGGATGGGAATAAACATAACCATCCAAAACAATAGCTACCTGTTTTCCAATGTTTTCGCCGGTAATTCTTTTCCAAATTTTAGCCCCCTGACTGTTCATTTGCAAATCAACCGTTACCCGTCCGTTCTGGTCAAAATCCTGGCGGGCATCGGAAATAACATCGCCACCCAAAGCAGCACTTCCATCACGTGAACTTGCCTTTAAAGCGATCAATGCCAGCATATTGGGTGTTCTGGGATTGGGTTTTACCGCCCAGGCAAGTTTCAAATCGCGTGGGAAAATATTTTTTACCAAAGCCAGCATTCGGTTCACCCTTGCAGTATCTTTAATAGCGGCAACACCAACGGTGGCAGTGTTAGCAGGATAATAACTGCCATTTTTTTTCTGATAATAAGAAGGATGCAAATAGGCGTACAGCGGATTCCGTTTAGTGTAAGCTTGCATGGAGGCGCTCTCATTTTGCCCATGGGTAGTATCTTTTGCTATTTGTTTCAGCAAATTGTTGGTGGCACTACTTGCAGCCTGTTGACGTTTTGATTTCTTTGAACCGGCGGTTTTTATGGTTTTTTGTGTAGCGAGGTGGGTAGTATCCGTTTTCAGCAGGCCACCTTCAACACGCAGTTTGGCGTTAGCCTCATCGAAATAAGTATAAACATCCGAAAAATTATAGGTTTCCCAGAATTGCAGTTTGGCAGTTCCCTGCAAAAGCTTTCTTACACGCTCCGGATCCTTTATACCCGGTAGTTCAACCATAATTCTGCCACTGGCAACCAGTTTCCGTATATTAGGCTGTGCCACACCAAAACGGTCAATACGTGTACGCAAAATCTGGAACGTACGGTTTACAGCGCCTGCAGTTTCTTTTTTCAAGACGCTGAGCACCTCGGCATTACTTGAAGTTGTGGTAATTCCTTTGTCTTTAAATTCATAAAGAAAAATAGAGGCGAGACGGGCGTTGGGGTCTATTTTTTCAAAGGCTTCTCCAAAAAGAGTAACAAAATCTTTGTTACTGTGCTGTTGCATTTCAGTGGCTATTTTCATGGCCTTGCGATAGACAGGGTCTTTACTGTGACCAGCCAACGCATTCACAATATCCTGTACTTTAACCTGGAGTACAACATTCATACCTCCTTTTAGGTCAAGACCAAGATTCAGTTCTCTATCTTTAACCTGTTTGTAAGTATATTTGCCAATTCCCAGATTGTAAACCACTTCATTGTTCACACTGTCAAGATAATATTTCTCACGTGCTTTGGAAATTGAATCAAGGTAGTAAACTTCTTTAGCATGATCCCCGTTTGCAAGTTGTTTCGCCAAGCGGGTTGCTTTGCCGTTCTCCGCATAAGCTTTTGCTTCTTTCTTTACCCTTGCAGCCACGTACGTAAAACTCAACTGGTAGAGGCAAACCAAGGCAAAGGCAATAGCAAAAAACTTAATAGCTCCTTTATTTTGCATTTGAAATTAGATGTTTATAATTTTACTTTCATTTTAAGAGGGTGCAAAAATAGAATAATATTTTATACTTAACAATATCGTTTACAACCATCGAAGTTGAATTGTTCAAAATTACCACTTTTCCACCAGTATTTTAACAGGAAAATATTTATTCATTAAGACTAATCTTTTTCTCTTTTAATGTACAATACTAATTTTTAATATTTTAACCATTTCCACAAATCTGAATAACTTATCTTTTTACCATATATTAAAATACCGATACGGTAAATTTTTCCTGCTAAAAAAGTTGTAAATACAAAGGTCAGCAATAGTAATCCTGCAGAAAGCCCTATTTGCCAGTAAGGTACACCAAAAGGAATACGCATCATCATAATTACCGGAGAGGTAAAGGGAATCATGGACATCCAAAAGGCCAGCACACCATCGGGCTGGTTGGCTATCACGCTGGTCATTGCTACGGAAAAAATCAAAGGTATGGATACCGGTAACATGAATTGCTGGGCATCTGCATCGTGGTCGATAGCTCCGCCGATGGCTGCAAAAAGAGAAGAATACAGCAGATATCCACCGAGAAAATAGAAGAGAAAACTAACAATCATCACTTTAAAATTGATAGAAGAAAGTAATCCGGAAATTTGCACCATGGCCATACTGCCGGTATTGTCAGCCATGGCGCCGGCCTGCCCCGAAGAAACACTTTGTTCCGTTAGTGTTTTAATACCAGCCGCAATGTCTCCACTCATAATTCCCGTCCGGAAAACACCCACGAGAGCGAGCGTAAGAACTACCCACAGCAAAAACTGGGTAAGGCCTACCAAACCGACGCCGATAATTTTACCGAGCATCAGCTGGAAAGGCTTCACCGAGGAGATAATCACTTCCACAATGCGACTTTGTTTTTCTTCCATTACCCCTCTCATAACCTGTGCTCCGTACATAAAAACAAACATGTAAATGAGAATCCCCGAAAAGATAGCCAGCCCTGTTTCCACACCAGTGTCGCTCTGTTTTTCGATACCTTCCTTGGTTACTTTTATCGTTATCAAATTAATGTTGGCTTTAACGGATTTAATCACTTCGGGATTGATGCCTTTGGCCAGCAGTTTTTTATTTTCTACGACATTTCTCATAACCGTTTTAATATAGCTGCGCAGAAACAATCCGGGTTGTTTGATGGAGAAAAGCTCTGCATTTTCAGGAAGATTCAATTCGGGGAGTGGGATATACAACAGCAAATTTCCTTTCGCAAGCGCCTCGGCTTTGGCTTGCTGCACATTTTCATTCACATAATAGAACTGTATATTTCCCTGACTATGAAATTTTTGATAAAACCAGCCTGTTTCATCCAAAACAGCTACTTTTTTCATCGAAGTGCTCACCTCCGACAAATACACCGGCAGGATGACCAGGGCAGCAATGAGAATGGGGCCAAGAATCGTCATTATTATAAACGACTTTTTACGGATACGTGTCAGGTATTCCCGCCGAATAATCAGTAATATTTTTTCCATGTTTTGTGTGGACAATAATGCATGCAAATATCTGAAAATTTTTGCTCCAAATTTTAAGTGGAATTTTACATTTGCCAGGGTTAATTCCAAAATCTGACTTCTAAAATCTAAAATCTTTAATTTTTATTGAATCTATGAATAACTTTCCAAACGGTTTGGCTAACTTTGCGAAAATTTAAAAACATCATGGAGAAAGTAGAAGAACGGTTTATTCGCTATGCGAAAATTGACACACAGTCGGATCCGGAAAACGAGCAATGCCCCAGCACGGAAAGACAATGGAAACTGGCTAAACTTCTTACTGAAGAGCTTGGAAATCTAGGTTTCGAGGACGTAACCCTCGACGAGCATGCATACGTGATGGCCACGCTGCCCGCCAATACAAAAAAAGAAATCCCCACCATTGGTTTCATTGCACACATGGACACGGCACCCGATTTTACAGCCGAAAATGTAAATCCCCAACTGCACAAAAATTATAATGGCAGCGACCTTATACTAAATAAGGAACAAAATATTGTCATGTCTCCCTCCGTTTTCACGGAATTATCAAATTATAAGGGGCAAACACTCATCACCACCGATGGCACCACACTTCTCGGGGCCGATGACAAAGCCGGCGTGGCAGAAATCATTGCAGGCATGGAGTACTTGATGGAACATCCGGAAATTAAACACGGAAAAATACGTATTGCTTTTAATCCCGATGAAGAAGTCGGACGAGGCGCTCACCTGTTTGATGTGGAAAAATTCGGCGCCCAATGGGCCTACACG
Organism: uncultured Lentimicrobiaceae bacterium; assembly: GCA_964598065.1. Lineage (GTDB taxonomy): Bacteria > Bacteroidota > Bacteroidia > Bacteroidales > F082 > Sulfidibacterium. Next base: position 22,194 of record CAZRAW010000016.1, read on the forward strand.
TTGGATGGCGGACAGGTGGGAGAGCTGGAGTATGAAAATTTTAATGCTGCCGGAGCAAAAGTTACGGTTAAAGGGGTAAGCGTCCATCCCGGCACAGCCTACCACCAAATGATTAATTCCATACTTATAGCTAATAAATTTATTTCTTCGTTACCAGTCGATGAAATACCTGAAAAAACCTATGGCTACGAAGGCTTCTACCATTTGTATCAGGTAAAAGGTAATGTAGAGAAGACAGAATTACAATATATTATCCGTGACCATGACCGGAAATCTTTTGAAAATAAAAAGGAACTCTTTCTTCAAGTGGCAAAGGCAGTGAACAATGGTTCTAAGAAACAACTGGTAACCGTTGAAATGGAAGACCAATATTACAACATGCGCGAAAAGATTGAGTCACAAATGCATATTATTGAAATTGCGAGGAGAGCTATGGATGCTTTAGATATAAAACCGATTGTCAAGGCTATCAGAGGCGGTACCGATGGGGCACAACTCTCTTTCAAAGGACTCCCCTGCCCCAACTTATACACCGGTGGTCACAATTATCACGGACGGTACGAATACATTCCCGTTGAATCGATGTACAAAGCAGTCGATGTTATCGTAAAGATTATAGAGCTCACGGCAAAAAAGTATGCATAGTCCATACGGGATAAAAGAATATTTTAGGAAAGCGGCAAAATATTTTGTCGCTTTTTTTGTCTCTGACAAATAACAGTGGATGCTTGTCGGGATTGTCCTTCCTGTAGCTTCCAGACTTTTTGGGATACCGCACGGCAATACATGTTTACCGGAGTGAAACAGGACAATCAAAATTCACTCGAAAAAATCACCGGCGCAAAAACAAACAAAATCTTTTACCTTTACACTTTTGAAAACGGACTGAAATCACATTACCGTATGAACACCAATCTTTTTTATGCTCCGGATATTATGCTACCGGTTTTTCAGCTGACGGACGAAGAATCGAAGCATATTGTCAAAGTCCTGCGTATGAAAGTCGGCGACAATATCCTTTTTACCGATGGGAAAGGTATGCTGTACCATTGCCGCATAGCCGAAGCCAATCCGAGAGGCTGCTTTGTGGAAGTGCTCAAAGGAGAAAAAGGAACCGACCGGCGGGATTTCTTCTTGCAAATAGCTGTGGCCCCTACCAAAAACATCAACCGTTTTGAATGGTTTCTGGAAAAAGCCACTGAAATCGGCATCGACCGTATCACCCCTTTTATCAGCGAACATTCCGAGCGAAAGATACTGAAAGCAGAACGCCTGAACCGTGTGATTACAGCGGCCATGAAACAGTCACTCAAAACGTTTCATCCGATTTTGGATGAGGCTGCCAGGTTTGAAGAACTCATCCGGCAGCCTTTTGAAGGCGAAAAATTCATAGCCTATATCGACAAGGAGGTAACGCTGGAGCTTTTCAAAGCTTACCACCGCGGCAGCAATGCATTGGTACTAATTGGGCCCGAAGGCGATTTTAGTCCGGAAGAAGTAGAAGCAGCCAAATCTCTCGGTTTTGTCCCCGTGAAACTGGGTCTTTCGCGACTACGCACAGAAACGGCAGCAGTGGCAGCTTGTCATACCATCAATCTGTTAAATTATTAATGGACATTTCCATGTGAGCATGAAGCAATACGATATCATCATAGTGGGAGCCGGTCCTGCCGGGTTGCGATGTGCGGAGATACTCGGCAAATCAGAGAAAAAGGTTCTTCTGCTGGAGAAAAAACCGGAAACAGGGCCGAAAGTCTGTGCCGGAAGTATCACCCGAAAGTCGCTGGAAATCATGGAGATTCCCCATAACCTTTTTGAATTTGAAATCAACAAAGCAAAAATTGTTGGTCCCAAATCGGAATTTACAACCCGCTACGAGAAGGACTCTTTTGCTTTTATGATCAACCGGAAGACTTTCGGACAATGGCAACAGAAAAAATTAAAAGGAACAAAGGTGGAAGTCATGACCTCCGCACTGGTTACAAATATCGAAAAAGGCCACATTGAAATAAACAGAAAAACAAAATTCGGTTATCAATATCTCGTAGGTGCTGATGGGGCATATTCCAAAGTAAGACGCTTCCTGAACCTTCCTGTGAAAAAACGTCTGATCACTTTTCAGTACCTGATTCCGGCGAAAGAAAGCCAGCAGTTTGAGATTTACATGGACAGTCGCTATTTCCGGTCGGGTTACGGTTGGATTTTCCCACACGACGGCTATCTATCCGTAGGTTGTCTGGCAGACCCGAATCATTTTTCCCCACAAATACTGAAAGCCAATTTCCACCGCTGGTTAAAAGAGAAAGGATTCGACATTTCCCATGCCAGCTACCAAAGTTATCCCATCACTTACGACTACCGCGGCTATCGTTTTGGAAATATCTTTCTTGCCGGCGAAGCAGCCGGTTTTGTCTCTGGCCTCACCGGAGAGGGTATTTACGCCGCTCTGGTTTCCGGCGAAGAAATAGCCCGTATGATTTTAGACCCGTCTCATACGGAAGAAAACATTCGGGTTGTTTTGCATTACAAAAAAGTACAGGACAACTTCCTGTGGCTGCTCCACGTGGCAGGCCCGTTACGCCAGATCATTTTCAACACCATCCTTTATCTGATGAACAACAAACGTTTTAACCGCAAGGTTACTAATGGATTTTCCTGATAACATTGTAAACCGCACTTAGTTTTGTATCTTTGCCTGCAATTAAAATCAGAAAGAGATGGTGGCGATGGATTTTGAGAACATCAGACCCTATAATGAAGAAGAAGCACAGCAGGCTATTCAGCGCATTGTAAAACAAGACGAATTTTACAGCATCCTTTCCTTTGTTTTCGGCCATGAAAAAGCAAAAGAGATGGCTGCTCAAGCTGCCCGTTCACAATCAATTATCGAGTTTCAGCACGATTTTATGAGACCGCTCGTTTGGGAAATTGTAAAAAACACTACTGAAAACCTGAGCGTTTCCGGTTTCAAAGTGCTGCAACCGGGAACTCCCCACGTTTTTATCGGCAATCATCGTGATATTACACTGGACTCTTCTATTCTGGCAACACTGCTGCAAGATTATAATATATGGTTGTCCATCACATGGGGTGACAACCTGATGGTTTCTCCATTTGTTACCGACCTCGGTAAAATCAACCGGACAATTACCGTCTTTAGAGGTGGTTCGCCACGCGAGATGCTCCTTAACTCAAAAAGACTTTCGACTTATATCCGCAAAATTATCACAGAAGAAAAACTGTCGGTATGGATTGCCCAACGAAAAGGACGTTCCAAAAACGGCGATGACAGAACAGATCCGGGAGTACTGAAAATGCTTAGCCTGTCGGGAAAAGGCAGTTTTCTTGATAAATTAAAAAGTTTGAATATTCGGCCGGTATGCGTTTCCTACGAATGGGAACCATGTGATATTCAAAAAGTTAAGGAGCTTTATATCTCCTCAAAAGAAAGTTATATAAAAAGTGGGGATGAAGATTTAAACAGTATCTTAGAGGGAATTACGGGACAAAAAGGCAGGGTACATTACTCCATCGGGAAACCTGTGAATGAGAAGCTCGAAAGTTTTAAGACAGCTATTCCCAACAACGAACATCTTTTGCGGCTGTCTGAGCTTATTGATGCGGAGATATTTGAAAACTACCGCCTATGGCCTAATAACTTTCTGGCCTGGGACAGATTAAACCAAAGCAACAAATTTGCATCACGCTATTCTGTCGATACGGAACGAGCTTTTGAAAAGCGAATAACGGAATTACTGGAAAAAGCAAAGACTCTCAGAGGTAACGATGATGAGTTCATAAAGCTATTTCTTTCACTTTACGCAAGGCCTTTGCAGAATAAGCTAACACATGGATTGTCGTTGGATTCTCCAGTGTAAGCATTTGCATAAAGTTATTTTGAGAAAGACGCCC